>DASWWC010000025.1:0-23977 GCA_036401055.1 Roseateles sp.
GGGGCCTGCCGCGGGCGTGGCGGCCGAGCTCGACGCGGCCGCCCTGCTGGCGCGGTCGGCGCCCGCGGTGCTGGTGACGGACCTGCCGCTGGCGACGCTCGTCCTCACGCACGCGCGCCCGCAGCCTGGCCGGTCGTTTCAGCCCTGGCGCTGCGTGGTGGTCAGCACGCAGGCCAGCAGCTGGGCCGTGCAGCAGGCCATGCAGCAGGGGGTGCGGGCGATGGTGCAGGCCAGCTGCAGCGTGGTGGAGCTGCAGCGCGCCGTGGCGGCGGCGCGTGCGGGGCAGCACTTTCTGTGCGCCGCCTCGGCCGCGCTGTTGGCCGAAGGCGCCGTGGACGAACCCTTGACCCGCCGCGAGACCGAGGTGCTGCAGCTGTTGTGTCTGGGCCTGGACAACAAGAGCATCGCGCTGCGCCTGACGATGGCGCTGGGCACGGTGAAGAGCCATGTGAAAGCCATCCTGGAGAAGCTGGACGTCAGCAGCCGCACGCAGGCGGTGGCCGCTGCGCACCGGCGTGGCCTGGTGCGCCATGGCGAGCCGGGCGCCTGCCCGCTGCCGGGTGCGGTGGCTCCGGCATGGCGCGGCGCATCCCAAACCGGGGCGCACGGCACTGCGGGGACTTACTCAGCGTCGCCATAAGCCTGCAGCGCCGGCACCTGGAGTTCGAGCTCCGCACCGGCGCCGGGCCAGTGCCACAGCCGCAGCCGGGCGTTCAGGCGCGCAGCCGCTTCCCGCAACGATGCCTGTGCGGCCGGCGGCGGCTTGCGGCCGGCACAAGGCGCATGCCAGCGGCCGTTGTCACGCACTCTCAGCGTCAGGCCGGAGCGGCCGGCATCGAGCGCCACGGTCACCGCCGAGGCGCCGGCCTCGCTGCAGGCGTGGCGCACATGGTCACAGGCGAGTTGCCCGATGGCTTGCTGAAGCCCGTCGCGCAAGGGGCGGGCTGCACGGCTCAGCTGGACTCGCAGGCGCAATGGCTGCGCTGAGGCCGGGCCCAGGCTGGCCATGCCCATCAGCAGCGCCACCACGCCCGATGCTCCTTTCGGTTCGGGCAGCAGGCTGTCGGCGCAGCCCTGCGCGACGAGGTGGTCTGCCGACTGGAGCCAACGTTCGAGCGCCAGCCGGGTGGGCAGGTCGGCCGGCAGGTCACTGCTGATGGCGTGCAGATGAAGCACCAGGCCTTGCAGGCCCTGGAGCAGCCGGTCGGCGTTGCCGACGAGGTGGGGCGATGTCACGCAGCCTCGCGAGCTCTCAGCGCGGCCGAGGGCTGTGTCCACCCGGCGCCTGGCCGAGCTGGACGAACGACGCACGCAGGCTGGGAGTGGAGATGTCCATGCGCTTGATTCTGGAATGCCCTGCCACGGTGCGCATCGCTCATTGGGGAGAGTCCGGCAACGCCCCGTTGCGCCCATTGCCGCTGCCGTCCTGCACAGCAGGGCTTGAGCGTGCCCCTAAAATCCCGGGTTTCCACCGAGGACCTCTGATGGCCGACCCGACCCCGCAAGAAGTGCGCGATTTCATTGCCGCAGGCCTGCCCTGCGCGCATCTGGAAGTCGAGGGCGACGGCCGCCATTTCTTTGCCACCATCGTGTCGGCGGAGTTCTCGGGCCTCACGCGCATCAAGCGCCACCAGCGCGTCTACGCGGCGCTTGGCGAGCGCATGAAGGAGCAGATCCACGCGCTGTCCATGAAGACGCTGACGCCCGAGGAGTGGCAGCAATGAGCGGCCTGACCCTCGCCCTGTCCAAGGGCCGCATCTTCGAGGAGACGCTGCCGTTGCTGCGCGCCGCCGGCATCGAGGTGCTGGAAGACCCCGAGACCTCGCGCAAGCTCATCCTGCCGACCAACCGCGACGGCGTGCGCATCGTCATGGTCCGCGCCAGCGACGTGCCGACCTATGTGCAGTACGGCGGCGCCGACCTGGGCGTGGCCGGCCGCGACGTGCTGCACGAGCAGGCGCTGGCCGAGGGCGGCTCGCACGGCCTGTACCAGCCGCTGGACCTGAAGATCGCCCGCTGCCGCATGAGCGTCGCCACGCGCGCCGACTTCGACTACGCCGCCGCGGTCAAGCAGGGTTCGCGCATCCGCGTGGCCACCAAGTACACCGAGATCGCCCGCCAGCATTTCGCCGACAAGGGCGTGCACGTGGACCTCATCAAGCTCTACGGCTCCATGGAGCTGGCGCCGCTGACCGGCCTGGCCGAGGCCATCGTCGACCTGGTGTCCACCGGCGGCACGCTGCGCGCGAACAAGCTGGTCGAGGTCGAGCAGATCATGGACATCTCGTCCCGCCTGGTCGTCAACCAGGCCGCGCTCAAGCTCAAGCGCGACACGCTGCGCCCGCTCATCGACGCCTTCGCCGGCGCCGTCAACGCATGATCCGCCAACTCTCGACCGCCGCCGCCGACTTCGCCACCGAGTTCGAGCGCCTGCGCCACTGGTCGGCGGAGACGGATGCGGCCATCGAAGGACGCGTCGCCGAAATCCTGGCCGATGTGCGCACGCGCGGTGACGCCGCCGTGCTGGACTACACCGCCCGCTTCGATCGCGTGAAGGTCGACAGCGTCGCCGCGCTGGAGATCACGCAGGCTGAGTTGCAGGCCGCGCTGGCCTCCATCTCGCCCGCCCAGCGCGACGCGCTGCAGGCTGCGGCCCGGCGCGTGCGCTCGTATCACGAACGCCAGCTGCAGGCCTGTGGCCTGAGCTGGAGCTACCGCGACGAAGACGGCAACCTGCTCGGCCAGAAGGTCACGCCGCTGGACCGCGTGGGCATCTACGTGCCCGGCGGCAAGGCGGCCTATCCGAGCAGCGTGCTGATGAGCGCCATCCCGGCCCATGTGGCCGGCGTGCAGGAAATCATCATGGTCGTGCCCACGCCGGATGGCGCCCGCAACCCGCTGGTGCTGGCCGCCGCGGCCGTGGCCGGCGTGCACCGCGTCTTCACCATCGGCGGCGCGCAAGCCGTGGCGGCGCTGGCCTATGGCACGGCCAGCATCCCGCGCGTCGACAAGATCACCGGCCCGGGCAACGCCTACGTGGCCTCGGCCAAGAAGCATGTGTTCGGCCAGGTCGGCATCGACATGATCGCCGGCCCCAGCGAGATCCTCGTCATCGCCGACGGCACGACGCCGCCCGACTGGGTGGCCATGGACCTGTTCAGCCAGGCCGAGCACGACGAGATGGCGCAGAGCATCCTGCTGAGCCCCGACGCGGCCTTTCTGGACGCCGTGCGCGCGAGCATGGAGCGCCTGCTGCCCGAGCTGCCGCGCGCCGACATCGTGCGCGCCTCGCTGAAGGGTCGCGGCGCGCTCATCCACACGCGCTCGATGGAAGAGGCCTGCGAGATCAGCAACTCCATCGCGCCCGAGCACCTGGAGATCAGTGCCGCCGACCCGCAGCGCTGGGAGCCGCTGCTGCGCCATGCCGGCGCCATCTTCATGGGCGCGTACACGAGCGAAAGCCTGGGTGACTACTGCGCCGGCCCCAACCACGTGCTGCCCACGGCCGGCACGGCGCGCTTCTCGTCGCCGCTGGGCGTGTATGACTTCCAGAAACGCACCAGCCTCATCGAGGTCAGCGAGGCCGGTGCGCAGCAACTGGGCCGCGTCGCCAGCGTGCTGGCGCACGGCGAAGGCCTGCAAGCCCACGCGCGCGCCGCCGAACTGCGGTTGAAGCCCCAAGCCTGATTCGACTAGGCTGCGGCGATGCCTCTGAGTCGCCGCCATCTCCTGCTGTCCTCGGCCGCTGCCCCGCTGGCCGCCCATGCCGCGGGGCGCACGCTGCGCATTCCGCATGTTTCGGCCCGTGCCGACCTGGCGAACAACTACGCGGCCGTGCTGCTGGACCAGGCGTTGGCCGCCGCGGAGGTGCCCGCCACGCTGGAGCCGACGCCGGAACTGATCCCGCAGAACCGCGCGCTGCAGGAACTGGGCTGGCGCCGCGGCCGCGGCCGTCTGGACGTCGTCTGGACCATGACCTCGGTCGAGCGCGAAAAGCAGGCCCTGCCCGTGCGCGTGCCCCTCTTCAAGGGCCTGTATGGCTGGCGGCTGCTGCTGGCCTTGCCGGAAGTTGCCGAGCGCCTGCGTGGCGTCAGCAACCTGGCCGAGTTGAAGCGCTTCTCCATGGTGCAGGGCCTGGACTGGCCGGACACCGGCATCCTGCAGGGCAACGGCATCCCCGTCGTCGTCTCGCCCACGTATGAGGCGATGTTCAAGCAGGTCAGGCTGGGCCGGGCGGATGCTTTCCCGCGCTCGGTCGAGGAGGTGTGGTGGGAACTGGAGCGCTACGGCCAGGGCCTGGTCGTCGTGCCCGACCTCTGCCTGCACTATCCGGCGCCGGTCTATTACTTCGTGGCGCCGGACGATGCCGTCCTGGCCGCCGCCATCCACATGGGCCTGCAGCGGCTGCGCGCCAGCGGCGCCTTCGACCGCCTGTTCCTGAAGCACCACGGCGAAGACTTGGCCCGCGCCAAGCTGGCGTCGCGCCGCATCCTCAAGCTCAACAACCCGCTGTTGCCGCCGGACGCGCCGCTGGACAAGCCGGAACTCTGGTATCGGCCATAAAGGATTCTTGCGACACGAAGTTCGTGCAACACGAACTTCGTGTAATCTTCGGCCCATGAAGAACGTGACCGTCTCGATGGACGATGCCGTGGCCGAGTGGTCCCGGCTGGAGGCGGCGCGGCGCAACACCAGCGTCTCGCGCCTGCTGGGTGAGTTGCTGGCCGAGAAGATGCAGCACGACGATGCCTACGAGCGCGCGCTGCAGGACTGGCTGCATCGCGAGCGCAGCTGGTCGTCCGACGGCCAGCCCTATCCGGGACGGAGCACGCTTTGATGGCCGCTGATCCCGTCTTTGTCGATACCTCCGTGCTGCTGTTCAGCGAGGATGGCGCCCGCCCTGCCGAGCGCGAGCGGGTGCTGGCCTGGCTGCGCGAGCTGTGGGCCGCGCGCACGGGGCGAGTCTCGGTTCAGGTGCTGAACGACTTCTACCTGCTGGCCACGCAGCGCGTGAACCCGCCCATGCCGCAGGGCGACGTGCGCGCCGAGGTGCGCCGCTACCAGCACTGGCGCCCCTGGGCCGCCGACCAGGCCACGGTGGAGTCCGCCTGGTCGCTGGAGAGCCGCTTCGGCCTGCCGTTCGCCGACGCCCTGGTCGTGGCCAGCGCCAAGGCCCAGGGCTGCACCCGTCTGCTCAGTCTGGCCTTGCCGCACGACGCCGTCTACGACAGCGTGCAGATCCTCAACCCTCTCGTCACCGCGCCATGACCGCACCGCTTGCCCGTGCTCTTGACCAGATCCGCCCCGACGTGCGTGCGGCCCATGCCTACGTCGTGCAGCCCAGCCACGGCCTGCTGAAGCTGGACGCGATGGAGAACCCCTACCGCCTGCCGGCCGAGCTGCAGCACAAGCTCGGCGAGCGCCTGGCCGCCGTCGCGCTGAACCGCTACCCGGCCGAACGCACCGCCCAGCTGGCTCGCGCGCTGGCCCGCCATGCCGGCGTGGGCGATGACGTCGGCGTCACGCTCGGCAATGGCTCGGACGAGCTGATCGGCTTGCTGACCATCGCCGTGGCCCGGCCCGGCGCCTGCGTGCTGGCGCCCGTGCCCGGTTTCGTCATGTACGAGGCGCTGGCCCGCCAGCAGCAGCTGGGCTTCGTCGGCGTGCCGCTGCGCGCCGACGACTTCCAGCTCGACGAGGCGGCCATGCTGGCTGCCATTGCCGAGCACCGGCCCGCGCTGATCTACCTGGCCTATCCCAACAACCCTACCGCCACGCTGTGGGACGCCGCCGTCATCGAGCGCATTGCCCAGGCCGCGCCGGGGCTGGTCGTCATGGACGAGGCCTATCAGCCTTTCGCCAGCCAGGACAGCCTCGCGCTGATGGCCCGCCAGCCCAACGTGCTGGTCATGCGGACGATGAGCAAGTTCGGTCTGGCCGGCGTGCGCATCGGCTACCTGCTGGGCGCGGCCGAGCTGGTCGACCAGGTCGAGAAGCTGCGCCCGCCCTACAACATCAGCGTGCTGAACGCCGAGGCTGCCTTCTTCGCGCTGGAGCATGCCGACGTCTACGCCGCCCAGGCCGCCGAGCTGCGCGCGCAGCGCGAGCGGCTGTTCGCGGCCTTGCAGGCGCTGCCCGGCGTCAGCCCCTGGCCCAGCCAGGGCAATATGATTCTGGCCAGGGTGCAGGACGCGGCCGCCACCTTCGCGGCGCTGAAGTCGCGCGGCGTGCTCATCAAGAACGTCTCGGCCATGCACCCGCTGCTCGCCAACTGCCTGCGCTTCACGGTCGGAACGCCCGACGAAAACACCCGCCTGCTGGCCGAACTCACGAGCTGTCTGTCATGACCTCCCAACGCATCGCCGAAGTCACCCGCAACACCCGCGAGACGCGCATCACCGTGCGCGTCAACCTGGACGGCACGGGCCAGTCCAAGCTGCACACCGGCATCGGTTTCTTCGACCACATGCTGGACCAGATCGCCCGCCACGGCCTCATCGACCTGGACATCCACTGCGAGGGCGACCTGCACATCGACGGCCACCACACCGTGGAAGACGTGGGCATCACGCTGGGCATGGCCATCGCGCAGGCGGTCGGCGACAAGGCCGGCCTGACCCGCTACGGCCACAGCTACGTGCCGCTGGACGAGGCGCTGTCGCGCGTCGTCATCGACCTGTCCGGCCGCCCGGGCCTGCACATGGACGTGAAGTTCACGGCCGGCAGCATCGGCGCCTTCGACACGCAGCTGACCTTCGAGTTCTTCCAGGGCTTCGCCAACCTGGCGCTGGCCACCGTGCACATCGACAACCTGAAGGGGCACAACGCCCACCACCAGGCCGAAACGATGTTCAAGGCCTTCGGCCGCGCGCTGCGCATGGCGACGACGCTCGACCCGCGCTCGGCCGGCGTGATCCCCTCCACCAAAGGCTCGCTCTGACATGACCAGAACCGTTGCCGTGGTGGACTACGGCATGGGCAACCTGCGCTCCGTGTCGCAGGCCGTCCTCCATGCTGCCGAGGGGCAGGGCTTCGAGGTCGCCATCACCTGCGACCCCGAGGTCATCCGCGCCGCCGAGCGCGTCGTGCTGCCGGGCCAGGGCGCCATGCGCGACTGCATGGCCGAGTTGGCCGCCTCCGGCGCCCAGGAGGCCGTGCTCGAAGCTGCCGCCACCAAGCCGCTGCTGGGCGTCTGCGTCGGCATGCAGATGCTGCTGGACCACAGCGAGGAGCAGGACACGCCGGGCCTGGGCCTGATCCCCGGCCGCGTGCGCCGCTTCCAGCTGGAGGGCCGACTGCAGGAGGATGGCAGCCGCTACAAGGTGCCGCAGATGGGCTGGAACCGCGTGCACCAGTCGCGTGCGCACCCGGTCTGGGCCGGCATCCCCGATCAGAGCTGGTTCTACTTCGTGCACAGCTTCTACGCGACGACCACGAGCCCCGAACACAGCGCCGGCGAGACCGACTACGGCCTGCGCTTTACCTGTGCAGTGGCCCGGGATAATATTTTTGCCACCCAATTCCACCCCGAGAAAAGTGCCGCGCTGGGCCTCGCGCTCTATCGCAACTTCCTTCACTGGAACCCCTGACCGTTTCTCCGCGGTCCGCACTTTCTCGCCTCCCTTCCTTCCCCTCCAGCCCCTCAGCCCCCAGCCATGCTGCTGATCCCTGCCATCGACCTGAAAGACGGTCGCTGTGTCCGCCTCAAGCAAGGCGACATGAACGACTCCACCACCTTCGGCGAGGATCCCGCCGCGATGGCCCGCCGCTGGGTGGATGCCGGCGCGCGTCGCCTGCACCTGGTGGACCTGAACGGCGCCTTCGCGGGCAAACCGGTCAACGAGCCCGCCATCAAGGCCATCATCAAGGAGGTGGGCGACGAGATCCCCATCCAACTGGGCGGCGGCATCCGCGATCTCGACACCATCGAGCGCTACCTCGACGACGGCCTCAGCTACGTCATCATCGGCACGGCCGCGGTGAAGAACCCCGGCTTCCTGAAGGACGCCTGCAGCGCCTTCGGCGGCCACATCATCGTGGGTCTCGACGCGAAGGACGGCAAGGTCGCCACCGATGGCTGGAGCAAGCTGACCGGCCACGAGGTCATCGACCTGGGCCAGAAGTTCCAGGACTACGGCGTCGAAGGCATCATCTACACCGACATCGGCCGCGACGGCATGCTGACCGGCATCAACATCGAGGCCACCGTCAAGCTGGCCCAGGCGCTGACCATCCCCGTCATCGCGTCAGGCGGCCTGTCCAACATCACCGACATCGAGCGCCTGTGTGCGGTGTTCGGTGACGGTGTGGAAGGCGTCATCTGCGGTCGTTCCATCTACACCGGCGACCTCGACTTCGCCGCCGGCCAGGCCCGGGCGGACGAACTGATGGCGGCGCGCTGACGTGCTCGCCAAACGCATCATTCCCTGCCTGGATGTGACCGCCGGTCGCGTCGTCAAGGGCGTCAATTTCGTCGGCCTGCGGGATGCGGGTGACCCCGTGGACATCGCCGCCCGCTACAACGAGCAGGGTGCCGACGAGCTGACCTTCCTGGACATCACCGCGACCAGCGACGGCCGCGACCTGATCCTGCACATCATTGAGGCCGTGGCCTCCAAGGTCTTCATCCCGCTGACGGTGGGCGGCGGCGTGCGTGCCGTGGCTGATGTGCGGCGGCTGCTGAATGCCGGTGCCGACAAGGTGTCGTTCAACTCGGCGGCCGTGGCCGACCCCGAACTGATCCGCGCCGCCAGCGACAAGTACGGCGCGCAATGCATCGTCGTCGCCATCGACGCCAAGCGCCGTGCCGATGGCACGGGCTGGGACGTCTACACGCATGGCGGCCGCAAGAACGTGGGCCTGGATGCCGTCGAATGGGCGAAGCAGATGGCCGAGTACGGCGCCGGCGAGATCCTGCTGACCAGCATGGACCGCGACGGCACCAAGAGCGGCTTCGACCTCGCGCTGACCCGCGCCGTCAGCGACGCCGTGCCCGTACCCGTCATCGCGTCCGGCGGCGTGGGCTCGCTGGACGACCTGGCCGACGGCATCACCCAGGGCGGCGCCGATGCGGTGCTGGCCGCCAGCATCTTCCACTTCGGCCAGCACACGGTGGGCGAAGCCAAGGCGCTGATGGCCGCTCGCGGCATCCCCGTCAGGCAGTAAGGCGTGGGCGAGGTCAGGATCATCGGGGGGCAGTGGAAGCGCTCCAAGCTGCCCGTGCCCGACGCCCCCGGCCTGCGCCCCACGTCCGACCGCATCCGCGAGACGCTGTTCAACTGGCTGGGCCAGAGCCTGAGCGGCTGGCGCGTGCTCGATGCCTTTGCCGGCAGCGGCGCGCTGGGCTTCGAAGCGGCCTCGCGCGATGCGGCCCAGGTCGTGCTCATCGAGCGCGACGCCAAGCTTGCCGCCGGCCTGCGCGCCAGCGTGCAACGGCTGAAGGCGACCACCATCCAGGTGCATGCGGCCGATGCGCTGGCCTGGATGCGCGCTGCGCCGCGCGGCGGCTTCGACCTCATCCTGCTGGACCCGCCGTTCGCTGCCGACCTGTTCGAGCAGGCGCTTGCGGCCGCCCAGCCTTTGCTGGCCGATGGCGGCCTCATCTACGTCGAATCTCCGCACCCGATCACGCCTCCGGCTGGATTCACCGCCTGGCGCCAGGGTCGCGCCGGGGCCGTGCACTACCAGTTGCTGCGTCGCGAGGACAATCCGGCTTCATGACATCGCGCACGACGATCACCGCCGTCTACCCCGGCACCTTCGACCCCATCACGCTGGGCCACGAAGACCTGATGCGCCGCGCGGCCGGCATGTTCGAGCGGCTGGTGCTGGCCGTGGCCGTGGGCCACCACAAGAAGACGATGTTCTCGCTGGACGAGCGCCTGGCCATGGCGCAGGCCGTGGCCGCGCCGCTGGGCAATGTCGAGGTCATCGCCTTCGACGGCCTGCTGCGCGACTTCGTCCGCGCCCACCAGGGCCGCGTCGTCGTGCGCGGCCTGCGCACCGGCGGCGACTTCGAGTACGAGTTCCAGATGGCCGGCATGAACCGCAAGCTCATGCCCGAGGTCGAGACCATCTTCCTGACGCCCGGCGAGAAGCACCAGTACACGTCCAGCACCTTCGTCCGCGAGATCGCGACGCTGGGCGGTGAGGTGGCGGAGTTCGTGTCGCCCGGGGTGCTGGCGCGGCTGAACGAGCGCTGCAAGAAGGGGGCGTGAGATGGCCTTGATGATCACCGACGAGTGCATCAACTGCGACGTCTGCGAGCCCGCCTGCCCGAACAACGCGATCAGCATGGGCGATGAGTTCTACAAGATCGAGCCGTCCAAGTGCACCGAGTGCGTGGGCCACTTCGACGAGCCGCAGTGCGTGATGCTGTGCCCGGTGGCCTGCATCCCGGTGAACCCGGCCCACGTCGAGACGCGCGAGACGCTGCTGCAGAAGTACCAGCGCCTGACCGCCGCTTGAGCCTGCTCAGGCGGGCGTGATCGCCGGCTGCCGCGCCAGCACGGCCGCCACCCATTCGATAAAGGTCCGCAGCTTGGCACTGACATGCCGGTTCGGCGGGAAGGCCACGTACAGCGGCATCGCGTCCACCTGCCAATCGTCCAGCACCGGCAGCAGTTCGCCACGCGCCACATGCGGCGCGGCCATGTAGTGCGGTAACCAGAGTGCGCCCAGCCCCGCCAGGCCGGCGGCCAGGTAGGCGTTGCCGTCGTCCACCGCCAGCAGGTGGCGGCCGTGCAGTTCGACGGTCTCGCCTTCGCGTTGCAGCGTGAGCGGCGCCACGCTGCCGCTGCGCCAGCGCAGGTAGCCGACGGTGCGGTGCGGCTCGTCCGCCAGGTCCAGCGGGTGCTCGGGCATGCCGGCCTGCTGCAGGTAGGCCGGCGCGGCGTAGACGCCCATGGTCAGCGAGCCGACGCGGCGTGCGATCAGCGTCGAGTCGGCCAGCTCACCGCCGCGTAGCACGCAGTCGACGTGGTCGCCGATGACATCCACCATGCGGTCGCTGACACCCAGGTGCAGCTGGATCTCCGGGCAGCGGGCGTGGAAGTCCGGCAGCGCGGGCACCAGCACCAGCCGCGCGAGCGGGCTGGGCACGTCCACGCGCAGCCTGCCCTTCAGCGCGGCCGACGCGTCGGACAGGCTGGTGTCCGCGGCCTCCAGGTCGGCCAGCAGGCGCACGACGCGCTCGTAGTAGGCCGCGCCGTCCTCGGTCACACGCACCTGCCGCGTCGTGCGGTGCAGCAGCTTCACACGCAGCCGCGCTTCGAGTTGCTGCACGAGCTGCGTGACGGTGGCGTTGCTCACGTCCAGCGCGCGGGCGGCCTTCGTGAAGCTGCCGGTTTCCACGACGCGAGCGAACGCCTGCAGCGCATCGAAACGGTCCATGGATTTCGGGCTCCCGATTGTTTGGTATGGGCAAAAACTGATTGTGGTGCCGGCCGCTTTTTCTGCCGGCGGCCGGTGCCTAGAGTTCGCTGCATCCCTGCACCGAGAAAGTGATGCCATGTCTTCTCCACGCGATGTCGTCTTCCCCGCCGGCCGTCAGGCCCTGTACGAGCGCAACCGCTATTCGCCGGCCATCCGCGCCAACGGCTTCCTGTTCGTGTCCGGCCAGGTGGGTAGCCGGGCGGACGGTTCGCCCGAACCCGGGCTGGAGCCGCAGGTCGCGCTGGCGTTCGACAACCTGAACCACATCCTGGCGGCAGCCGGCTGCACGTTCGGGGACGTGGTGGACGTGACCGTCTTCGTCGTCGATGCGGAGAAGAACTTCGAACGTGTGTGGCCCGTGGTGATGGCGCACTGGGGCGAGGCGCCGTACCCCACGCTGACCGGCATCGGCGTGACCTGGCTCTACGGTTTCCAGTTCGAGATCAAGGTCATCGCCAAATTGCCCGAGGCGGCGGCGTGAGTGCCACTCCGGTCAGGGCGCCGACAGCGTCGCCTGCAGCACCTGCGCCAGTCGTGCGGCGGCCCGCGTCAGCTGCTGGCGCTTGATCTTGGCCATGCGGGCCTCGTAGTCCGGCGGCAGCTGGGCGGTCCAGATCTCGCCCTGGCGAGGGCCGAAGGCCAGGTCGTGCAGCGCCGGCCTGGCCTGGTCCAGCGTCTCGCTGGCCCAGCGCGCCGGCCAATCCGTCATGTCGCCGGGCGTGACCGGCACCTGCCGTGCGGCCTGCAGCCAGGCGGCGTCGATGCCGGCCGGCGTCAGCGGCGCGGGCACGCCGTCCCAGAGCGAATGCAGGTTGGGCATGCGCCAGCCGGCCGCCACGGCCTTCAGGCCGGCGGCGCCGGTGGGCGGGCGGGCCGGAATGACGACCTGGTTGCTGCCGCGCGTGAACGTGGCGGGGTCCAGGCCGGTCTTGTCGGGGTCCACCGGGTGCCCCTGCGCGTCCAGGTAGACACCGCCGATGTGCAGCGGCTGGTGCATGTCGCCCACCAGATGGGCGATCACCAGCAGCGCGTCGCGCGGCGACGCGAAGCCGAACGGCGCCGGCACCGGTTGCCCCTGCAGCACGCGTATGGCGGCCGCCGCGGCGCCGACGATGTCGTCCGCTCGCGCACCGGTGCTGCCCGGCAGGTAGCGGCTGCGCTGGTAGGCGAGATTGGCGTAGTGGTAGCCGCGGTGGCAGTCCTCGGCGCCGGGCGCGGGGTGGCACTGGCGGTGGTTGCGCTGCACGAAGGCGCGCAGCTCGGCGGTGCCGGCATCGGTTTCGAACGGCGCGCATTCCGCATAGCGGCCGCGCGTCGTGTAGTCGAAGCCCTTGGCCGGGTCGATGCCGCGGGCGCAGTCCAGCCAGGCGCTGGCCTGCGCGAGCGTGAGGTCACCCAGCAACTCGGCCACGCGCTGCGCCGCCGGCGTGCCCTGCAGCAGCCTCTCGGTCAGCGCGCCCACGGTCTGGTGGCCGGCGCCACTCCAGGCGTGCGCGGTGGTGGCAAGGGCCAGCAGCAGCGGGGCGGCGAGTCGGCGAACAAACACGGGTCAATCCTTCTTCATGCGATCAGGCCCGCCAGTTTGCCCGGTTGGAAGTGCAGGTCGATGAAATCTGCCAGGCCGTCGAACACCGCGTCCAGCGGCCGGCCGGTTTGGCCGAACAGCGCCTGCAGCACGGCCGGCTGCTCGAACAGGCCGTGGGCGTAGACACCCAGCACGCGGCCGGCCTGCCAGCCTATGGCCTCGCCGGCCGCGTTGCGCAGTGCCACCCGTGGCGGCGGCAGGCCGGCATGCGGCTGGGTGCGGCCATGGCGGATCTCGTAGCCCTCGGCCTGCACGCCGGCCAGCGCGGCCCAGGGGCCGTCCGTCGCGTCGAAGCGCAGCGCGGTGCTGCGCAGCAGCTTCTCGGGCTCGAAGGCGGTCACCAGCGGCAGCAGGCCCAGGCCTGGCGCGTTGCCGTCCACGCCGTGCGTGTCGATCAACGCCTCGCCCAGCATCTGCAGGCCGCCGCAGATGCCCAGGATCCGGCCGCGGTGGGCGTTGATGGCGAGGTCCAGCTTCTGCGCGCGCAGCCAGGCCAGGTCGGCCGCGGTGGCCTTGGAGCCGGGCAGGATGATCCAGTCCGCGCCCTGCAGGTCAGCGGCCGAGCGCGCCCAGGACAGCCTCACGCCGGGCAGCTGGCGCAGCGGCTGGAACTCGTCGAGGTTGGAGATGCGCGGGTAGGCGATGACGGCGATGCGCAGGCCCTCGCCGGTCGTCGCGTCGTCGAACACGCCGTCCTCTTCCGGCAGGCCATGGCCGCGCCACATCGGCAGCGTCGCGATGGTGGGCACGCCGGTCAGGCGCTGCAGCTGCTCGGGGCCCGGCGCCAGCAGGCCGGCGTCGCCGCGGAAGCGGTTCAGCACGAAGCCCTTCACCTGCGCGCGCACGTCCTCCGGCATCAGCTGGTGCGTGCCGTACAGGTGGGCGAAGGCGCCGCCGCGGTCGATGTCGGTGACCAGCAGGCAGGCCGCGTTCGCATCGCGCGCGGTGCCCAGGTTCACGTAATCGCTGGGCGCGAGGTTGATCTCGGCCGGCGAGCCCGCGCCCTCGATGACGACGACGTCGTTCTCGCGCAGCAGCTCGTGCAGTGCGGCGCGGGCGCGGGGCTTCAGCAGCGCACTGCGCTCGCGCCAGGGCATGCTCGACAGCGCCTCGTCCACCTCGCCCAGCACGACGACCTGACTGCGCGTGTCGGCCTCGGGCTTGAGCAGCACCGGGTTCATGCGCACCTCGGGCACGCGGCGCGCGGCCAGAGCCTGGAAGTACTGCGCGCTGCCGATCTCGCCCATCCCGCCGTTCAAGCCGGGCACCACGCGCGCGTTGTTGCTCATGTTCTGCGCCTTGAACGGCGCGACCTTGAGGCCCTGGCGCGCGTACCAGCGGCACAGCGCCGTGGCCAGCCAGCTTTTGCCCGCGCCGCTGGTGGTGCCCAGCACCATGACGGCCTTGCCACGGCTCATGAATCCTCTCCCTCGATTTCGAGCACGGCCTGTTGCAGCGCCTGCTGTGCGGCCGGCGGCTGGGCCGACACGCGCACCCAGCCGGGCAGGCCGAAGCTGGCCGCGTCACGCACGCGGATGCCGCGTTCGCGCAGCCGCAGCGCGTAGTCGGGCCGCGGCGGGCGGGCCAACCAGAAGTTCGTGCAGGTCTCGCGCTGCTGCCAGTCCAGGTCGGCCAGCATGGCGCGCTGCGTGGCCGTCCAGGCGCGCAGCTGGGCGCGCGCATCCGCCAGCCAGGCCTGGGTGTCGTCGTCCAGCCAGTGGTTCAGCATCGCCACGCCCTCGGCCGACAGCACCCAGCTGGGCGCCACCGACAGCGCATGCGCCCAGACGGCATCGGCTGCTGGCGCGATGGCGTAGCCCGCGCGGATGCCGGTCAGACCCAGCGCCTTGTTGGGGCAGACGAGCTGCCAGGCACCGGGCGGCAGCAGGGGCGCCTCGCCCTCCAGCCGCAGCGGTTCGTAGGCTCGGTCGACGATGACCAGCGCGTCGCCCAGGTCGGGCCACGCGGCGACGCTGGTGCCAGTCGGGTTGCGGGGCTCGCAGATCCAGACCAGCGCCGGCGCGGCGGGCCGGATGTCGGCCGGCGCCGCGTAAGGTTTGACCGCGAGGCCCAGCGCCTGGGCGGCCAGCGCGTAATCTCCAAAACCGTGCTGCGGCACCCACACCTCGCGGCGGCCGGCCAGCATGGCGGCCACGGTCAGGCGGCGTATGCCCTCGGCGCCGCCAGCCGTCGGCAGCACCAGCTGCTCGTCGCCCAGCCGCCGGCGCAGCGCGCGGTAGCCGGGGTCGGGGTAGCTGGCGCGGTCGGCGTCCCGCACGGCACGCAGCAGCGCGGGTGGCGGGCCCAGCGGGCTGGCGTTGGTGGAGAAATCGAAGTCCACCGGCGGCCCGTCGTCGGGGCCGCCGTGTTCGGGCAGCAGGGGGGTGTGGTTCATTACCTCAGCGTCCAGGCCAGCAGTGCGAGGAGCGCGCCGCCGGAGGTGACAGCCTGCCACGCCACGGCGCGCGCTGCATGCAGGTCGTCGGGCCTGGCCTGCCGGCCGTCGGCGTGCAGCGTGTAGACGCCCGGCTTGCCCAGCCTAACACCCAGCCGCAGCGCCATCGCCGCCATGGGCCAGCCGCTGTTGGGCGACGGCGTGCGGCGCGCCTCGCGCAGCAGCCGCAGCGAGGGCCGCGCGATCAGCAGGGCCGTCAGGCGCGCGGGGATCCACGACAGCAGGTCATCCGCCCGCGCGGCCCATTTGCCGCTCCATTCGCGCTCGTCGCGGTAGCCCCACATCGCATCCGCCGTGTTGGCGAAGCGGTAGATCGCCGCGCCGGGCAGCCCGGCGATGGCGAACCAGAACAGCGGCGCGATGACTGAGTCGTTCAGGTTCTCGGCCAAGGTCTCGACGGCGGCCTCGCGCACCTCGGTGTCGGTCAGCGTGGACGTATCGCGGCTGACGAGGCGGGACACCCGCGCGCGGCCGGCTTCCAGCGATTCGCCCAGCGCGGTCTCGACGGCCATGGCCTCGTCGGCCAGCAGCGCCCAAGCGAGCAGCGGCTTCAGCAGCACGCCGATCAGCACGGCCGCGCCGGCCAGGCGCAGCGGTGACAGCCAGGGCTGGAGGCCCATCAAGACCTGGCCCTCCAGCCACAGCGCGACAAAGGCTGTGAGGGCCGCGCCCAGCAGCCAGGCCAGTGCGCCGGCCACGAAGGCCAGCGGCGCGGGCAACCGGGTCAGCTTGAACCAGCCCAGGTAGCGCCCCATGCCGACGACCGGGTGCATCCAGCCGGGCGGCTCGCCGAACCTGTCCACCAGCAGCGCCACCCCTAAGGCCAGCGGCAGCAGCAGAGGCATCAGCGAGATCGCCTGCATCAGCCCAGCGGCGGCAGGCGGGCCAGCAGGCCGCTCTTGAGCCGTTCGGGTCGCCGCGCCCAGGCGAGCAGACCGTCGCCGGGTTCGGCATGCTGGGCGGCCACGTCCAGCAGCGCATCGACGCTGGTGGCATCGGGCGCGAGCTGCCCGAACAAATAGCTGTGCTTGCCCACGCCTTGCAACGCGGCGGTGCAGCTCTGCTTGCAGGCCGCCATGCAGGCCTGGCCACGCACAAGCACCGGCTGGTCGCGTGCCAGGGCCTCGTTCTCGATGGCCTCCAGCAGCGCCTGCCCCTGACCGTCGGCGCAGGTCGTGCAGACGATGAGCGCGCTCAATCCTCGATGCCCCGCTGCGCCGGCACGCCGGCCTTGTAGTGATGCTTCACCAGCGTCATCTCCGTCACCGTGTCCGCCACGGCGATCAGCTCGGCCGGCGCGCCGCGGCCGGTCAGCACCACGTGCACATGCGGCGGCCGCTCGCGCAGGCAGGTCAGCACCTTCTCCAGCTCCAGCCAGCCATAGCGCAGCGGGTACATGATCTCGTCCAGCACGACCAGGAAGTGGTCGCCGCTGCGGATGGTGGCCTCGGCCCGCGCCCAGCCCTCACGGGCCAGGTCGGCGGAGTGCTCCAGGTCCTTGCTCTTCCACGAGAAGCCGTCGCCCAGGCCGATGATGGGCACACCCAGCTGCTCGAAGATGCGGTGCTCGCCGAAGCGGGCGCTGGGCACCTTCATGAACTGGTAGATCAGCACCGGCTTGCCGCGGCCATGGGCGCGCAGCGCCAGGCCGAAGGCGGCCGTGCTCTTGCCCTTGCCGTCGCCGGTGTGCACGAGCACGAGGCCGCGGCGCGCGGCCGGCTGTTCCAGGCGTTGATGGTCCAGGGGAGGCGTTTCGATTTCCATCGGCGTTCAGCCTGCAAAGAAGGCCGCCACGGCCTCGGGGTTGGACGGGAAGTAGTGGTGCACATAGCTCGCGCGCAGCGAGCCCTGCTGGTACAGCGCCTCGGCGGTCTTGCCGCCGTTGGGGTTGCTGGCCGTGGCGATGGGCACCAGCGCGGTCTCCAGCGTCGAGTAGTGGTAGCTGTGGCCGCGCAGCGGGCCCTCGGGCCAGTTGATGGCCTGCAAGCCCAGGGCCGCCAGGCGCTGCTGCAGGTGGGCGCGGCCGGGCAGCAGGCCGGCCATGCGGTGGGTCTCGCCGGCCGCGTCGGTCAGCGTCTCCAGCAGCGTCAGCATGCCGCCGCACTCAGCCAGCAGCGGCTTGGCGCGCGCGACGTGGGCGGCCAGCGCGGCGGCCAGCGTGGGGTGCGAGGCCAGCCGGTCGGCGTACAGCTCGGGGTAGCCGCCGGGCAGCCACACGGCATCGCAGTCGGGCAGCGGTTCGTGCTGCAGCGGCGAGAAGAACGACAGCTCGGCGCCCAGCGCATGCAGCGTGTCGAGATTGGCCGGGTAGATGAAGCCGAAGGCCGCGTCGCGCGCGATGGCGATGCGGCGGCCCTGCAGCAGCGGCCGGGGTGGCGGATGGATCGCGGCCTCGAAAGGCACGGGCTCGAAGGTGAAGCCCGGCTGCTGCGCGGCATTCCAGGCATCGGCCCAGGCGTCCAGTTGCGCATCCAGCCCCGGCTGCTCCAGCGCCTGCACCAGGCCCAGGTGGCGCTCGGGCATGGTGAGCCGGGGTTCGCGCGGCAGCGCGGCGATCAGCGGCAGGTCGGCGGGCAGGCCTTCGCCCACCATGCGGCCATGCGCCGCGCTGCCCAGCCGGTTGGCGACGACGCCTCGGTGCCGCAGCCCGGGCCGGAAGTTCGCCAGCCCCGTGGCCAGCGCCGCGAAGGTCTGGGCCATGGCCGCCGCATCGATGACGCAGACCACCGGCAGGCCGAAGGCCTCGGCCAGGTCGGCGCTGCTGGGCTTGCCGTCGAACAGGCCCATGACGCCTTCGACGAGGATCAGGTCGGCCTCGGCCGCCACTTGCGACAGCAGCGCCTGGCAGTGCGCGAAGCCGCCCATGAACAGGTCCAGCTGGTAGACGGGCGCACCGCTGGCGCGCTCCAGGATGCTGGGGTCCAGGAAGTCCGGGCCGGTCTTGAAGACGCGCACGCGCCGGCCGCGCCGTGCGTGGCTGCGGGCGATGGCGGCGGTGACGCTGGTCTTGCCGGAGCCGGAGGAGGGGGCGCTGATGAACAGCGCGGCGCAGGTGGTCGTCATAGGGGCAGGGCGACCCAGCGCCCTTCGATCTGTGCAATATGCAGGCGCGGGCCGAACACGCGCTTCAGCGCGTCGTGCGTGGCCGGGTCTGCGGGGGAACCGGTGTGGACGATGCGGCCATCGGCCATCAGCACCAGGTGGTCGGCCTGCAAGGCCAGGTGCAGCTCGTGCAGCACGCTGACGATGGTGTGGCCGCCTTGAACGCGATCGCGCACCAGCGCCATCCAGTCGGCCTGGTGCGGCGGGTCCAGGTGGGCCAGCGGCTCGTCCATCAGCGTCAGCGGTGCCTGCTGGGCCAGTGCGCGGGCCAGCAGCACGCGCTGGCGCTCGCCGCCGGACAGCGAGCCCAGCCGGCGTTCGCGCCAGTCCCAGCTCTGCGTGGCCTGCATGGCCGCCTGCACGGCGGTGTGGTCGGCGGCGGTCGGCGGCGCGAGCCAGGGGCGATGCGGCAGGCGGCCCAGCATGACGACGTCCTGCGCGACCAGGTCGTCGGCGCCGGTCTCCTGCTGGCCCATCCAGGCCAGCTGGCGGCCGCGTTCGCGAACGGACCAGTCCGGCAGCGGGCGGTCTGCCAACTGCACGTCGCCTTCGCAACGCTGCAGGCCGGCCACGGCGCGCAGCAGCGTGGACTTGCCCGCCCCGTTGGGGCCGACGATGGCGGTCCAGCGGCGCGCGGGGATGGCCAGGTCGATGTCGCGGATCAGGTCGTGGCCGTCGATGCGGACGCGGGCTATGCGGGCGGTCAGCGCGTTCATCGGCGTGGTGCTCCGCGTCTATGCATCAGCACCAGCAGGTAGACGCCGCCCAGCAGCGCGGTGACCAAGCCCACCGGTAGCTCCTGCGGCCGGATCAGTGCGCGGGCCAGAACGTCGGCGGCCAGCAGCAGCGCGCCGCCGGCCGCGGCCGACAGCAGGATGAGTCGGCCGTGCAGCACCGGGCACATGCTGCGCACCAGGTGCGGCGCCACCAGGCCCACGAAGGCGACGATGCCGGTCTGCGCGACCGCAGCACCCGTCGCCAGCGCGAACGCGAAGATCAGCAGCAGCCGCACCAGCGGCAGCCGCACGCCCAGCGACGCGGCGGTGGATTCTCCCAGCGTCAGCGCGTCCAGCGCCGGGCTGGCCACCAAACCCACCAGCAGCGCCGCCGCGCCGCAGCCGGCCATCACGGCGACGCTGCTCCAGCCCAGCAGGCCGGTGTTGCCGAGCAGGAAGGCCTGCATGGCGCGCAGGATGTCCGGTGCCCACAGCGTGGCCAGGCCGGTCAGCGCGTTCAGCACGACGCCGACGACGACGCCGGCCAGCAGCAGCCGCAGCGTCTGCTCCACGCCGCGCGCGAGGATCAGCGTGAGGCCCACGCCCACCAGCGTGCCGATGAAGGCGATGCCGGTCAGGCCGAGGTGGGCCAGCAGCGACGAGGTCTGCGGCGACACGCCGGTCAGCGCCAGCGCGATGGCCACGGCCAGGCCCGCGCCGGACGCGCTGCCCAGCAAATAGGGGTCGGCCAGCGGGTTGCGGAACAGGCCCTGCGAGATGGCGCCGGCCATGCCCAGCAGCGCGCCGGCCCACCAGGCGCCCAGCGACCGTGGCAGGCGGATCTCCCACAGGATGACGGCCATGTCGTCGTTGCCCAGGTCGGCCCAGCCGGTGCTGCCGATCAGCACGCCGCCCAGCACGCCGGCCGCGCTGGCGGCCAGCAGCAGCGCGAGCAGGACGCCTGGCCTCAGGTTCACGAGCTTGCCTTCTCGCGCAGGCACTTGGCCATGATCTGCGCGGCCTCGGCCATGCGCGGACCTGGGCGGGCCAGGATGTCGCCTTCCTCGGGCTTGAAGACGCAGATGCGGCCGCGCTTGACCGCGTCGATCTGGTTCCAGCCCGGCCGCTCCGTCAGCCCCTGCTCGCCGCGAGAGCCGACCATGATGAGCGCAGGGTTGGCCTTCACGACGAACTCGGGGTTGATCTTGGGGAAGGGGCCGAGCTCGGCCGGAATGATGTTGCCGGCGCCCAGGCGCGTCAGCGTCTCACCCATGAAGGACACGGTGCCGGCTGCCCAGATGCCGCTGGCCACTTCGTAGTACACGCGCACGCCGCGCGCCTTGGCCGGCACGCTGCTGGCCGCCGCGGCCACGCCGGCTTCGATGTGGCGCCAGACGCGCTGTGCGTCGGGCACGGCCAGGATCTGGCCGATGGTGTTCAGCACGCGCTGCACGTCCTTGTAGGAACGGGGCTCCAGCGCGATGACCTTCAGGCCGAGCGCGCGCAGCCGCTCGGCCACGCGCGAGGATACGGCCACCAGCACCACGTCGGGCTTCAGCGCCGCGATCAGCTCGACGTTGGTGTCGTCCAGGCCGCCCAGCTTGGGCAGCGCGTTCGCCTGGGCTGGGTAGTTGGAGTAGCGGTCAACGCCCACCAGCCGGCCGCAAGCGCCCAGCTCGCAGACGGTCTCGGTCAGCGACGGCAGCAAGCTGACGATGCGCTGCGGCGGCGCGTTGAGCGTGGTGACGTGGCCCAGGTCGTCCTTGATCTCGGCGGCGCCTGCCGGCAGCGCGGCGGCGAGCAGCAAGGTGAAGAGTGTTCTAAGCATCGTGTGAATCCTCGACGGGACGCGTCCAGGCCTGGCCCGCGACCATCAGTGTCAGCCGGCCGCAGCGCCGGGCGATGTCCTGGTTCAGCCGGCCCAGCTCGTCGACATAGTCGCGCGCCTCGCGGCCCAGCGGCGACACGCCCCAGCCGACCTCGTTGGAGACGAAGACCACCGGCGACTCCAGCCGCGACAGCAGTGCCAGCAAGGCCTCGCGTTCGCGCTGCCAGCCGGCGCCGTCGCGCGCGCCGTCCATGGGCATCAGCCAGTTGACCAGCCACAGCGTCAGGCAGTCGACGATGACCAGCGTGCCGGCGCCGTCCACATGCTCCAGCGCGGTGGCCAGCCCCAACGGCGCCTCGACGGTGGCAAAGCCCGCCGGCCGCTGGGCGCGGTGGTGGGCGATGCGCGCACGCATCTCGTCGTCGGCGGCCAGCGCGGTGGCGATGACCACCACGCGGCCGCCGCGTTCCTGCCATTGACGGGCCAGGCTTTCAGCGCGGCGCGACTTGCCGCTGCGCTGGCCACCGACGATGAGTTCGTGCGCGGCCATGGTCCGGTTTACAGCTTCGGGGTCCAGCGCAGCGAGGCGAGCACCGTCATGGGCGCTGACGCATAGCCGTAGGCCGTCTGGTATTCGCGGCCGAATGCGTTGTCCACGTTCAGCTGCAGCTTCACCTCGCGGCTGACGGCGTACTGCGCGCTGGCGTTGAACAGTGCGTAGCCGCCCAGCTTGCGCGTGTTGGTCGCGTTGTCGAAGCGGGCGCCCGAGGCCGTCACGCCGGCGCCCAGCGTCCAGGGGCCCAGCGTGGTGTCGGCGTTCACCGTGGCCAGGCGCTTGGCGCGGCGGGCCAGCAGCAGGCCCGTGGCGGTGTCGGTGGGCTTCTGCAGGTCCAGCGTGGCGCGCAGGTTCACGTTGGCGACCTTGGTGGCGCCAGCCAGGCTCAGGCCCTGCAGGCGTGCCTTGGCCACGTTCTGGTAGCAGCCGAAGGTGCTGTTGCAGGTTCCGGCCGCGCCGAACACGATGAGGTTGCTGATGCGGTTGCGGTAGGCCATGGCGGTCAGCTCGTGGTCGCCGCGGGTCCACTTCAGGCCCGCCTCGACATTGCGGCCGCGCTCGGCGTCCAGCGGCTTCACGCCGGGCAGGTTCAGCGCCGGGCCGTAGACCGAGCCTTGCTGGTAGATGGTCGGCGCGCGGAAGGCGTTGCCCACCGAGCCCACGACGCGCAGGCCCTGCACGACCTCGTAGCCGGCCAGCAGCGTGCCGGTGCCCACGTCGCCGAACTGGCTGTCGCGGTCGTGGCGTGCGTGGGCCTGCAGGTCGAAGGCGCCGGCCGACAGCAGATAGCCCAGGCCGAAGCCGTCGCGGTCGCGCTTGCCGACGCCGGCCGTCACGAGGCCGCTGTTCTCCAGCCTGTCCTCCATGCGCTCGACCGTGAAGTTCAGCTGCTGGTTGGCCGACAGCTTGTAGAAGCCGGTCAGCGCGAGGTTGCGCACGCGCGTGTCGGTCAGGTAGGGCGAGGGCGTGGTCTCGTAGATATCGCGCGACTCGCCGAAGCTCAGCTGCGTCTGCAGGTCGGGCGTCCACTGCGCGGTCCAGGACAGGCGGGCGGCATCGGCGTCCTGCTTGGTGATGTCGTCCACCAGCGGGCGCGACTTGGACGCGTCGTACTGGCCGCGCGTGTAGGTGCGCATGACCAGCGCCTCGGCGCGGTGGCCCGTGCCCAGTTGTGCGCCCACGCGCAGCATCGCCTGGCGCTTGTGGTGGCCGTCGCGGTCTGGGACGTAGCTGAACGAGCCGGGGTAGTCCACGGTGGCATTGAAGCCGTCGGTGCCTTCGAAGGCGGCGGTCAGTGCGTAGTCGAAGATGCCCGCGCTGCCGAACAGGCCGCCGTCGGCCTTGTAGGTGCCGAGGTTGCCAGCCGACACACCGAGGTCCGCGTTGGCACCGCCGGTGCCCTTGCGCGTGAAAATCTGCACCACGCCGGCCACCGCGTCGGAGCCGTAGATGGCGCTGGCCGGGCCCTTCAGTACTTCCACGCGCTCGATCTGCGACAGCGGCAGGCCTTGCCAGCTGGCGCCGCCCGTGGCCTGCGAGTCCACCTTGACGCCGTCGATCAGCACCAGCGTGTGGCGGCTGTCGGCACCGCGCAGGTACATGGACGTGTTTGCTGCGGCACCACCGTTGCGGACCATCTCGGCGCAGCCGTTGTTGCGCAGCAGGTCGGCCAGGCTGGCGGCGGCCTGGCGCTCGATGTCGGCGCGGGTGATGACGGTCAGGTCGGCCAGCACTTCCGACAGCTTCTGCGGCGTGCGGGTGGCGGTGGTGACGACGGTGTCGAGCTTGTTCTGGGCCTGAACGGATGCCGCAGACGCGGCCAGGGCGAGAGCCGACAGTGCGAGCAGCGGCCGACGGGCCGCGAGGAGGGAAGAGGACATGAGAGGAACGCAAACGAACACTCAGCCGCGCTGACCCCCGCAGCAAGGCTGAAAAACGGCTGTACCAGACAGCCCCGTCGTTGGCCGGTATCCGGGCTGGTGGACATCTGTTCGACGCCTTCCCGGTGCTGGGCACCAGTGGCTTGTCGGTCGAACAGCGAGGCGTGAGGGCCTCGTCCACTTACCGTTGCGGGGACAGCTCAGGTTAGATCTGCGGCGTGGCCGCTCGTCCTCCTGATTCCCGTTGAACTGCACCCGGCTTGGAACCGGGCGCGAGCACCAACGGCGGGCATTCTATCGGGCGCCGCTGGCGGCCTTGCGCGGCTTGGCGGCCTGCGGCGGCTTCAGCACCACGACCTGCGGGCTGCTGGCCGCTGCGGCGGGCGGCGGCAGCGTCTGCAGGCCCACGTGCTGGCTGCGCA
>DASWWC010000026.1:0-7355 GCA_036401055.1 Roseateles sp.
GCCGCGGCTTCCTGCGCGCCGTCGTAGGCCGCAGCCTGGCGCAGCAGCGGGTCGGCCGCGCGCGCCTGCGCCCAGACCTGAAGCAGGTCGTCGGCGCGGGCCGCGGTGGCGGCCAGCAGCGCGAGGACAGGGATCAATCGACGCATGGGAATCAAGCCGCGAGAGCGGTGTTCAGCTCGGCCGTCAGATCGACAACCTGGCCGTCGATGACGTGCACGTTGCGCTGCGCGCGGGCCGCCAGCTGCGGGTCGTGAGTGACCATGACGATGGTGGCGCCTTCGCGGTGCAGCTCCTCCAGCAGCTCCATGACACTGCGCGCCATCGCGCTGTCCAGGTTGCCGGTCGGCTCGTCGGCGAGCAGCAGGCGCGGCTCGCCGGCCAGCGCTCGGGCGATGGCCACGCGCTGCTGCTGTCCGCCCGAGAGTTCGTTGGGGTAGTGGCGACCGCGCGCCGACAGGCCCACGCGGGCCAGCGCCTCGGCGGCGCGCCGCTTGCGCTCGACGCCGCCGAAGCCGCGGTACCGCAGCGGCACCTCGATGTTGTCCAGCACGCTGAGGTCGGGGATCAGGTTGAAGGCCTGGAAGATGAAACCGATCTTCTGGTTGCGGATGCGCGAGCGCTCGGCGTCGCCCATGCGGCTGACGTCGATGCCGTCGAGCTTGTAGGTGCCGGCGCTGAAAGCCTCCAGCAGGCCGGCGATGGTCAGGAAGGTCGTCTTGCCGGAGCCGGACGGGCCGGTCACGGCGACGAACTCGCCCTCGTTGACGGTCAGGTTGAAGTCGCGCAGCGCGTAGGTCTCGACCATCTCGGTGCGGTAGACCTTCTGCAGTTTTTCCATCTGGAGCATCGTTCTTCCCCTTGCTTAATCCGCGATCAGGACGCGCTCGGCGCCCTTGAAGTTGTCCGATCCGGAGATGACGACGCGGTCCCCGGCCACGAGGCCGGAGATCACCTCGACACGCTCCAGCGAGCGAGCGCCCAGCTTGACGGCGACCTTCTCCGCCACGCCGTTGCGCACCACGTAGGCCTGGCTGCCGCCGCCCTCGTCGACGAAGCTGCCGTTGGCCACGCCCAGCACCTTGTCGCGGCGGTCCAGCAGCACGCGCACCGACAGGCGCTGGTTCTGGCGCAGCTGCTCGGGCTGCTTGCCGTCAAAGCGCAGCCGCGCGCTGACTTCGCCGTTGACGACCTCGGGCGACACCGAGCTGACCAGGCCGGCCCAGCGCTGGCCATTGCCGCTGATCTCGCCGGGCATGCCCGGCTGCAGTTCGCGGGCGAAGCTCTCGGCCACCTGCATCTGCACCTCCAGCGCCGACAGGTCGATGACCGACAGCAGCTTGGCGTCGCGGGCGACGTTGGTGCGGTCGGCGATGAAGAGCTGGCCGACCTGGCCGTCCACGGGCGAGCGCACCTGCAACTCGGCCACCTGGCGCTCCAGGTCGGCCACCAGCAGCTGCTGGCGGGCCAGCGCGCTCTGCTTGGCCTGCACATCGAGCTTGAGGCTGTCGGTCTTCAAGCCGCGCAGGTCGCGGGCCTGGTCCAGTGCCAGCTTGGCCTTGGCCAGCGCGTCCTGGGCGCGCTCGACCTGCATGCGCGCCGTCGCACCGGCCTCGAAGGCCTGGGTCTGGCGGGTCAGGTCGTTGGCGGCGGTCTGCTGGTCGATGCGGGCGTTCTCGTAGGCGCTTTGCAGCGCGGCGGTCTGCTGGCGGGCCTCGACCTCGGCGCGGGCGAGGTCGGCCTTGAGCGCGTCGACGTGGCTGCGCTCCTGGGCCAGGCGGTTGGTCAGCTCGGGCGAGTCGACGCGTGCCAGCACCTGGTCGCGCTTGACGGGGTCGCCGGCCTGCACGACGAGCGTCACGGTGCCCGCGCCCTGGGCATAGAGCGTGGGGCTCTGCGCGGCGACGACGCGCCCCTCGCCAGCGACGTCGCGCGTCAGCGGCGCGACGTCGACGGTGGCCAGCGACAGCCGCGCGGCGCTGACGGCCGAGTCGGCGGAGAGCGCCTGGCGCAGGCGGCCGCCGCCGAGCACCAGCGCGATGGCCACGACAACGGCGCCGCCGGCCAGCAGCGGCCAGCGCCGGGACTTGGGAGCGAGCAGCCGGTCCTGCTCGGAGGTGTCGCGAAAGCCTGTGTTCATGCACGGCTTGTCGCAAGCCGTGTGCCAGCACGTCACCCCTGAAGAATCAACAACTTAGCCATGCACCCGCTGTCCGCGGACAGGGCGCGGACAGTCCGAACGCCCGCCGGTCAGCCCACCGCGACGAGGAAGCAGTAGGCCAGCACGGCCACCGACAGGGGGATGCCGAACAAGGGGAACGTGGCTCGCATCATCTCGTTCTCCATCCAAACGCCACCACACGCACTTCAGGTGCGCAGCAGCTGGTCTGCATAACGCCAAGTTTGCGGGCCTTGCGGAAACACTGCCGCCAGTGCGGTTTCCGACAGGCCCAGGTGCCGCTGCAGCAGCGGCGCCAGCACCTGGCGGAAGTCCGTGCGCACGGCCAGGTCGCGGCCATCCGCCAGCGCGCTCGCGTCCAGGCCCGGCCATTCACCCAGCACCTGCCCGCCCGCCACCGGGCCGCCGAGCAGCCAGATGACGTTGCCCCGGCCATGGTCGGTGCCGCCGTTGCCGTTCTGGCGCAGCGTGCGACCGAACTCGCTGGCGACGACGATCACGGTGTCCTGCAGGGCATCGCCCAGGCCCTGGGCGAGCGCATCCAGGCCCGCGCCCAGGCTGGCCAGGCGGTTGGCCAGCTGTCCGCGGGCGGCGCCCTGGTTGACGTGGGTGTCCCAGCCGCCTACGGACGTGAAGGCGAGCTGGGTGTGCGGGTCCTTGCGGATCAGTTGGCCCAGGCGGCGCGCGTCGGCCGCGAAGCTGCGCGCGGAAGGCGCTCCGGCGTCGGCACTCGGGTCCATGGAGCGCGGCTCGGCCGCCGCCATGCTGCGCGCCATCTCGCCGCGGCCTTCGGTCGTGTCGCGCAGCGTGCCGCTGAGCGGCGCATCGGCGGCATAGAGCCGGGTCAGGCTGGCCTGCATCTGCGGGTTGTCGATGGCGCGGCGCTGCATCGCGTTGGGACCCAGGCCCAGACTGGCGACACTGGCCGCGCCCGCAAAGATGCGCGGCGGGGTCTGCCCCATGCTAATGGCCCGCGTCGGCGCCGGCTCGCCAGGCAGTCCGGCCAGCAACCGGTTCATCCAGCCGTCGGGCGTGGACTTGCGGCCCGGCGTGCCGGACTCGAAATAGTCTTGCGCGTCGAAGTGGGAGCGCGTCGGGTCGGGCGAGCCGCTGGCGTGCACGAAGGCGAGCTGGCCGCCGTCCCAGCGGCGCTTGAGGGCGCCGAGCGCCGGGTGCAGGCCGAACAGCGCGTCGAGCTTGAGGAGGCCGTCTTCGGCGCCGGGCGGGGCCAGGGCGATCTGCGGGCGATTCGCGGCGTACTCGCGCTCGCCGTAGGGCGCCACGACCGAGAGGCCATCCACCGCGCCACGCAGCATGACGACGACGAGCTTGCGATGGGCGACCTCGCCCTGGGCCTGCACCAGGGCCGGCGGCAGGCCGGCCAGCGTGAAGGCACCGAAGTGCAGGAGTTGGCGGCGGAGCATGGTCAGGTCCTCAACGCTTCATGAAATCGGGGCTGGCGAGCAGCAACGCGACCTGCTGCGCCGGTGGCTCGGCCGCCAGCGTGCGACGCGTGGGCTCGCTGAGCGAGGCGCCCAGCGTGGCACCCAGCTGCTGCGGGCTGACGCCGCTGCGCTGGCCCAGCGTCATTGCAAGCTGCACGCGCTGCGTCAGTGCCTCGGGGTTGCGCCAGGCGGCGGCCGTGTTGCGGTAGCCGTCGGGCGTCTGCGCGCCGAACAGCGGCTGGCCGGCCTGGGCCAGCGCGGTCAGCAGGTTCTGCGGGTTGGCAGGCGGCAGCTCCAGCGCGCGCAGGCTGGACAGCAGGTACTGGTAAGGCGTCTTGAACTTGGCCTGATAGGCCTCGCGGCTCCAGAACTCGTCGGCGTGCAGCAGCGTGCGCGTGAACTCGCGCAGGTCGCCACCCGTGACCCTGAAGTTGTCGGCCAGTCGGGTGACGAGGGCCGGTGGCGGCTCGTCCGCGACGAAGGCCTGGGCGAACTTGAAGGCCAGGTGGCGGGCCGTGGCCGGATGGGCGGCGAGCACGTCCAGCGCCTGCTCGCCCTCGGCCTGCCCGGCCCCCCTCACCGCCTGGCCCAGCCAGGTCTTGGGGCCGGCGTCGTGCTTGCGCGCATCGAACGTGAAGAGGTCCCCCGTGCCGCCGATCAGCGCCTTGCGCGAATCCAGGCCCCAGCCAGTCAGCATGCGCGCCAGCTCGGTCACGTCCCGCTGCGAGTAGCCGGCGTCCACCCCCAGGGTGTGCAGCTCCATCAGCTCGCGGGCGTAGTTCTCGTTCAGCCCCTGCGGAAGGCGCGCCTTGAGCTCGGGCCGCTGCGCCAGCAGCCGGCGCGCGCGCTGCGGCGGCTGGTAGCCGGCGACGACGCTCTGGGCGTTGTCGAGGTAGATCAGCATCGCCGGATGCCGGGCGGTGGCACCCAGCATGTCGCGGAAGCGCCCGAGTACATGCGGCCGGATGGCGCGCTGCTCGTAGTCGGCCACCAGGACGCCGACCGCGTTCTTGCCGGCGAAGACGTTGAAGTGGTTGAACCAGAACTCGGCCAGCACCTCCTCCAGCTGCGCCTGGCTCAGCAGCGCGCGCGACAGCCGGGCCGTCCCGGCCTGGACGACCAGGGGGCGCACCTTGTCGCGCACGGCGTTCAGCGCCTCGGTCTCGGGGCTCATGCCCCGGGCCTTCTCGCGACGGGCCTCGCGTGCGGCCTTGACGGCCTCGCGGTAGCGGCCCAGCAGCTCCGCCTGGCCCAGGCGAAGCACGTCGAGCCCTGCCAGCGTGGCGGCCAGGCCTTCCGGCTGCGGCAGGCGGCGCGGGTTCAGCTGATCGTCCAGGAAGCGCTCCAGCCACGGGCGGGCACCCTGCGCAGCGATGGCCGCGGCGTCGGCCGGACGCGGGCCGTAGCCCAGTCGGTTCAGTGCATGCAGGGCGCGCTCGTCGGCGCTCAGGGGCGCATTCGCCAGCGCCGCGGCCGGTGCGCGCCGGGCCAGCATCAGGGCCCCGGCGAGTGCGGCGCCACTGCCAAGCACGAAGCGGCGGTTCCTCATGACGATCTCCGGTGTCTTGCAGCGAAGAATCGCCCGGCACACACAAGGCCTTGTGGCCGATGCGCAAAGATTTGTGTCGTGAGTGCGCCCCGGGCCCGTGGGGCGGGCCGACGCTGGCGCGGCCCGGTGCCGGGCCCGCGCGCTCAGCCCAGCCAGCGCTCCAGGCTACGCAGCGTGGCGGCCACGTCCAGCGGCTTGGTCCAGTAGCCGTCGTAGCCGTGGCTGCGCGCCAGCTGCGCGGCCATGAACTCGGACTCGGCCGTCACCAGCAGGGCCGGCACGTTCTCGGGCAGGCCCTCGGCGCGGAGCTGCCCCAGCAGCTCGTCGCCCCCCACGTCGGGCAGGTGCAGGTCGCACAGCAGCAGGTCGATGCGGCCCTGCATGACGAGACGCCGCGCCTCGGCGCCGCTGCGCGCCACCTGCAGGCTGCAGCCCGGCCGCAGCTCGAGGATGCCCTGCATCAGCATCGCGTTGACAGGGTCGTCCTCCACGTAGAGGACCTGGCGGATCGTCATGCCGTCTCCTTCAGCGGCATGCGCAAAGCTGCATGGTGCGAGGGTGGACGGCGGGCGGGCTTCTTCGACGGGCGATGGACATGGGTGGGCGCTGGCATTTCTGACAGCATTGTCAAATCTATTGCCGGCGCCAATCAATACACCCGCCCCCAAGCGGGGGGCCCTCATGCGAGCGGGCGCGCCGCTGTCGGCGGGAGGATCATCAGCGCGCCCAGCAGCAGAAAGACCGCATACAGGGCACGCTGGAACGCGAGCGTCGGCAGGCGTTCGCGCCAGCGAGCGCCCAGGGCCATGCCGCCCCAGGCGGCCCCCATCGCCACGGCAAGGGCCACCGCGCTGGGCCACGCCACGCGCTCCTGGCCCAGGCGCGCCGCCAGCGCCAGCGACGCCAGCGTGAAGCTGATGCCCAGTGCCTGGATCAGCGCGGCGCGCGGCAGCTGCAGTGCCTGCAGATAAGGCACCAGCGGCATGACGAAGACACCGGTGGCGGCGCTCAGCGCGCCGCCGATGCCGCCAGCCAGCAGCCCGACCCAGCCGGCATGTGCTCCCGGCGCCGGCAGCCTGGCCCGGGCCAGCCCGAACAGGCCATAGCCCACCAGCACGACGCCCAGCGCCCGCCGTGCGGTGCCGCTGCCCAGCCCCGGCAGCGGGATCCACAGGGTGCCAAGGATCAGGCCCAGCCACAGGGGCCAGAGCCGGCGCAGCAGCTCCGCCCCGTGCCGGCCCAGACACTGCGCCGCGTTGGTCAGCAACGCCGGCAGCAGCATCAGCGCCGCCGCCGACGCGGCCGGCAGCTGCAGGCTCAGCAGCGCCATCGCCAGCGTGGGCAGGCCCATGCCGGAAACCCCCTTCACGAAGCCCGCCAGCACGAAGCTGGCCGCCACCCAGGCCAGCCCACCCCAGCCCATGCCATCCAAGACGCTCTGCATGGCGGCATCGTCCGTGCCGCCCCGGGGCCTCGTCCATCACCGGATGCCGCGCTTATCCTCCGGCCCTGCCGAAGGATGACGGCATGACCGACCGCAACCCGCACCACCGCATCGATCCCTTCGACCTGCGTCTGTTCGCCGCCGTGGCCGAGGCCGGCACGATCACGGCCGGCGCCCGCGCCGTCCATCTGTCGCTGGCCGCGGCGAGCGCCCGGCTGCAGTCCTTGGAACAGGCCCTGGGCACGGCGCTGATGCGGCGCGCCAAGACCGGTGTCACGCTGACCGATGCCGGCCGCACGCTGCTGCGCCATGCCGGCCGGCTGCAACGTGAGATCGATGCCTTGCATGCCGGCATGGCGGCCCATGCGCAGGGCGTGCGCAGCACCGTGCGGATGCTGTGCAACACGGCGGCGATGAGCGAGCACCTGCCGCCGCTGCTCGGCCCCTTTCTCGCCGCGCATCCGCAGATCGACATCGAGCTGTGCGAGCTGGACAGCCTGGATGTGCTGTTCGCGCTGCGCCGCGAGCGTGCCGACCTCGGCATCGTGGCCGACCACGTCGCAACCGAAGGGCTGTCGACCCTGCCCTTTCGCGAGGACCGCCTCGTCGCCGTGCTGCCCGCCGCGCTGGCACGAGGCCGGCCGCGCGCGCTGGCGCTTGCCGAGCTGCTGGCGCTGCCGTTCGTCGGCCTCCCCGCCGAGGCCGGGTTGAGCCGCTTCCTGCAGGCCCGCGCGCTGCAGC
>DASWWC010000027.1:0-8426 GCA_036401055.1 Roseateles sp.
GGGGTCGCGCTGCTCGACATCGCTCATCTGCGCGATGGCCTTCAGCGCGGTGGCGGGCTGCTTGGCGCGCAGCGCGGCGCGGGCCGACCAGGCCAGCGCGTCGTCGCTCCAGGCCAGCTCGGGCGCCAGCGTGCGCGCGCGCTCGAAGGCGGCCGGGGCGTCGTCCTGCAGCCGCAGCGCGGACTGGCGGCCGATCTGCACCCACAGCCAGGCCTGCAAGTCCTTGGGCAGCCCGCGCCACTTGTCGCGCAGCAGGTCGCCGGCCTGGTCCGGGTTGCTGGCGGCCACGCGGGCCAGCGCCAGCGTGGTCAGCTCGGCCTCGGCACGCGGCGTGGTGCGGGCCTTGCGCGTCAGGTAGCGGCCGGCGTTGTCCTGCAGCTCGACCAGCTTCTGGCTGAGCGGTTTGCTGTCCAGCAGCGCCACCGCCTGGCGCACGGCCAGCGTGCGGCCCTGCTCCTGCGCCTGGCGGGCGCGGGCCCACAGCGTGTCGTGCTTGAAGACGCCGGCCTCCACCAGCGCGGCGGCCAGCGCGCGGCAGCCCTCGTCGGCGTCCTTCTGCGCGAACCAGGCCTCGCGGGCGGCTTCGGGCGACAGCTTGCCGCCGGTGGCCTGCTCGGCCAGCAGCGTGTAGCAGTGCACCTCGCGGTCGTCGCGCATCTGGTAGGTGGCGTGGTCGCGCTTGAAGCCGGCCCAGTCGCGGCGCCGGCCCAACTCCAGCAGCCAGTCGTTGCGCAGCCGGTCCTCCACATAGCTGCCGGGGTAGCGCGCATAGAAGGCGTCCATCTCCGGCTGGCTCACCTGGTACAGCCGCGCGTTCAGGTCGAAGTACTCGACCCAGCCGGCCAGCGGGTGGTTCTGCGCGCGGGCGCTGTCGGTCAGCGTGGCCAGGCGCTTGCGGTCGCGCTTGGCCCAGGCCTCGCGGGCCTGCACGGCGAGGTCGGCGGGTTCCGGCGCCGCGTGAGCGCCCGCTGCCGCCGCCATCAGCCAGGTCAGCGCGATGCGCCCCAGGCCTTTCAGAACTCGCCCATCCATTTGACTCATGCCTACCGCCACTGCTCAGGCCGACCAATTTAACCCAGCACCCCGGAGCCCCTGCTGTGAGGTGGGCTGTTTTCCTCGCGCCTCCTTGCTCCGGGGGGCGGCGGGCTGGGTTCCAATGGCTGCTCGCCCAAACGCCCCCCCGCGCCCATGACCGCCGCCCAGCCCGTTGACCGTTCCGACCTGCGTCGCCAACTGCTGGCCGCGCGCCGCGACTTTGCCGCGACGCCGGCCTTCCAGGCGGCCCAGCACCTGCTGCGCCAGGCGCTGGCCGACCTGCTGCCCCAGCTGGAGCCCGAGCTGCTGGGCGTCTACTGGCCGCTGCCCGGCGAGTTCGACGCCGGCGTGCAGTCCTGGCCGTGCGCGCTGCCGTTCGCGCGCCGCGATCCGGCCGAGATGGTCTTCCGCCGCTGGGACGGCGCCGCGCCGGCCGCGCAGGACGAATGCGGCATTGCGACCGCCACCGGCGCCGTGGCCGTGCCCGACGTGGTGCTGGTGCCCTGCGTGGGTTTCACACGGGAGGGCTTCCGGCTGGGGTACGGTGGCGGCTATTTCGACCGCTGGCTGGCCTTGCACCCCGGGGTGACTGCCGTGGGTATGGCATGGTCGGGGGCCGAGACCCATTTCCCCGTCGAGGCGCATGACCGCGCCCTGACCCTCATCCTGACCGAACGCGAACTCATCGCCCCCGACTGAAAGGACGCCCCCGACGATGCACGACGGCATGACGCTGATCTCGACGCTGGCCGCGGCCTTCGGCCTCGCCCTGGTGCTGGGCCTGCTGGCGCAGTGGGCGCGATTGCCGGCCCTGGTGGGCTATCTGCTGGCCGGCGTGCTGATCGGGCCGCACACGCCGGGCTTCGTCGGCGACCTGCACCTGGCGCAGCAGCTGTCCGAGGTGGGCGTCATGCTGCTGATGTTCGGCGTGGGCCTGCATTTCTCGGTCGGCGACCTGATGTCGGTGAAGGGCATCGCGCTGCCCGGCGCGCTGGTGCAGATGGCGGCGGCCACGGCCATGGGCGCGGCGCTGGCGCATTGGTGGTGGGGCTGGACGGTGGCCGCGTCGCTGGTGTTCGGCCTGGCGTTGTCGGTGGCCAGCACGGTGGTGCTGCTGCGCGCGCTGGAGTCGCGCGAGCTGCTGCATACCGGCAACGGGCGAATCGCGGTGGGCTGGCTGGTCGTGGAAGACCTGGCCATGGTGCTGGCGCTGGTGCTGATGCCCGTGCTGGGCCGCGGCACGGAGGGCGGTGGCGCCGAGCTGGCCTGGACCATCGCCAAGACGCTGGTGGCCGTGGCCGGCTTTGTGGCGGTGATGCTGGTGGCCGGCCGGCGCCTGCTGCCGTGGCTGCTGTGGCAGGTCAACCGCACCGGCTCCCGCGAGCTGTTCACGCTGGCCACCGTGGCGGCGGCCGTGGGCCTGGCCGTGGGCGCGGCGGCGCTGTTCGGCGTCAGCGTGGCGCTGGGCGCCTTCTTCGCGGGCCTGGTGCTGCGCGAGTCGGCCTTCAGCGAGCGCGCGGCGCACGAGAGCCTGCCGCTGCGCGACGCCTTCGCGGTGCTGTTCTTCGTCGCCGTGGGCATGCTGTTCGACCCGCGGGTGCTGATGGAACAGCCAGGCGCCGTGCTGGCGACGGTGGCCGTCATCCTGGTCGGCAAGACGCTGGCGGCCGGCGCGCTGGTGCTGCTGCTGAAGTACCCGCTGTCCACCGCGCTGACGGTGGCGGTGAGCCTGGCGCAGATCGGCGAGTTCAGCTTCATCCTGCTGGGCCTGGGCCAGAGCCTGAACCTGGTGCCACCCGAGGCCGCCAGCTTGGTCGTGGCCGGCGCCATCGTGTCCATCGCGCTGAACCCGCTGCTGTTCTCGGGCGTGGAGCCGCTGCGGCGCTGGGTGCTGGCGCGCTCGCGCTGGGCGCGCAAGCTGGAGGCGCGCGACGACCCGCTGGCCGAGCTGCCGGCCGACACGCCGCAGGCCTCGCTGGCCGGCCAGGTCGTGCTGGTGGGCCACGGCGGCGTGGGCCAGTCGCTGCTGCAGCAGCTGGGCGGCCGGCCGGTGGTGGTGGTGGACCGCGACCGCGACATCGTCGAGCGGCTGCGTGCGGCGGGCCAGGCGGCCGTGCTGGGCGATGCGGCCGAAGCCATGACGCTGGTGCAGGCCCACATCGCGCACGCGGACTGGCTGGTCGTCGCGCTGGCCGACGTGCGCGGCGTGCCGGCGCTGCTGGACCTGGCCCGGCAGCTCAACCCGGGGCTGCGCTGCGCGGTGCTGGCTCATACCGAGGAAGAGGCAACCTGGCTGGGCCAGGCGGGCGTCACGCACGTGGTGCGCTCGCAGCATGCGCTGGCCCGGGCATTGGCCCACGCGGTCAACGACGCGGCCCCCGCGGCGGCCGTGCCGGCGCACTGACCGGGGTCAGACCCCCGCCAGCGCGCTGCGCGTCAGCGCCGCCTGCTCGCGCACCCAGTCGGCAAACTGCTTCACCTCGGGCCGCCGCGCCGCGTTGGGGCCGGTGATGAGCCAGTAGCTGAACGGGCTGCCCAGCCGCGCACTGCGGCCGAAGGGCTCCACCAGCTCGCCGCGCTGCAGCTGCTCGTGCACCAGCGGCAGCCGCGCCAGCGCCACGCCCTGGCCGGCCAGCGCGGCCTGGATCTGCTGGTAGGTGAAGTTGAAATACATCCAGCGCAGCGGCTCCAGCTCGGGCTGGCCCTGGGCGGTCAGCCAGCGCCGCCAACCCAGGTAGGTGGCACTGGGGCGCGGGTCGTCCTCCTCGGTCAGCGCGTGGGCGGCCAGGTCGGCCGGCTGGCGCAGCACGGGCAGGCGGCCATTGCGCGTGCTCTCGGCATACCAGGGGCTGAGCACGGGTGACACGGTCTCTTCGAACATCAGCTCACCGGGCACGCCGAGATCGTGGCCCGAGGCATAGCGCAACGCCAGGTCGTGCTCGCCATCGTCGAGGTCGGCCAGGCGGTCCAGCGCCGACACGCGGATGTCGATGTCCGGGAAGTTCTGCTGGAACTCGCACAGCCGCGGGATCAGCCACAGCGACGCGAATGACGCGAAGGTCGTCACGTTGACGACGCTGCGCCCGCGCGAGCGGCGGATCTGGCGCACCGTCTGGTCCAGCCGCGACAGCACCGCGATGGCGGTGGGCAGCAGCTGGGCGCCGTCGCCCGACAGCTCCACCTTGCGCGTGCCGCGCAGGAACAGCGTGCAGCCGATCTCCTCCTCCAGCGCCTGGATCTGGCGGCTGACGGCCGACTGCGTGAGGCTCAGTTCCTCGGCCGCCGCGCGGAAGGACAGCAGCCGCGCCACGGCCTCGAAGGCGCGTAGCGGGCCGATCGAGAGCGGGCGTTGGCGGATCGGCTGACTCATGCGCGGATGGTATCAATCGGCGCGCATCCGTCATTGGACCGTCCTGGGAGGTCTCAGCAGAATCCCTGACATCAACCCAGGAGAAAACATCATGAGCGATGCGCAATCCACATGGCATCTGGACGGTGGCCGGGCACTGACCCTGGCCGGCGGTGCCGAGGCTCGCCGCCTCGCCGTGGCCTGCGGCCGGGTGTGGCTGACGCTGTCCGGCACGGCCGACGAGCCGGCCCAGGACCACTGGCTGGAGGCCGGCCAGGCCATCGCGCTGCCTCCCGGCCAGACGGCCGTGCTGGAGGGCTGGCCGGCGGCCGATTTCGAGCTGCTGGTGCCGCCGACCTCAGGCGCGGCGGGCCGGGGCGGCTTTCTTCTTGGCCGCCGGCTTCTGGGCCGCGACTGACTTCTTCACCTTGGCGTTGGCGGCGCGCAGTGCGGCCTCGAACGCCAGCCGCGCCCAGGGCAGCATCAGCGGCGGCGATTCCAGCGCGTCCTCGGGCGGGCGGTAGTAGCCCATCACCACGCGCTCGCCGTCCTTGGTCTGGTAGCTGAAGGGCGTGCAGCCGGCCGCGACGAAGCGCTCGCGTGTGTGCTCGTCGGCTTTCAGGAAGAACTGGCCATCGGCGATCAAGGCCATGAACAGGCCGTCCACGTAGAAGCCCCGGCCGCCGAACATGGCGCGGGTTCGCACCGGGCCCAGCGGCGACAGCAGCTCGATGCAGAGTTCGGTGAAAGGGTCGCTCGTGGCCATGCGCGCAAATGTAAGCTCGCGGCCCATGGATGCGAACGACCGCGCCGCGCTGCGGCACAAGCTGATCGAGCAACGCCTGGCCCTGCCCAACCGGCTGGACCTGGCGGCCGAGCTTCAGGAGGTGCTGAGCGTCTGGCTGCTGCGCCGCACGGAGAAGACCATAGGCGCCTACTGGCCCATCAAGGGCGAGTTCGACCCGCTGCCCACGCTGTACCGCTGGGGCGAGAACCACCCCGAGCGCCGCATCGGCCTGCCGGTGGTGGACAAGCAGCATGGCACGCTGCGCTTCCACGTCTGGTATCCCGGCTGCCCGATGGAGGAGGACGCCTTCCACATCCCCAAGCCCAAGGGCACCGAGGAATTCCGGCCGCAGCTGATGCTGGTGCCCTGCCTGGGCTTCGGGCCGTGCGGCCTGCGGCTGGGCTACGGCGGCGGCTTCATGGACAAGACGCTGGCCGAGATGCAGCCGCGGCCAGCGGCCGTGGGCATCGGCTACGCGCACGGCTTTTTGCCGCTGCTCAAGCCCAGCGCGCTGGACGTGCCGCTGGATGCGATGCTGACGGAGGAGGGCGTCGTGTGGGATCGCGAGGGCTGAGCAACTCCTGGGTGGGCAAACGTGGCGGATGAGATCAACGCTTGTTGATCTGGACCTTGCCGTTGCGGATCGCTTCGATGAGCTTGTCGACCTGGGTGTCGCTGGGCCGGCGGCGCTTGTAGTCCTCCAGCGCGGTCAGCGCCTTGGCGGTGTCGCCCAGTGACAGATGAGTCATGCCCAGCGCGTAGGCCGCGTCGACGATGCCGGCGGCGGCGGCTTTTTCCAGATGGGGCAGGGCCAGCTCGGCCCGCGCCGAACTGGCCAGGAACACGCCATACACGAAGCGGCCGCGCTGGTGGTCGGGCGCGGTGGCGAGCAACTGCTTGAACAGCGCGTCCGCCTTCTCCGCGGCCCCTGGGATGTCGAGGTTGTGGCCCATGCTGTTGACCTGCGCTGCGCGCAGCAGCAGCTCGGGATGCGGGTTGGGGCCGTTGACGATCATGCCCAGCATCCCGGCCAGCGTGGTCGCGTCCTGCGTCGCGCGCTCCTTGTCCTGTGGCGTGTCGAAGCGCGGCGGATAGCTCTGGGCGTGGGCCGCAAGGTCGGCCAGCACGCGTTCCAGATAGGCCGTGTCCAGGCCGTGCTTCTTGCCTTGCGGCGTGTCGGTGGTGGTCAGGATCAGCCGGAGGTCGTGCATGCCATACGGCGCAGCGGCGACGGTCGAGGCGAGCAGCAGGGAGGCGACGAGGGCGAGCAGTCGGTTCATGGTGTGTGGCGAGTCGGGCGGCGCCGACTATGCCAACGAAACCAGCCTCGTGCCGGCGGTCGCCGTGGACGTGAAGATGCACGACGGCTGCCGCAGAATGGCCGCCTTAGCGCCACCGGCAAACCCGTCATGACCATCAAGCCCACCCTGCTGCTGATCTCGGCCACCGCCATCCTGCTGACCCAGGCCGTGCAGGCCGCCCCCAAGCCCTGCGATGAACTGAAGGCCGAGATTGCGGCCAAGCTGGACGAGAAGAGCGTCAAGGGCTACGAGATCACGGCGGTGGAGAACGACAAGGTCGGCGACGCGAAGGTCATAGCCAGCTGCGACGGCGGCACGAAGAAGCTGACCTACGTGCGCAAGTGACCGGCGCGCGGCCGCACCGGTCACTCCGTCATGGGTGCCACGCCGCCGCGATGCGCCCGACCTCGGCCAGCACCTTCTGGCCTTCCTCGAACGGCTTGCCGCGGCCCGGTTCGGGCGTCTCGTAGAACGCCGCGACGATCAGGGGCGCTCGGCCCGGCGGCCAGCAGATCGCGACGTCGTTGACCTTGCCCGGCAGCTGCTCGTCCCAGAACGAGCCGGTCTTGTCGCCGGCCCGCCAGCCCGTAGGGAATCCGCCGCGCAAGCGGCTGAGGCCGGTCTCGGTCTTCTCCATCCAGCCGACGAGGCGCTCGCGCGTCGCCGGCTTCAGCGCGTCGCCGAGAGCAATGCGCTGCACCAGCGCGGCCATCGCCGCCGGGGTCGAGGTGTCGCGGGGGTCGCCCGGCGGCATGTGATTCATCTCGGGCTCGTAGCGGTCCAGGCGCGTCGTCGCATCGCCGATCTCGCGCAGCCGTGCGGTGAAGCCGGCCGGGCCGGCGATGAGCTTGAGCAGCAGGTTGGCGGCCGGGTTGTCGCTGGTGACCTGGGCCGCCTCGGCCAGTTCGGCGACCGTCATGTGGCCGCGCGCGAGATGCTGCGCCGTCACCGGCGCGTGGCTGAGCATGTCGGCCTTGCCGTAGGTGACGCGCCGGTCGAGCGCCAGCCGGCCACGGTCGGCCTCGCGCAGGATCAGGGCGGCCAGCGGCAGCTTGAACACCGAGCACATGGCGAAGCGTTCGTCGAGCCGGTGGCCGGTGACGGCGCCGCCGGCCGTGTCCAGCATGGCGACGCCGAGGCGGCCGCCGGTGCGGCGCTCCAGCTCGGCCAGGGCCGGGTAGGGCGCTGCCGCGTGGACGGAAGGCAGGGCCAGGACGGCCGCGCCGCTCAGCAGCGTCCGGCGCGATAGAAGGATGGAGTTCATAGAGAATTTCATGGGTGGGTGGCGATGCGGCGCGATTCTCCAGAGGCGTGGTCGATGCTCAAGCAATGGTTTCTGGGTTGAGCCATTAGTTATTCTCTGGGCTCATGCCGATTCCAGGATTGCCACTCAACGCCCTGCGTGCCTTCGAGGCGGCCGCGCGCCACCTGAACCTGACGCGTGCCGCCGACGAGCTGTGCGTGACGCAGGCGGCGGTCAGCCATCAGGTCAAGGCGCTGGAAGACCACGTCGGGCGCCCGCTGTTCCGCCGCACGGCGCGCGGCCTGGTGTTGACCGACGAGGGCGAGCGGCTCGCGCCGGTCGTGCGCGAGGCCTTCATGAGCATCGACGCGACGCTGGCCGGCCTGCTGGACGATGGCCCCGCCGAGGTGCTCACGGTGGGCGTGGTCGGCACCTTCGCCGTCGGCTTCCTGCTGGAGCGGCTGGCCGACTTCCGGGCACTGCATCCGCGCATCGAGTTGCGCATGCTGACCAACAACAACAAGGTCGATCTGGCGACCGAGAGCCTGGACTGCGCGATCCGCTTTGGCGATGGGGCCTGGCGCAGCGAGGCCGGCGAGCTGCTGCTGCGCGCGCCTCTGACGCCGCTGTGCACACCGGCGCTGGCCGTGACGCTGCGCACGCCGGGCGACCTGGCGCGCGTGCCGCTGCTGCGCTCCTACCGCGCCCAGG
>DASWWC010000028.1:0-7112 GCA_036401055.1 Roseateles sp.
TGAGCGGCGGCGCGACCGGGAAGCGCTTGTCCGGTCGCGGCGCCCGGGCGTAGAGCCCTTCCACCTTGGGCAGGCTGGCCTGGATGTCGCGGATGCGCGTCGTGCGTGCCGGGTGGGTGGACAGCCCCTGCGGCGGCGCACCCTTGTTGGCCGTCATCATCTTCTCCCACAGCCGCACGGCGGCGGCGGGGTCATAGCCGGCGCGGGCCGACAGCTCGATGCCGACGAGGTCGGCCTCGCTCTCGTCGTCGCGGCTGAACTTCAGGTTGACCAGCTGGGCCCCGTAGCCGGCCACGGTGCGGCCCAGGTTGCCCAGGCCGAACAGGGCCGAGCCGAGTTCGACGACGACATTGGTCGCGGTGGACTTGCCGACACGCTCGCGCGCATGTTCGCGCAGCGCATGCGCCACCTCGTGGCCCATGATGGCGGCGACCTCGTCGTCTTCCAGCTTGAGCTTCTCGAGGATCCCGTAATAGAAGGCGATCTTGCCCCCCGGCATGCAGAAGGCGTTCAGCTCGGGGCTGCCCAGCAGGTTGACTTCCCACTTCCACTGCCGCGCCCGGCTGTTCCATTCATAGCTGAAGGGAATGATGCGCTGGGCGATGTAGCGCAGCCGCTGCAGCTGGGGGTGCTCCATGGGCGCGAGGGCGCGCTGCTGGGAGGCCTGGGTCATCATCTGCGCGTACTGCTGGCCGCCGGCCTGCTCCAGCTGCTCGGCCGACACCAGGCCGGCGAACTTGCTCTTGGGGCCGACGTCCACGCCGTCGCGCGCCCAGGCCGGCGCGAAGGCCGTGGCACCGAGCAGGCCCGTGAAGAGCCGACGGCTGCGCTGGGCGGGCGGCGCGCAGCGGCCGGCGGCGCAGTCGGCGCAGGCGCCGAACATGCGGCGCGGCGGGTCGGTGAACTGCAGGTCGTCGTGAACCTGGAAGTCTTCGGCGTGCATGCCGGCATTGTGCGGCGGCGTTGGCCGGACTTTCGTAGGACTGGCGACAATCGCACCATGGACAGCCAGCAATTTCGCGCCGCTCTGGGGCTTTTCGCCACCGGCGTGACCATCGTCACCGTGCGCTCTGCGGACGGCGGCCTCGTCGGCCTGACCGCCAATTCCTTCAACTCCGTGTCCCTGGACCCGCCGCTGGTGCTGTGGAGCCTGGCGCGACGGGCCGGCTCGATGCCGATCTTCACGCGTGGATCGCATTACGCGATCAACATCCTCGCCGCCGACCAGAAGGATCTGGCCCAGCGCTTCGCGACCCGTGACATCGACCGCTTCGCCGGCGTGGCCTGGCGCGAGGGCGCGGGGGGCGCGCCGGTGTTGGACGGCGCCGTCGCCACCTTCGAATGTGCCAACCGCAGCCGCTATGAGGAGGGCGACCACGTCATCTTCGTCGGCGAGGTGGAGCGCTGCACGGCGCGCCAGGGCGCGCAGCCGCTGATCTTCCACGGCGGGCGCTACTTCACCGAACTGCCGCTGTGAGCCGGCTTCAGAGCTGCACCTTGGTGCCCAGCTCCACGACCGAGTTGCCAGGCAGGCGGAAGTAGTCCGCCGCGCCGCTCGCATTGCGGCTCATCGCGGCGAACAGGGCCTCGCGCCAGTGTGCCAGGCCGGTGCGCGGCACCAGGGTCTCGCGGCTCAGGAAGTAGCTGGTCTCGGCGGGCTCGGCCCGCAGGCCGCGCGCCTCGCAGCGGGACAGCGCGGCCGGCACATCGGGCTGGTCCATGAAGCCGTAGGTGATGACGAGCCGCCAGAAGCCGGGCGCCAGCTCGTCCAGCTGCAGCTGCTCAGCGGCCGGCACATACGGCCGCTCGCAGAACATGACGGTCAGTACCACGTTGCGCTCGTGCAGCACCTGGTAGTGCTTGAGGTTGTGAAGCAGGGCTGGCGGCACCAGGGCGGGGTTGGCCACGGGGTAGACGGCGGTGCGCGTCGCGCGCGGGCGCGCGGCGTCGCCGAAGGCCTGCAGGCTCTCGATGAAGGGCAGCAGTTCGATCCCGTCCTCCCGCAGCAGCGTCTGCACGGCCGCGCGGCCGCGCGCCCACGTGCTCATCAGCAGGAACAGCAGCGCGCCCAGTGCCAGCGGGAACCAGCCGCCGTCGACGATCTTGATCGCGCAGCCGGCCACCAGCAGCGCGTCCAGCGCCAGGAAGAAGGCGGTGGCGCCCCACGCCAGCGGTCTGGGCAGCCGCCAGCCGTCACGGATGACGAAGAAGGTCAGCACCGTCGTGATCATCATCGTCAGCGTGACGGCGATGCCGTAGGCGCCGGCCAGCGCTGACGAGCTGCGGAACAGCAGCACCGCGCCCACGACACCCAGCAGCAGCGCCCAATTCACGCTGGCGATATAGATCTGCCCGGCCTCGGCGGCCGAGGTGTTGCGCACCCGCATGCGCGGCAAGAAGCCGAGCTGTATGGCCTGCTTGGTCATGGAGTAGGCCCCCGAGATGACGGCTTGCGACGCGATCACGGCCGCGAGCGCAGCCAGTCCCACGGCGGGCAGCACCAGCGCTGCCGGGAAGAGGCGGTAGAAGGGGTTGTCGATGGCCGCCGGCTCGCGCATCAGCAGTGCGCCTTGTCCCAGGTAGTTCAGCGCCAGTGCCGGGAAGACGATGCCGGTCCAGGCGATGCGTATGGGCCGGGCGCCGAAATGACCCATGTCGGCATACAGCGCCTCGGCGCCGGTCAGTGCCAGCACGATGGCGCCCACGACGGCCAGCACGTGCCAGCCTCGGTCGAGCAGGAACGCCAGCGCGTGCATCGGATTGAGCGCGGCCAGGATGGCCGGCTGCTGCGTGATCTGCAGCACTCCGGTGATGGCCAGCACCGCAAACCACAGCAGGATGACGGGCCCGAACACGCGGCCCACCGCGTGCGTGCCGTGCTTTTGCACGAGGAACAGGCCCACCAGCACCACCAGCGACAGCGGCAGCACGTAGCGCTCCAGTTGCGGACTGGCCACCTCCAGACCCTCCACGGCGCCCATCACCGAGACCGCCGGGGTGATGACGCTGTCGCCGTAGAACAGCGTGGCGCCGCACACGCCCAGCAGCAGCAGGCAGCGCCGCAGCACGGGGCGCCCTCGCACGGCCTGGGTGGCCAGTGCCGTCAGCGCCAGGCCGCCGCCCTCGCCGCGGTTGTCGGCGCGCAGAATCAGCACCACGTATTTCAGCGTGACCACCAGCATCAGGGCCCAAAGGATGGCTGAGACGGCGCCGACCAGCGTGTCCGATGTGAGGGCGACGCCGGTGGCCGGCGTGAAGATCTCCTTGACGGTGTACAGCGGGCTGGTGCCGATGTCACCGTAGACGACGCCGATGGCGCCGACCGTCAGGGCGGCCAGCCCGGCGCGCTGGGGCTCGTGCGTGGTGGCGTCGGCAGGCGCTGTCATGGGGGGGGACCGGGGCGGCTCGCCGGCACGGGGTTTGTCCGGGCTTGGTGGTGTCGATTCTGCCGAGGTCTGATCGTCGAGTCTGCAGAGGATCGACCTCTGCCCACAGGAACCACCATGACCGCCACGAACACCGTCACCCTGCACCGCGTGCTTCGCTGCCCGCCCGAGCGGGTCTACCGCGCCTTCACGACGCCCGCCGCCTTCGCCAAATGGCTGCCGCCGCACGGCTTCTACGCCACCGTGCACGAGGCGGACGTCAAGGTGGGCGGCAGCTACAGGATGTCATTTACCAACCTCACGACGGGCAATGGCCACAGCTTCGGCGGCCGCTACCTGGAGCTGGAGCCCGGCCGGCGGCTGCGCTACACGGCTCGCTTCGACGACCCCAACCTGCCCGGCGAGATGACGACCACGGTCGAGCTGAAGGCGGTGTTCTGCGGCACGGAGATGCACATCCGGCAGGAGGGCATCCCGGCCGTGATCCCGGCCGAGGCCTGCTACATGGGCTGGCAGGAGTCGCTGCTGCTGCTGGCCCAGCTGGCCGAGCCCGAGATCAATCAGTAGTTCAGGCCAGGCGGCCCGCCGGCAGCGCGGCGGGCTGGGCGCCGAGCCGGCGCCAGCGCCACACGCCCCAGAGGGCCGAGGCGGCCAGCAGGGGCAGCGCCAGGGCGGCCATCGGCAGGCCGAGCTGGCTGCAGATGAGGTGGCCGAGGAAGGCGCTCAGGTAGAACGCGAGCACCGGCAGCAGGACCGTCAGCGCAGTCGGCGGGCGCATCCGCGCCGGCACGCGAGTCGCGGTCCAGACCGACCAGGGCACACCCATGACGGGCAGCCACAGCAGAGGCAGGGTCTGGGTGGCCCAGGTCAGCGGCAGCAGGACGGCGGCGGTCAGCAAGCAGGCCAGCATCGCGTGGCGCAGGCCGAGCCAGGCCACGGCCCGGTTCAGCGCAGCGCCCTGGGGCATGCCGGGCAGCAGGCGCAGCAAGGCCTGCTCGCGGCGGGTTTGCCAGAGGACCTGCGGGCGCGTCAGCGCCGGATTGACGCCCACGCTGGCCAGCCCGATCCCGAGCCCGAAGGCGCCATGCTGCAGCATTGCGGCCGCGGGAACATGGGTGAGGGCGAGCACCAGCGCCAAGCTGGCCGACACGAAGGCGACGATGGAAACCAGTGTCAGCAGTTGGTAGGTCCAGTGCTGATTGCCGTGCAGCACCAGCTCCGCGCGGGCCAGGACGCTGGCGGGCCGGCGGTTGTCAGCGCGCTCGACCACATGCCTGTGCCAGGCGGACAGCAGTGCGACGAAGGGGCGGCTGAGCCGTTCCAGGCCTCCAAAGGCGAGGGCCGGGCTGACCATCTTGCCCTCCATCTGCATGCGCTGGGCCTGACGCATGAGGCGCACGCGCTCATAGGTGCGACGATGGCGTGCGTCGCCCCGGCCGAAGATGGCCATCACGGCCGCGCCCAGGGCCAGCAGGCCCAGCAGCAGCAGCGCGCCGGTCTGGGCTTGCCACAGCGCATAGGCGGCCATGAGCAGCGGCTCCAGGGTCTTGCGGAAGGCGCCCGCCAGTGGCAGGTAGACGCTCATGCCGAGCCACAGCCACCAGGCCCGGGTGGTCCACAGCAGGAAGGTCGCGACCGTGGCATTGCCCAGCAGCAGGGACTGCCACGTCAGCGCCGGCGGCAGCACGGCCCACAGCAGCAGCGTGGACAGGCCCGCGCACAGCGCCCACCCCAGCAGGCTGGCACGGCGCAGCGTGCGCAGGTGGCCCGGCACGCATCGGGCCGCAGTGGGGTGGTTCTGCTCCTGCAGGTTGGCGCCGACCACGATCCAAGCACCGTAGATGACGACGAGCAAGACCGCCATCGGGACGAGCCACCGCACCGGCCCAGACCCCAGCGCCAGGCTGATGGCGAAGGACAGCGCGATCAGCGCGCCGATCAGGCGGCGCCCCCAGGGCGAGCTCCGGTCGCGCTGGCGCCAGGCGGCCAGCAGCGTCTGGGAGAGTGGGGCGGTGTTCATCAGGTCAGCTCCGCGAACAGGTCGTCGAGGTTGACCCGGTCTGCCATCACGCCCGCCGGCAGGGCCACATCGAGCGGCAGGCGCGCAAGCACGCGCTCGCGGCCGGCTTCCAGCGGCGTGCGTTTGAGCGGCTCGGCTCCCAGGCGGGCCATCAGCGCGGCCATTTCGGTGACGCTGCCGGTGAAGGCCCGCACCTGGTCCAGCAGCTCGTCCAGCGGCGCCTGCAGCGCGATGCGGCCCTGCGTCAGGAAGGCAACGTTGAAGGCCACGCGTTCCAGGTCGGACAGGATGTGGGTGGAGAACACGACGGTGGCACCGCGGTCCATCACCTGGCCCACCAGCTCGCGCAGGAAGTCGCGCCGGCCGGCCGGGTCCAGGCTGGCCACGGGCTCGTCCAGCACCAGCAGGTCAGGCTCATGGGCCAGCGCGCGGATGATGGACAGGCGCTGCTTCTGGCCGCCGGAGAGCTTGCGGATGGGCTGGTCGGGCCGGATGTCCCAGCGCGACATCAGGCCCTCGACCTTGGCCGTGTTCCAGCGCGGGTAGAAACTGCGGAAGTAGGCCAGCAACTGGGCCGGCGTGAAATTCTCGAAGAGGTCGCTGTGCTGCGGCACATAGCCGATGCGTGCCCGTGCCGCGTCGTCCAGGTGCTGGACGTCCTGGTCGAACAGCCTCACCGTGCCGGCGTCCGGCTCGCGCAGCCCCAGCAGGGTCTCCAGCAGCGTCGTCTTGCCGGCACCGTTGCGCCCCAGCAGGCCCACCACCTGCCCGGGCAAAAGCTGCCAGTCCAGCCGGTCCAGCACAGTGGGGCCTTTGGGGTACTGCAGCGTCACCTGGCTCATCGCGGCGCTGACGGTCTCGGTGTGGGGGAAGTGCGGGCTCGTCATGGGGCTTCTTCCAGGATGGTCTTGAAGAGTTGCAGGGCCTGGGCCTTGGGCAGTCCCAACTGGTGGGCCTCGGCGGCGGCCTTCTCCAGCGTCGGGCGCAGCAGCTCGGCGCGGTCGGCGGCAGGCTGGGCGCGCTGGTGTTGGGCCGCGACGACCATGGACAGGCCGCGTCGGCGCTCCAGCAGCCCCTCCATCTCCAGCATGGAGTAGGCCTTGGAGATGGTCATGGGGTGCACGGCCAGCGCCTGGGCCAGCTCTCGCACGGACGGGATCTCGTCGCCCGCCCTGAGCTGCCCGGCCGCCACGCGCCGCCGCACCTGCTCGATGAGCTGGCGGTAGATGGGCTCGGGCGAGCCAGTGTTGATCTGGACGAAGTGAGAGGGGTCCATGGGCTACTGCTTATGTGTATTGGTACGATAGTACACATGGACAGTTGGCGTCAAGCCGGGCGCCGCACAATTGTTCTGAACAAATAAAGTCAAAAACTGGGCCGAACGAAGCAGGTGAGGACCTTGGTACGCGTACTCAACGAAGGCGCCAAACGTCATTCAGATCAACAATGGCGGTTTTCCTGTTGAAGCCACCGCCATGCACCGCCTGCTGTTCGCCTCCGCCCTGCTCGTGTCCCTCGCCGCCCAGGCGCAGGTCAAGGTCGATGACCCCTGGGTCCGCGCCACCGTCGCGCCGCAGAAGGCCACCGGCGCCTTCATGCAGCTGACCTCGGCCAAGGCGGCCAAGGTCGTTGCGGCCAGCTCGCCCGTGGCGGACGTGGTCGAGATCCACGAGATGAAGATGGACGACGGCGTCATGAAGATGCGC
>DASWWC010000029.1:0-19748 GCA_036401055.1 Roseateles sp.
GACGCACGAGTGGTTTGTGATTGACGCCACCGACAAGGTGCTCGGACGTGTTGCCAGCGAAGTGGCACTCCGTTTGCGCGGCAAGCACAAGGCCATCTACACGCCTCACGTCGACACCGGTGATTTCATCGTCATCGTCAACGCCGACAAGCTCCGCGTCACCGGCAACAAGGCCACCGACAAGGTGTACTACCGTCACTCGGGCTTCCCCGGCGGCATCTACGCCACGAAGTTCAAGGACATGCAAGCCAAGCACCCCGGCCGCGCGCTGGAGAAGGCCGTCAAGGGCATGCTGCCCAAGGGCCCGCTGGGTTACGCCATGGTCAAGAAGCTGAAGGTCTACGCAGGTCCCACCCACCCGCACACCGCTCAGCAGCCCAAGGCTCTCGAGATCTAAGGAACGGCCATGATCGGAAACTGGAATTACGGTACTGGCCGCCGCAAGTCGTCGGTCGCTCGCGTCTTCATCAAGAAGGGCACGGGTCAGATCATCGTCAACGGCAAGCCCATCGAGAGCTACTTTGGTCGCGGCACCTCCATCATGATCGCCAAGCAGCCCCTGCTGCTGACGAACAATGGTGAGGCCTTCGACATCAAGGTGAACGTGCATGGTGGCGGCGAATCCGGCCAAGCCGGCGCGCTGCGCCTGGGCATCACCCGCGCGCTGATCGACTACGACGCGACGCTGAAGCCCGAACTGAGCCGCGCCGGCTTCGTCACGCGTGACGCGCGTGAAGTCGAGCGTAAGAAGGTCGGCCTGCACGGCGCCCGTCGTCGCAAGCAGTTCAGCAAGCGTTAATCGCTTCTCGACTCAGCAAAAGGCCGCACCATGCGGCCTTTTGTTTTTGCGCCGACAATCCCCCCATCCGTTTCTGGACCGATTCCAAGAGGAGCCCCGCCATGAGCGCCGTGCTTGACACCCCCACCGACATTCCCGTGCCCCTGGTCTTCACCGACAGCGCCGCCGACAAGGTGCGCGACCTGGTCGCCGAAGAGGGCAATCCGGACCTGAAGCTGCGCGTCTTCGTGCAGGGCGGCGGCTGCTCCGGCTTCCAGTACGGCTTCACGTTCGACGAGGCCGTCAACGACGACGACACGCAGATGCAGAAGAACGGCGTGACGCTGCTGATCGACTCGATGAGCTTGCAGTACCTGATGGGCGCAGAGATCGACTACAAGGAAGATCTGCAGGGCGCCCAGTTCGTCATCAAGAACCCGAACGCCACGACCACCTGCGGTTGCGGCTCCAGCTTCTCCGTCTGAGCGATCAGGCGGGGTAGAGCGCCCCGAGGATGCGGAGCCCTGCGGCTCCGGTGACGGCCGGCAGATTGCCCGGCCGTTTTTCTTTGAAGCATTGCGCCAGCCAGGCGAAGGCTGCGGCCTCGACCTGATCGACGGGCAGGCCATGGGCCGCGCTGCTTTCGATGGCGATGCCGGGGAGCAGCTCGGCCAGGCGCTGCATCAGCCGGCCGTTGCGCGCGCCGCCGCCGCATGCGATGAGCGCCGCCGCGTCGGGCATCTGCGCCCTGAGTGCGTCGGCCACGCTGCGTGCGGTCAGCTCCAGCAGGGTGGCCTGCACATCAGCTGGCGCCTGGCCTGGTGTCAGGCGCGCATCCAGCCATTTCAGATGGAAGAGGTCGCGGCCCGTGCTCTTGGGCGGTGGCAGCGCGAGGAAGGGCTCCGCGAGCAGCGCGGCCAGCAACCCAGGCAGAACCTGCCCCGAGGCTGCCCAGGCGCCACCGGCGTCGAAGGCCTGGCCGCGATGACGGGCGATCCAACCGTCCATCAGGCAGTTGGCCGGGCCGGTGTCAAAGCCACCCGTGCGGCCGTCGGCGAACAGCAGGCTCAGGTTGGCGATGCCGCCCAGGTTCAGCGCGGCCACATTTCGGCCGGCGGCGCCGAAGAAGGCGCGGTGGAAGGCCGGCACCAGTGGTGCGCCCTGGCCGCCGGCGGCGACATCGCGGCTGCGCAGGTCGCAGATCACATCGATGCCGGACTGCTCGGCCAGCAGCGCGCCGTTCAGCAACTGAGTCGTGTAGCCGTCCGGGCCGTCTGGGCGGTGGCGCACGGTCTGGCCGTGGGCGCCCAGTGCGGTGATCTGGTCCCGGCGCGTGCCGGTGGCTTCCAGTAGCTGGGCAGTGACGTCGGCATAGCTGCGCGCAACGCCATTCGCGGCCAGCGCGGCGCGGTGCAACTCATTGGGGCCTGGCGCGTTCAGCGCCAGCAATTCGTCGCGCAGCGCGGCAGGGAAGGGGGCGTGGACATGGCCCAGCACGGCCCCGCCGTCGAACAGCACCGCATCGACGCCGTCGAGCGAGGTGCCCGACATCAGCCCGATGTAGAGGGCCACCGGCTTACTCGGCGGCGGAGACGCCGTCCATCGTTTCCGCGACGGCCAGCTGAGTCTTCACGCTGGCGACCGTCTGCAGGAACTGGGTCTTGGCGTGGCTGGGCAGCGTGATGGCCTCGGAGGCACGGGCGATGACGCGCGGGTCCACGTGGCGGCCGCCGACGCGGAACTCGAAGTGCAGGTGCGGGCCGGTGGCCCAGCCGGTCGAGCCGACGGCGCCGATGCGCTGACCCTGCTCGATGCGCTGGCCCTTCTTCACGTCGATCTTGCTCAGATGGGCATAGACGGTGGTGCGGTCGCCGCTGTGGCGCACGTGCACGACGTTGCCGAAGCCGTTCTGCCAGCCGGCGATGTCGACCACGCCGTCACCCACGGTGCGCACGGCCGTGCCGGTCGGCGCACCGTAGTCCGTGCCGTTGTGCTGACGCCAGGTTTTGTGGATGGGGTGGAAGCGCATCGCGAAGCCGCTGGTGATGCGCGAGAACTCCATCGGGCTGGCCAGGAAGGCGCGGCGCTTGCTCTGGCCGTCGAAGCCGTAGAAGCTGGCCTTGCCCGTGGCACTGTCCTTGAAATAGACCGCCGAGTAGGTGCGGCCGTTGTTCGTGAACTCGCCGGCCAGCAGGCGGCCGGCGCCGCCGTCCCAGGTGACGGGCTCGCCGTCGGCGGTCAGCATCTCGTAGACGACGCTGAAGCGGTCGCCCTTGCGCAGCTCGCGGTGGAAGTCGATGTCGCCCGAGAACATGTCGGCCATCTGCGAGGCGATGCTGTCGGGGATCTTGGCGTCGTCGGTGGCGGCGAACAGCGAGGAGCGGATGCTGCCGCTGCCCAGCGCGATCTGGGCCTGCAGCGGGGCGGTCTCGGTGCGGGCCGTGAAGCGGCTGCCGTCGCGCTCGATGCTCAGTCGCGTGAAGTGGCTGCCTTGCTGCTCGGCCTTCTCGGCTGGGAATCGAACGACGATCTTCTGCACCTGACCGGACGCGTCGGCCGTCACATGGACCATGCGGCCGGCGCGGCCCTGGAAGATGCGACGGGCCAGCGGCTCGCTGCGCAGGAAGGCGGCGGCAGAGGGGTCGAAGGCGCCAGCACGGCGCAGCAGGCTGTCTGGCGTGTCGCTGGAGCGGGTGGCCTCGGAGCGGGTCAGGCCGATGCTGTGGCTGGCCAATTGATCCAGCTGGGATTCGATGTCCACCGGGGCCAGCGTCTCGACGACGGTGCGCTTGGGCAGTTCGGCCGCGTCGGGGGCGATCGGGGCAATACCGAAGGCGGTCACGGCGAAGCAGCTCAGCGCGCCCACGACGGAGGCAGTCAGTGCGCGCGGATGCCTGGCGGCGAAGTTTTCCGCGCCTTTCAACGCGGCTTTGACTTGCTGTAGACGTCTCTCGACTGCGGTCACGCTCGGCTTTCCCGGGGTTGTCGCTGGGGCAATCCCGGCCAGGCCGGTTTCCACGCGAAGGGCTGCAGCGGCGCAGCCCTTAAAATCCATCTCGGTTGTGTTGAAGCAACACCCCCGATTCGAAGGGTGAATTCTAACGGCTTTGTCCTACCCGGCATGCCGGTTTACCCCGATAGATCAATAACTTAACAATTTCATTCGGCTTGTTGCCGAGTGGTGCCGTGCCATGTCCGACGCTGCGAAATTCCCCATCACCGATGCCGTTCTGGAGGCATTGGCCATCACGCGCCGTGGCGTGGACGAGTTGCTGCCCGAGGCGGAGTGGACCAAGAAGCTGGCCCGCTCGGCGGCCACCGGCGTGCCGCTGCGCATCAAGCTGGGGCTGGACCCGACGGCGCCGGATATCCACGTGGGCCATACGGTGGTGCTCAACAAGATGCGCCAGCTGCAGGACCTGGGGCATCAGGTCATCTTCCTGATCGGTGACTTCACGTCGCTGATCGGTGATCCGTCCGGCCGCAACGCGACGCGCCCGCCGCTGACCAAGGAGCAGATCCAGGCCAACGCAGAGACCTACTACGCCCAGGCCAGGCTGGTGCTGGACCCGGCGAAGACCGAGATCCGCTACAACTCCGAATGGTGCGAGCCGCTGGGCGCCGTGGGCATGATCCAGCTGGCGGCCAAGTACACGGTGGCGCGCATGATGGAGCGCGACGACTTCACCAAGCGCTTCGCGGCGGGCACGCCCATCTCGGTCCACGAGTTTCTCTACCCGCTGATGCAGGGCTACGACTCCGTGGCGCTGAAGTCCGACCTGGAACTGGGCGGCACGGACCAGAAGTTCAACCTGCTGATGGGCCGCCACCTGCAGCAGGAGTACGGCCAGGAGCCGCAGTGCATCCTGACCATGCCGCTGCTGGAGGGCTTGGACGGCGTCGAGAAGATGTCCAAGTCCAAGAACAATTACATCGGCATCACGGAAGCGGCGAACACGATGTTCGCCAAGATCCTGTCCATCAGCGATGTGCAGATGTGGAAGTGGTACGACCTGCTGTCGTTCAAGTCCATCGCCGAGATTGCGGCGCTGAAGGCCGAGGTCGGGGGGGGGCGCAACCCCAAGGACGCCAAGGTCGCGCTGGCCAAGGAGATCACGGCGCGCTTTCACAGCGCCGCGGCGGCGGATGCCGCGGAGCAGGACTTCATCAACCGCTCCAAGGGCGGCATCCCGGACGACATTCCCGAGGTGCAGCTGAGCGGCGCGCCGCTGGGCATCGCGCAGGTGCTGAAGGCCGCGGGCCTCGTGGCGTCCACCAGTGAAGGCCTGCGCATGATCGAGCAGGGCGGTGTGCGCCGTTCGGGCGAGGTGCTGTCGGACAAGGGCCTCAAGCTCGATGCCGGCGAGCATGTGCTGCAGGTGGGCAAGCGCAAGTTCGCGCGGGTTGTGCTGAGCTGAACCTGCCTGACCGGTCATGCCGGTCGGCTGGTGATTGCCGACGCGCGCTGTCGATTCGTCGCAAGCCGGTCGCTTGCTGCGCCGCGTATCCGCACAGTGCGGGCATCGCAACGCCAACCGCAGCCCGCCATGACCAATTCCATTCCCCTCTGGCCCTTCGCCATCCTCGCCGGCCTCGTCGCGCTGGGCTGGCGTCAGTCCCGCGACCGTGTCGTGCAGCCCGGCACGCTGGCCAAGGTGGCCGTCGCCATGCTGGTGCTGTCGCTGTATGGCGTGATGGCCGCCTTCGGCGTCGGCCTGGTGCCGGTGCTGGCCTGGGCGGCGGGCTTCGCCGCCGCCGCGTGGGTCGGCGCTCCGGTGTTTGCGCCGCGCGGGCTGTCTCGTGAAGGGGGCTCGGTGCGCGTACCTGGCAGCTGGTTGCCGCTGGCGCTGATGGTGAGCATCTTCACGGCCAAGTTCGCGCTGGGCTTCGCTGCAGGCACCGGCGCGCACGTCGTGCAGGAACCCTGGTTCATCGCCAGCGTCAGCGCGTTGTTGGGGTTGTTCAGCGGCGCCTTTGCGGCCCGCGCCGTGGCGGTACGGCGCTTTGCGCGCGCCGCCTGAGGCCCATGGACGTGATGAAAAGGGAGGCCGCAGCCTCCCTTTGTTGCTTTACGGCTTCACCGGCCGTGGATAGCTGCCTGGCTTCACCACCGGCACCGGCTCTTCGGCGATCTTCTGCTTCAGCGCCGCGATGGCGGCCTCCAGCTGTGCGTCCTTGCCCATGAAGGTGGCGCGCGGCAGGTTGTCCACGTCCGCGTCCGGCTTCACGCCGATGCCTTCGATGAGGAAGCGGCCGTCAGCTCCCATCTGGCCGAACTCGGCCGCGCGCATGATGCCGTTGTCGATCAGGCGGTTGCCGTCCGACAGCCACACGCCCGCGCCTGAGCTCTGCCGGCCGATGACCGGCCCCAGCTTCAGTCGCTTGAAGCCCTCGGCAAAGGTCTCGCCGTCGGAGTAGGTGTCCTCGTTCATCAGCACGACGGTGTGGCCGCGCCAGGCGTTCTGCATGTTGGAGTAAGGCGCGGCGTCGGCCGGCGAGCGCGGCTGCCAGAAGGCCCAGGCGCGGCGCAGCAGCTTCTCCAGGATCCAGCTGTCGATGTTGCCGCCGTTGTTGTAGCGCACGTCGATGATGAGCCCGTCGCGGTCGCCCGCGGCGTAGAACTCGCGCACGAAGTCGGCGATGTCGTTGGCGCCCATCGCGCGCAGGTGCACGTAGCCGATGCGGCCCTGGCCCGCCTGCTCCACCGCGCGGGCGCGGCCGACGCGCCAGTCGTTGTAGCGCAGCTGGTTCTCGCGCAGTTGCGCCACCGGCGTGACGATGCGCTGCACCGCCTTGCCGCCCGCCTGCTTCACGTCCAGCAGCACCTGGCGGCCCGCCTGGCCGCGCAGCAGCTCCAGCAGGTGCGGCGCCTCGGCCGTCGGGCGGCCGTTGACGGCCGTGATGACGTCGCCCGCCTTCAGCGAGAGGCCCGGCGCGGCCAGCGGCGGCGCTTCGGACGGCAGCTCGGCGTCGAACGCGTAGATGGCATCGATGCGCCAGCCGTCCGCCACCTTGGAGAAGCGTCCGCCCAGGCCGGCCAGGCCAGGCACCTCACCGGCGTCGCGCGTGTCGCCGGGGCCCACCTGGCTGTGCAGCGCGCCCAGCTCGGACACCATCTGGGCCATCAGCTCGGCCAGCTCGAAGCGGTCGGTCACGCGGTCCACCAGCGGTTCGTACTTGGCCCGCACGGCGGTCCAGTCCACACCGTGCATGTCCTTGTCGTAGAAGTGGTCGCGGTGCATGCGCCAGGCGTCGGCAAACATCTGCCGCCATTCGGCGCGCGGCTGCGTGGCGATCTGCCAGTCGCTCCAGCGCACCTGGAGCTTGGCGAGGTCGGCCGGCAGCTTGGGCGCGGCCTCGACGATGAGCACCTCGGGCGCGCCCTGGCCCTGGTTGCGCACCAGCATCAGCTTCTTGCCGTCGGCACTCAGCTCGTAGCCGCGCACGTCGCTGGCCAGCGTCTCGGGCGGCCCGCCCTGGTTGTCGATGGCGATGGATTTCAGCTGGGTCTTGCGGTCCAGATCCTGGTCCAGGAACCACAGCCGCTTGCCGTCTGCGCGCAACGCGCGGTGGCTGCCGGCCGGCACGGGCAGCTCGTGCAGCCGCTCGGCCAGGCCTTCGAAGACGATGGCGGGTTTGCCCTTCTTCTCGTCCTTCTTGTCCTCGGGTTTCTTGTCGTCCTTCTTGTCTGCCTTGCGGTCCTCGGCGCGCTGCTCGTCGGCCTTCTTGTCGCTGGCCGACTCCAGTTCGTCCTTGGGGGCGAACGGCGAGCGCAGGCCCGGCTGCAGCGCCAGCGCGTACAGCTTGGTGCGGAAGCCGAAGAACGGGCCGGTGTTGCGGTCGCCCCAGGGGCTGGGATTGCCGGTGACGGCGAAATTGCGCGCCGATGCGAAGTACAGCCACTGGCCGTCGGGGCTGAAGGCGGCGCCGGCCACGTCGAAGCGGTCGCTGGTCAGCGTGTGCGTGCGGCCCTCGGCGATCTGGTGCAGCTGCAGCTGGCTGCGGTCGCCATGGCGCAGCTGCACGGTCCAGGCCAACGCCTTGCCATCGGCGCTCCAGCCCTGCAGCGTGGGCGCGTCGGCGTAGGTGCCGCGCGCGATCTCGCGGGTGGCCTGGGTTTTCAGGTCGGTCAGCCAGACATGGCCTTCCTTGTCGGTGTGGGCCAGCCAGCGGCCATCGGGCGAGGGCGACAGGTCGCGGCGCTGTGTCGTGGCGCCGCGGGTGATCTGCTCGGGCTTGCCGGTGCCGTTGGCCGCAAAGCGCCAGATCTCGGTCTCGCCGCTGAAGTCGCAGGTGGCGAACACGTGCTTGCTGTCGGCACTGAACTCGCCCTTGCGGCAGCGGCCGTCGGCCGGCTGCGGCAGCTCGGCGCGGCGCAGCTGCTGCACGCCCTGCGTCGCGAGGTGGCCGCGCGCGGTCAGCAGCACGCGCTCGCCGTTGGGGGCGAAGGACGTGTCGGTCAGGTAGTCCTGCGGCTTCTTGACCCAGCGCTCGCGGGTCTGGTCGAAGTCGCCGCCCAGCGCGACGTTGAGCTTGTGCGGCGCGCCGGTCTGCGCGAGGTCGGCGGTGTACAGGTCCGCCCCCAGCGCGTAGACCACGCGGTTGCCGTCGACGCTGGCATGGCGGATGTCCCAGCCCTTGTGCTGCGTGTGTTGGCGCAGGTCGCCGCCGCGGGCGTCCACGCTCCAGACGTTGACCGTGCCGTCACGGTCGGACAGGAAGGCGATGCGGTCCTGGCCGCCCGCGCGGTAGGGCATGGGGCGCCTGTCGTTGTGGCCCTCGGCCAGCAGCGGCTTCGCCTCGGCGCTGCCGCCCAGGTCCAGCGACCACAGCCGCGCGATGGCGCCGCCGCGGTATTGCCGCGCGTTGTCGCCGCGCAGGCCGCTGCGCGTGAAGTACAGCGTCCTGCCGTCGGCGCTCAGCGCGCCGTCGCTGGCCTGGCCCACGGGCAGCTGGCGGCGCTGTCCGGTCTTCACGTCCAGCGCGAACAGCTGCGCGCCGGGGCGGGCGTCGAGGCTGGTGTAGACCACCTCGCCGGCCGCGCTGAAGCCCCACACGCGCATGCCGCCGCCTTCCCAGGTCAGCCGCCGGGGTGGGCCGCCGGCGGTAGGCATCAGGTAGATCTCGGTGCCGCCGTCGTACTGGCCGGTGAAGGCCAGCCACTGTCCGTCCGGCGACACCGCGGGCTGGCTTTCCTGGCCCGGGTGCGTGGTCAGCCGCAGTGCGTCGCCGCCCTGCAGGCTGGTGCGCCAGAGATCGCCCTCGGCGACGAAATAGATCTGTCCGCCCTGGAGGGTGGGCTGGCGGTAGAAGCCGTTGGTGCCGGCCCCGGCGCTTGTGGCGCACAGCAGGGCCGCGAACACGGCGAGTTGGAAACGGGGCATGGGGTTCTCCTCGAAGCGCGCATTGTGGTGTCCGGGCTGCGGGGGGTGATTGGTCACATGGGGTCACTCCGGAGCGGCTGTTTGCCGTGTCGGTGCGAAGCAGGTACGGCGCTGGTGCGTGCCCGCCGCAAGGTGGTGCTGCTGCCGTCGCGGCACCACAGCGCCTCCCCCAGGATCGCGGGGGAGGCGTGGCATTTAGCGGGTTGCCCACGTTGACCGTATTTGACGGGTTAGTGAAAGTCGCGCCCAACCCTACCCACCGTCCCGGAGAAATCTGCGCATGTCCACCAAGCTTTTGCTCGCCTCGGCCTTCTTGATGGCGGCCGTCTCTGCCCATGCCACCGTCTCGGTCACGAGCACGGCCGTCACCTATACCCAGAGCTTCGATGGATTGGCGTCGGCCGGCTCCGGCATTGCCTGGGCCAACGACAGCACGCTGAACGGATGGAGTCTCTTTGCCGCCGCGCCGGTGAGCACCTACAACACCGGCACCGGCTCCAACGGAAGCATCGCCGGCTTCTTCAGCTTCGGTGCGGCCGGCGACACCGACCGGGCGCTGGGCTCCGTGGTCACCAACAATTTCGCCGGTACCGCCGGTTCGAGCTACGTCTACACGGCGCTTGCACTGACGAACAACACCGGTGGCGCACTGACGGGCTTCACGCTGCGCTATGACGGCGAGCAGTACCGCAACAACGGCAATACCGCCGTGCAGGGGCTGGTGCTCCAGTACGGCTTTGGCGCGACCTATGCCGCCGTCGGGGCCTGGACGACGGCCGGCGCGAGCTTCAACTTCGACTCGCCGGTGGTGGGCGGCTCGGCCGCCATCGTGGACGGCAACGGCGCCGGCAAGGTGGCCGATCTCGGCGGCACCGTGACCACGAGTTGGGCCGCAGACAGCACGCTGTGGATCCGCTGGCAAGACCTGAACAACAGTGGCAACGACCACCTGCTGGCCATCGACAACGTCCGCGTCACCGCCGTCCCCGAGCCCAGCACCTACGCCCTGCTGCTGGCCGGCCTGGGCGCCGTGGGCTTCATCGCGCGCCGCCGCCGCGGCTGAGGCTTCGACGCACTCGATCGGACGGCCCCACGGGGCCGTTTTTTCATGCCGCCGCGACGCCCATCGCGACCTGTCCGGCCGGCACATGCGCGGCCGCGCTCTCGACATGGCCCACCTGGTCGTCGAAGAAGAAGTCCGGCTCGAACTCGCGCAGGAACTCGCCCTTGGCCAGGCCGCCCAGGAACATGGCCTCGTCCACCTCGATCTGCCAGTCCATCAGCGTGCGAATGGCGCGCTCGTGGGCCGGCGCGCTGCGCGCGGTGACCAGCGCCGTGCGCACCTTCATGCCGCCGCCCGGCGACTGCTGCAGCCGCTGCAGCGCGGCCAGCACCGGCTTGAACGGGCCGGCCGGCAGCGGCAGGTGGGCGCGGGTGCTTTCGTGCTCGCGGAAGGCGGCCAGACCGTCGCGCTGGAAGACCTGCTCGGCCTCGTCCGAGAACAGCACCGCGTCGCCGTCGAAGGCGATGCGCAGCTCCCGCGGATGCGCGGCCGACGCGCGGGCGGCGTCGGGCAGCACGCGCGCGGCGGCCACGCCGGCCGCCAGCGCCTGGCGCACGTCCGCCTCGTTGGCCGACAGGAACAGCTGCGCCGACAGCGGCTTCAGGTAGCGCCACGGCGACGCGCCGCGCGTGAACACGCCGCGCTCGATGGGCAGGCCGTAGTGCCGCGCCGAGCGGAACACGCGCAGGCCGGAGATGGGATCGTTGCGCGACAACACCACCACCTCCACCTGCGGCGGCCCGCCGGCGTTGAAGGCCAGCAGCTTCTGCACCAGCGAGAAGGCCACGCCCGGCGGCGCAGGCTCGTCCAGGCGGCGCTGCTGCAAGGCCATGTAGGCATGGTCGTCGCCGGCCTCGAAGACCTGGTTCTCGGCCTCGAAGTCGAAAAGGGCGCGCGACGAGATCGCGACGACGAGTTGTCCTAAGAGCGTGGCGGGCATGCCGGCATTCTGACGGCTGGCCCGCGCGCCTTGGCCGGCCGGGTGGGGGGCGACTTTCGTGAAGCACTTCGCGACGACTAGGGTTTTCCATGGGGAGGCACTGTCGTGAAGCTGCCCGGGGCCGGAACATGCGCGGCTTTGCAACAAGGCCCGCCCCGGCAGCGGCGGCGGGCTTCAGGGAGCGCCGTCATGTCCTCGACCTCATTCACCCGCAAGGGCTCCATTGGCCGCCGGCTCGCGCTGGTGCTGTCCGCCATCCTCGGCCTGCTGCTGTTCAGCAGTGCCGTGGCCGTCTGGCAGCTGCGCGCCGTGGGGGCCGAGATGGAGGACATGCTGGAGAACAGCCTGAAGGTGGAGCGTGCCGCGTCCGACTGGATGCGCAACACCAGCTCCGGCGTGCAGCGCGCCGCCGCCATCGCCAAGAGCACGGACGCGTCGCTGATCGAGTACTTTGCGCCCGCCACCGCAGCGGCCATCAAGGAGACCACCGAGCTGCAAAAGCAGATCGAGGCGTCTCTGGACACGCCGGCCGAGCGCGAGCTGTTCGCCCGCATCGGCGAGCTGCGCAAGGCTTACCTGGCCTCGCGCGAAGAGGTCAGCAAGGCGAAGAAGGCCGGCGATGCGGAAGGGGCGGCCAAACTATTCGCCGAGAAGTTCGACCCGGCCTCCAAGAGCTACCTGGACGCGGTGGCCGAGCTGACCGCGAGCCAGCGTGCCGAGCTGGACCGCTCGGCCGCCAAGGTCGAGGCGCTGCGTTCGCGCACCGTCTGGCTGCTGGCGCTGTGCACGGGGCTGGCGCTGGGCGTCGGCGTCGTGCTGAGCGTGCTGCTGTCGCGCTCCATCACCGGCCCGCTGCGCGAGGCCGAGCGTTCGGCCCGCGCCATTGCCGACATGGACCTGACCGGCGAGCCGCAGCGCAGCTACCCCAACGACGAGACCGGCCAGCTGCTGCACGCCGTCGACGCGATGCGCGAGGCGCTGCGCCGTGCGCTGCTGGACGTGCGCAGCGTGGTGGACAACATCTCCACCGCCAGCACCCAGATCGCCACCGGCAACATGGACCTCAGCGCCCGTACCGAGCAGACCGCCTCCAACCTGGAGGAGACCGCCAGCGCGATGGAGGAGCTGACCAGCACCGTGCGCCACAGCGCCGATTCCGCGGCCCAGGCCAACCAGCTCACCAACTCGGCCGCCCAGGTGGCACGGCGTGGCGGCGACGTGGTGGCCCAGGTGGTCGGCACCATGACCGAGATCCAGGCGTCCAGCCAGAAGATCGGCGACATCATCGGCACCATCGACGGCATCGCCTTCCAGACCAACATCCTCGCGCTGAATGCGGCCGTCGAGGCTGCGCGTGCCGGCGAGCAGGGGCGTGGTTTCGCGGTGGTGGCCGGCGAGGTGCGCACGCTGGCCCAGCGCTCGGCCGAGGCCGCGCGCGAGATCAAGGCACTGATCGGTGCCAGCGTGGACAAGGTCGAGACCGGCACCCGTCTCGTCAGCGATGCCGGCAGCACGATGAACGAGATCGTCGACAGCGTGCAGCGCGTGACCGACATCGTCGGCGAGATCAGCACGGCGTCCCGGGAGCAGAGCCAGGGCATAGGCCAGATCAACACGGCCGTCGCCGACCTCGACAAGATGACCCAGCAGAACGCGGCGCTGGTGGAAGAGTCCACCGCCGCGGCCGAGAGCCTGAAGGACCAGGCAGCCCGGCTTAGCGACGTCGTCGCCACCTTCCGACTGCGCTGACCCCGTCGTAGTGCCTTCCCCAGCGGCTGCCATGGATCTGGCTTTGCCAGTCCATCGGCAGCGCCCCCTTGAGGGGGCCGCAGCTCCGCTGCGGTAGGGGGTGGTCTATTTCACCCAGGTGTTGAGCTGAATGATCGGCAGCAGCACTGCCAGCACGATCAGCAGCACCACCGCGCCCATCGCGACGATCAGCAGCGGCTCCAGCAGCGTGGCCGCGGCCATGGAGCGGCGTTGCACCTCGGTGCTCAGCTGGCGCGCGGCGCGGCCCAGCATTTCGGGCAGTTCGCCGGTCTGCTCGCCCAGGCGGGCGAACATCGCGAGGATGCCCGGGAAGCGCTTCTTGCCGGCCAGCGCCGAACCCAGCGGCGCACCTTCGCGCACCTGCACCAGCGCGTCCAGCGCGTCGGCCTGCATGGCGCGGTTGGACAGCGTCTCGGCCGCCGCCTGCAAGGCCTTCAGGATGGGCACGCCGGCGCCGGCCAGCATGGCCAGCGTGCCGGCAAAGCGTGCCGCGTTGTAGCCGCGCGCGAGACGCCCGATCAGCGGCATGCCCAGCAGGCTGGCGTCAAAGCGCTGCCGGAACGCCGGCGCCTTCAGCGACTGGCGCAGCGCCAGCGCCGCGGCCACCAGCCCGCCCAGCAGCGCCCAGCCCCAGGCGCGCACGAAGTCGCTGATGGCCAGCATCGCCACCGTCAGCGCCGGTAGCGCGCGCTTGGAGCTGGTGAACACGGTCGCGATCTGCGGCACCACGTAGGTGACCAGGAAGATGACGATGAGCACCGAGATGAAGGACACGATGGCCGGATAGGCCATGGCGCCGACCAGCTTGGCCTTCAGGTCCTGGCGCTCCTCCAGGTCGTCGGCCAGTTTCTCCAGCACGGGGCCCAGCGCGCCGCTCTGCTCGCCGGCGGCGACGACGGCGCGGTAGACCTCGTCGAACTCGCGCGGCGCCGTGGCCAGCGCACGGGCGAAGGCCGAGCCGGCGTTGACTTCGGCCTTCAATTGGCTGATCAGCTCGCGCTGCTTCTCGTCCTCGCTCTCGTCGGCCAGCGCGGTCAGCGCGCGTTCGATGGGCAGGCCCGAGCCGACCAGGCCAGCCAGCTGGCGCGTCCACACGGCCAGCGCGGTCGAGCTGAAGACGCGGCGCTTGAAGCGGCTGCCCTCCTGCGCGCCATGCTGTTGCACCTGCTCGATGGACAGCGGCGTCAGGCCCAGCGTGCGCACGGCGGCGCGCGCGGCGCGCGGGTTGTCGGCCTCGATCAGGCCGCTGCTCTGGCGGCCAGTGTCGGCGAGGGCTTCGTACTTGTAGGCGGGCATGGCGAGATTGTGCGGGCTGAGCGTTTCGCAAAAACCGGACATCGCCGAGGCCCCAAGGCGAGGGGATTTCAGCGGCGCGATACCGGCCAAGAATCGCGCACCTTCCCGGTCCGGAACCCACTCAAGAGGAGTTCTCCATGAAAGCCATGATCACCATCTTGCTGGCAGCCTGTGCCGTCCTGGCCGGCGCGACGGCCAAGGCCGCGCCCATCGTCGCGGCCAACTCGGCGTACTCGGTGCTTATCGCCGATGAGGGGGATTCAGCCCAGCTCGTCAATCAGGTCTTGCTGACGGGGCAGTTCGACGGTTCCAGCAAGAACTTCGTCGCTGGCGGCCAGAGCTTCACGCTGATCGAAACCCAGTCGGACCTGGGCGGGGGGCGCCATCTGGTGCGCGTCCAGCTGTCGTCGGACAGCGACATGAGCCATTTCGTCGCCGGCGGCGCGGGCGGCTTCTTCTACGGGCTGGGCTTCGATGGGGACGGCCTCGACTTCCTGGCCCCCGTGTATCTGGACCAGGCCGTCGTGCGGTTCGCGACGACCGCGGGCAACTACATGAATGACCACCTGGCCAGCGACTACCGCACCGAGTACTTCAGCGGCGCCTGGAGCGGCAACTTCGCGGCGCCGAACGAAGCCTTCGTTGTTCCGGGCGGCGAGGGCTTCGACCTCCGTCGCCTGAACTTCGACTTCTACGTGCAGGAGCTCCCCGAACCCGGTTCGCTGGCGCTGGTCACGCTGGCACTGGTGGGCGCCGGTGCGGGCGCACGCCGCCGCCGGCCGCGCTGAGTCGGCTTACTCGCGTGTCACGCGCAGGACTTCTTCCAGCGACGTGACGCCAGCTTCGATCAGCCGCTCGCCGTCTTCGCGCATGGAGCGCAGGCCGTTGGCCTCGGCGGCCGCCTGCAGTTGGCTTTCGGGCGCGCGGTTGTGGATGAGGCTGCGCACCGCATCGTCGGCCACCATCAGCTCGTAGACGCCGGTGCGGCCCTTGTAGCCTGTGTGGCCGCAGGCCTCGCAGCCGACCGGGTGCCAGCGGCCGTGGTCGTCCTGGGTCTTGCAGGCCGGGCACAGCCGGCGCACCAGGCGCTGGGCCAGCACGCCCAAGAGCGATGACGAAAGCAGGAAGGGCTCGACGCCCATGTCGGTCAGGCGCGTCACGGCGCTGGGCGCGTCGTTGGTGTGCAGCGTGGCCAGCACCAGGTGGCCCGTCAGCGAGGCCTGGATGGCGATCTGCGCGGTCTCGTAGTCGCGGATCTCGCCGATCATGATGACGTCCGGGTCCTGGCGCAGGATGGCGCGCAGCGCCTTCGCGAACGTCAGGTCGATCTTGGCGTTGACCTGGGTCTGGCCGATGCCGGGCAGCTCGTACTCGATCGGGTCCTCGACCGTCAGCACGTTGGTCGTGCTGGTGTCCACGGTCTGCAGCGACGCATACAGCGACGTCGTCTTGCCCGAGCCGGTGGGGCCGGTGACCAGCACGATGCCGTGCGGCTGCTGCACCAGGCGCTTGAAGGCGGCCAGCACGTCGCCGTCCATGCCCAGGCCTTCCAGCGTGAACTTGGATTCGCTCTTGTCCAGCAGGCGCAGCACGGCGCGCTCGCCGTGGGCACTGGGCAGCGTGGACACGCGCACGTCGATGGCGCGGCCGCCGATGCGCAAGCTGATGCGACCGTCCTGCGGCAGGCGCTTCTCGGCGATGTCCAGCTCGGCCATGATCTTCAGCCGCGAGATCAGCGCCGCGTGAAGTGCCCGGTTCGGCTGCACCACCTCGCGCAGCGTGCCGTCGACGCGGAAGCGTACCGACGACGCGCGCTCGTAGGGCTCGATGTGAATGTCGCTCGCGCCGTCCTTGGCCGCCTGCGTCAGCAGCGCGTTCAGCATGCGGATGATGGGCGCGTCGTTGGCGGCCTCCAGCAGGTCTTCCACGGCCGGCAGGTCCTGCATCATGCGCGACAGGTCTACGGCGCTCTCGACCTCGCCGATGACGGTGGCCGCGCTGCTCTCGCTGCCCGCATAGGCGGCGTTGATGCGCTCGGACAGTGACGCTGCGGCCTCGGACTCCAGCCGGTCCACCGCGTACAGGCGCTGCACCTCGGACAGCGTGGCCCAGCCGACCTCGGGCGTGGCCCACAGCGTCAGCGCATTGCCGTCGTCCTCCAGCAGCACGCGGTTGGCCTTGGCGAAGGCATAGGGCAGGGGGTGGCGGGTGGCGGCCATGGGGCGGTGCCCTTACTGCTGCACGGCGGCCTTGCCGGCCGGTGTCTTCGCATCGGGCAGCACCGGCGCGCCGGTGTCGGGCAGCATCAGATGTTTCTGCGGCTGGCCGTTCTGCTGCACCGCCTTGATGCTCTCGTAGCGGTCCAGGCTCAACTGGTTTGTGCTCTCGGCGTTGCGCATCACCACCGGGCGCAGGAACACCATCAGGTTGGTCTTCACGCGCTTGCGGCTCTTGGTGCCGAACAGGTTGCCCAGCACCGGGATCTTGGACAGGCCCGGCACGCCGTCCTCGCCGTCGGAGTACTCGTCCTTCAGCAGGCCACCCAGCACGATGATGTCGCCGTCGTCCACCACCACCGAGGTCTCGATGGCGCTCTTGTCCAGCGTCGGGCCGTTGGAGCCCTGGGCCGTGACCGTGGAGTTCTCCTGATAGACCTGCATGCGGATCGCGCCGCCCTCGCCGATCTGGCTCTTGATCTTCAGCGTCAGGCCCACGTCCTTGCGGTCCACGGTCTGGAAGGGGTTGACCGTGCCGCCGGTGCTGGAGCCGGTGTTGGCGTAGGAGCCCGTCACGAAGGGCACGTTCTGGCCGATGACGATGCGCGCCTCCTCGTTGTCCAGCGATACGAGGTTGGGCGTGGACAGCACGTTGGCGCCGGCCTGGCTCTCGAAGAAGTTGGCCAGCGCGCCTATGGAGTAGGTGCCGCTGATCTTGCCCACCAGACCAAGGGTGAAGCCGGTCGGGAGGCTGCTGGCCGACAACGCGCTGGCGATGGTGCTGCTGTTGCCGGAGCCGGCGGCAATGAGGTTCAGGATGTTGCTGGAGCCCGTGCCGAAATTGGTGCCGCTGACGCCGACGACCTGGTCGCCCTTGCTGCCGATCAGGTTTTGCCACTGCACGCCGAACTGACCGGCCTTGGTGTTGTCGATCTTGACGATCATCGATTCGACATAGACCTGCGCGCGGCGCGAGTCCAACTGCTCGATGACCGCGCGTACCTGGCGGTACAGCGGCTCGGCAGCGGTGATGATGAGCGAGTTCGTGGACGGGTCGGCCTGCACGAAGCCGCCGGTGGACGGGCCGGCGGACGCCGTCAGCGGCTGTGTGGCCGCCGCCGAGATGCCGGTGTTGCTGCTGTTGCCGCTCATGCCGCTGTTGTTCAGCGTGCCGCCGACCGTGGTGCTGCCCAGCGTGCTGCCGTTGCCGCCCAGGCCGCTGGTGCCGGATGACGAGTTGCCGCCACCCGCGCTGGACGACGCGCCGGCGCCGAAGGCCGCGCGCAGCACCGTGGCCAGCTTCACGGCATCGGCGTTCTTCAGGTAGACCACGCGGATGTTGCTGCCGCCGTCGGCGCTGGGCTGGTCCAGCTTGTCGACCATGGAGCGCACGGCGGCCAGGCGCGCCGGGTTGCTGGCGCGCAGGATCAGGCCGTTGGAGCGCGGGTCCACGAGCACGCTGACGGCGCCGCTGCTCTGGCCCGGCACGGCCTGGCCCACGGGCGTGCCGCCATCGGCCAGGCGCTGCACCAGCGGCGCCAGGTCGGCCGCGACGGCGTGCTTCAGCGGCACGATCTCGATGTCGCTGGTGCCCGGCGTGTCCATGGCCGCGACGATCTTGGCGATGCGCTGCAGGTTGTCCGCGTAGTCGGTGATGACCAGGCTGTTGTTGCCCGGGTTGGCGTTGATGGTGTTGTTGGGGCTGATCAGCGGGCGCAGCACGGCCACCAGGTTGTTGGCGTTCTCGTGCTGGATGCGGAAGATCTGCGTCAGGATCTGGTCGCCGCGCGCGCTGCTGGTCTCGACGGCCACCGAGCCGGCCTGCAGCTTGGCGTCGGCCTCGGGCAGCACCTTCAGCAGCCCGGCGGTCTCGACCACCGTGAAGCCCAGGCCGCGCAGCGCCGCCAGGTAGTTGCGGTAGGCCTCGGCCACCGACACCGGCTGCTCGCTGTAGACCGTGACCGTGCCCTTCACGCGCGGGTCGATGATGATCTGGCGGTCCAGCATCACGCCGATGGCGCGGGTCACGGCCTCGATGTCGGCATTGACGAAGTTCAGCGTGACCGGTGAGCTGGCCTTCACGGCCGGGCCCTTGCCGGAACCCGGCTTGGCGCGCTGCACGTTGGCTTTGTCGGGCTGGGCCTGCGTGGCGGCGGTGGCCAGCAGCAGCGCGGAGATCGCGGCGACGATGGCGGTGCGGGGGAGATTCATGATCATCCGATCGTCAAGACGGAGCGCGCCCCTTGGCGGCGCCCGATGATGTTCAGCAGGTTGTTCAGCGCTTCTTCGCGGCCCGGCGCGGCGCTGGCCTCGCCGACGAAGCGGCTCTTGCCGCCGGGGCTCAGCGTGCCGGCGCCCGACAGTTGCAGCGCGCCCTCCAGCGTCAACAGGCGCAGCGTGCTGACGCCGGCATTGCCGGGGTCGGCCTGCACGCTGAAGCGGTAGCTGCCCAGCGGCGCGACGGTGGAGACGCGCGAGGACAGGTTCAGCAGCTCCAGGTGCAGCTCGCCGCTCTGGTGCCAGCGGCCCTGGGCGGACTCCAGCTTCAGGTCGCGCGCCGACAGCCGCAGCGAGCCGCCCAGCTGCAGCGTGTTCCAAGGCGTGCCCAGGCCGGCCAGCACGCCGGCCGGCAGGCGGGCCAGCCAGTCGGTGCGGTTGTCCACACTGACCGCCAGGCGGCCCAGGCCGGGCTGGATGTTCAGCAGCAGCGCGCCATTGGTACAGCAGTCCTGCTGGGCTGCAAGCTGCAGGCCCGGGCCGCCCAGCCATTTCAGGCCCATGCGCCATTGCAGGCGGCCGGGCAGGGATGCGGCGTCGCGGCTGCCGGTGCCGCCGGTCAGCACCACGACGCCCGAGCCGCTCCAGATGCTGCCGCGGGTGTCGACGATGAGCAGATGGTCGCCGGTGGCCGAGGCCAGCGAGCGGGCCAGCCAACTGGCTGGCGCGAAAGCGACCAGCGCCGCGGCGAGGCCGATCAGCAGGCCGGCGATGCTCCAGCGCCGCGGCGTGCCGTGGCGGACGGTGCGGCCGGCGTTCGCGCCGGGCGCCGGGTCCTGCGGCGCCGTGGCCGGCTTCTTGAACCCGATCATCAGGCGTCTCCCAGCGCCAGCACGATGCTGCCGGCATAGCCCTGGGGGCCGCGCGTCAGCTGCGCCTCCACCGGTCGCGCGCGCGCGGCCGAGCGCACCTCGCCCAGCCAGGCCTGCAGCGCGGCCGGCGCGATGCCGTTCAGCGTGACCGTGGCGCGGCTGCCGGCCAGGTTCAGCCGGGCAACCGGGCCGAGATGTTCCACCGAGGCCTA
>DASWWC010000030.1:0-4852 GCA_036401055.1 Roseateles sp.
AGTGAAAAATCCTGATGAGCGACAGCCTCGACAAGATCGACGAACGCCTGCTGCGCGTGCTGCAGGCGGACGGGCGCATCTCCAACCTCAAACTGGCGGAGGCAGTGCATCTCTCGCCCACGGCCGTGCTGGAGCGCGTGAAGCGGCTAACGCGTGACGGCTACATCCTGGGCTATGAAGCCCGGCTGAACCCGGCCAAGCTGGGCGCGGCGATGCTGGTGTTCATCGAAGTGCATCTGGACCGTACCGTGCAGGACGTGATGGACACCTTCAAGGCCGCCGTGCAGGCCCGGCCCGAGATACTGGAATGCCACCTCGTCGCCGGCGGCTTCGACTACCTGCTGAAGACGCGGGTGCGGGACATGGGCGCCTACCGGGAATTCATCGGCAGCGTGATCTGGTCGCTGCCCGGGGTGCGGGAGACGCGAACCTATGCAGTGATGGAGGAAGTCAAGTCGACGAATGCCCTGCCGTTCTGAGGCCCGCCTTGTGATGGAATCCGCCCCCATGACTGCACGCCGTCCCACGCATTGGCGCGGCCTGACCGCGCTGCTGCTGGCCGCCCTGGCCCCGCTCGCCGCCGCGCAGCCCTTGACCAGCGCGATGGAGCCGCAGTTCGCCACCGTGGGGGTACCGCGCGACGTAGTGGGCAGTCTGGCCCAGGACAAGCAGGGCCTGATCTGGATCGGCACCAGTGACGGCCTGGCCCGCTTCGACGGCTACCGCCTGCGCCCCATCGAACGCGAAGGCGCCACGCCTGTGCAGCGCAACCTCGGCTGGGTGCGCTCGCTGGCGGCGGCGGCCGATGGCGGCATGTGGATCGGCACCGAGGTCAATGGCCTGGCGCGGTACGAGCCGGCCTTCGACCGCGTGCGCATGCTGGGCAGCGGCAGCGAGCGCCCCACGCCCATTCGCGCGCTGGCAGAGGATGACGCCGGTCGGGTCTGGATGGGCACATTGGGCCAGGGCCTGCTGCGCTTCGAGCCCAAGACCGGGCGCTTCGACCCGGAGCCCCTGATCGTGGACGGCGAACCGGAGCGCCGCGTGTTGGCGCTGACAGTGAGCAGCGACGGCACGCTGTGGGCCGGCCATTGGCGAGGCCTCGCCCATCGCGGCGCCAAGGGCGGTTGGACGCAGCTCGCGCTGCCTGAAGGTGCTACCGGCGTCAGCACCCTGCTGGAAGACCGCGCAGGCCGGCTCTGGTTCGGCAGCATGGACGGGCGCGTGGGCCGCATCGAGATCGACGGTCAGCCGCGCTGGCTGGCCGCGCGCTTCAAGGGCGGCGTGCAGGCACTGGCCCAGGGCGAGGACGGCACGATCTGGGCCGGCCTGACGGATGGCATCGCCTGGCTGGACGGCTCCAGCGGCGCGCTGGTACGCCAGCTGCGCCACAACCCCTACCTGCCCGGCGGGCTGGCCGGCAACGACGTCAACGTGCTGCTGCGTGACCAGACGGGCTCCATGTGGGTGGGCGGTTATGGCGTGGGTCTGCAGCGCCACCACCGGCACCCGGCACTGGCGGTGCGCGGCCCCGACGCCGATCCCGCCAGCCCGTTGGCCAGCAGCGACCTGCGCGGGCTGCTGCCCCGCCGCGATGGCCTGCTGATGGTGGCCACGCACAGCGGCCCCGTGGCCCTGTTGGACACGCAGCTGCAGACCGTGGGTCGCTGGCCGCGCGAGGCCGACACGCCGGTGGACAACCTCGCCGAGGGGCCCGACGGCAGCATCTGGCTGGTGGCCAACGGCCGCCTGGAGCGCCGCGAGCCGCGCAGCGCCCGCCTGCTCGCCAGCTGGCCGTTGGAGGGCGGCCGAGCCCACCGCGTGATGGTGCTGCCGACCGATGCGGGGGGCGAGGTCTGGGTGGGCATGCAGGACGGGCTCTATCGCCTGCCCTCGCCGCAGGCCGCGCGCGTTGAGCGTGCACGCCGCGCCGACGGCGAGCCGTTGCGAGGCGGCGTGCATGCGCTGCGCGCGGTGCCCGGCGGCGGCCAGCTCTGGGTAGGCGCGCTGGCCGGCCTGTTCCGCTGGGACGGTCAGCGACTCGTCGAGCTGCAGGGTGCGCCCGGCGAGGCGCTGGGCTTCCCCGCCGTGCTGGGCCTGCTGCTGACGCGCGATGGCAGCCTCTACGTGGACACGGCCGTCAGCGGCCTGCACCGGCTCAAGGGCTATGACGAACAGGGCCGCGCGCGCTTCGAGCGCATCAGCGAGCGCCTGGGCGCGCCGGGCCGGCCCTTCGGCGTCAACCTGCACGAAGACGGCAAGGGCCGGGTGTGGAGCCAGCAGTCCGTCTATGACCCGGCGGGCGATCGCCTCGACGAGCTCAGCGGCGCCGAAGGCCCACCCATGGGCACGCCGCGCTTCTTCGCCGACGCCGCCCTGCCCGACGGTCGCCTGCTGTTCTCCGGCAGCCGGGGTCTGCTCGTGGTGGAGCCGCTGGCCTTCGCGCCGTCGCGCTACGCGCCGCCGGTGGTCGTCAGCAGCCTGCGCCGCGACGGTCAGCCCTACCGCCCGGAACAGGATCTGAGCCAAGGCCTCAAGCTCCCGGCGGGCACGCGCAGCTTCGCCGTCGAGTTCGCCGCGCTGGACTACATCGACCCCGCCAAGCTGCACTACATGATGCGCCTGGACGGCTGGGACCCGCGCTGGGCGTTCACCGACGCCAGTGCCCGCTTCGCGAGCTACGGCGGTCTGTCGCCGGGCCACTACCGACTGGAGGTCTACGCCACCAACCACCACGGCGTATGGAGCGACCGGCCGCTGCTGCTCGACGTCGAGCTGCTGCCGGCCTGGTGGCAGACGCGCTGGGCCCAGGCCGGCGCGCTGCTGGCGCTGTTGGGCGGGGCCTGGGCGCTGCTGCGCTGGGGCGTGGCACGTCGCACGGCCCAGTTGGTTCGCCGCGAGGCGGCGCTGCAGGCCCTTGTGGAGCAGCGCACCGTGGAGCTGCGCGAGGCCAGCACCACCGACCCGCTGACCGGCCTGCGCAACCGCCGCTACCTGGACTCGCGCGTCGCCTCCGACCTGCAACTGTGCCTGCGCCACTACACGGAACCGCGTCGCAGCAACCCTGACGACGAAGCCGACCTGCTCGTCATGCTGATGGACATCGACCACTTCAAGCGCATCAACGACCGCTACGGCCACGCCGCAGGCGACAAGGTGCTGGTCGAGTTCGCGCGCCGGCTGCGCACGGTCTTCCGCGAGAGCGACGTGCTGGTGCGCTGGGGCGGCGAGGAGTTCCTGGCCTTGGCACGTGGCGGCGCGCGCAGTGGCGCGACCGAGCTGGCGGCGCGCTTCTGCGCCACGGTGCGCGAGCAGCCCTTCACGCTGCCCGACGGACGCACGCTGCCGGTCAGCGTGTCCATCGGCTTTGCCGTCTTCCCGCTCGACCCCGAGGCACCTCGCGTCTGGGACTGGGATGCCACGCTGAGCCTGGCCGACGCCGCCCTCTATGCCGCCAAGGCACAGGGCCGTGATGGCTACCTGGGCGCGCTGCGCGCCACCGGACTGAGGCCCGACGAGCTGGATCTGGACGCCGAGGCCTGGCCGCAGGAGCCGCGCCTGCAGGTGCGCGCAGCCGGCGGCGAAACGCGCAAGCTTGGCGCCCAGGACTCGCCCCCGCATCCGTCCTATGCCTGATCCGGCGGGCCCGGCCGCGCCGCCGGTGTGACGGTCTCCTTGTATTCCTTGACGAAATTCATGACCTGCGCGCGTTTCGCCTTGTCGTCTGCCTTCAGCGTCGCCACCAGCTTGTCATCCAGCCTCTTGCCATAGACGCCCAACGGCCTCGGAAAGTTCGGATCGACGAAGTAGCCGTTGAACGTGATGGGGCGTCCGGTCCCCTTGCCAAAGAACAAGAGGCCGAAACCCACCTGCCGCATGGAAATCTGCGTGCGGACGATCTGGTCGTAGACGTACGAGAACTCGTCCTCGAAGACCACACGCCTGGAACTGAAAGCCCCGAGCGGGGTGCCTCCCTCGGCGTCGTAGACATCGCCGGCGATGGCCAGTTCGCCATCGGAAAACGTGATGCTCAGGAGTGCGCCGTACTTGACTTTGGCACGCTCGCCCTCGGGCTGGTCGTGGACCACCTCCACCCAGATGCCTTCGACGAAGCGGTCACCCAGGATGGCGCGGCGCAGACTCGGGGCGCTGTCGATCAAGGCCGTCAGCACGATCTCGGAAAGGTGGATGATCAGGCCGACCGCCAGTAGACCGACGACGAATTGGATTTCCAGCGGGATGGTCTCCACGAAGCGATGCACCACCATGCCCAGCAAAATGGAGATGCTGGCGACAGAGGCCCTCCAGAACTCTCTCAGCTTTTGGAGTTTTCTCACTTCAGGTCCTTGCGTGAAAACGCCGGAAAGCCCCGCGCGGCGCCGGACGGGACCGGGCACGCCCGGGGGCATGCACATGGTCGTTCGGATCGGCAGCGCGCCTATCCGGGCTCTTCCCGACCTGCGGCCGCAGGCGCTCCACAAGTCTAGGGATGCGCGGTCACGCGCGTTCTGGCTGCCGGACCGCACCGCGGCGAGCCGGCGGCCCCAGACGCTGCGCGACCGCCTCCCGCAGTGCCGGCAACAGCTCTGCCTCGAACCACGGTCGGTCCCTCAGCCAGCCCTGGTTGCGTGGGCTCGGGTGGGGCAGCGGCAGCAGGCCCTGCGCAAGGTGTTCGCGCCAGCCCGCCACCAGCGTATCGACCGAAGCCCTGCGCTGCAGATGCCAGGCCAGCGCATACTGGCCAATGGCCAGGGTCAGCCCCACCTGGGGCAGGGCCGCCAGCACCCGCTGGCGCCACAGCGGCGCGCATTCCCGCCGCGGAGGAAGGTCACCCGACGCTGCCTTGCCGGGG
>DASWWC010000031.1:0-70503 GCA_036401055.1 Roseateles sp.
GCGTGGCCGGCAGGCGCACCGCCGCGTGCGCGCGCCAGCCGGCCGCGTGCGCCCAGGCGGCCAGCGAGCCCAGCCCCAGCTCCCAGGCCCGGCCGGGCAGCAGGTAGAAGGCCGCGCTGGCGTCCACGCGCTGCAGGCCCAGGCCCAGCAGCAGGCTGACCACGGTCAGCAGCACCAGCACCCACAGGCCACGGCGGCCGGTGCCGACCAGCATCAGCAGCGCCGGCAGCAGCAGGTAGTACTGCTCCTCCAGCGACAGCGACCAGAAGTGCAGCAGCGGCTTCAGCTCGGCCGCCAGGTCGAAGTAGCCGCTCTGCAGCCACAGCACCGCGTTGCTGGCAAAGCCCAGTGCGCCCCAGTGCTGGTGCGTCAGGTCGGCGCGCTCCAGCGGCGCCAGCCACCAGGGCGCGGCCAGCAGCGTCAGCGCCAGCACCACGTAGGCGGCGGGCAGCAGGCGGCGTGCGCGGCGCGCATAGAAGCCGGCCAGGCTGAAGCGTCCCTCGCGCAGCCCGCCCAGCACCTGGCCCGTGATGAGGAAGCCCGAGATGACGAAGAACAGGTCCACGCCCAGGTAGCCGCCGGGCAGCAGCCCCGGCGCGGCGTGCTGCAGCAGCACGGCGGCGACGGCGAGGCCGCGCAGGGCCTGGATGTCCCAGCGGTGGGAAGGGTCGGCGGCGGGCATGGGCATGGGCCGGCATTGTTGCGGCCCGCCGGCCCTCCCCACAGTTCTGATGCCTGCGCGACAAGCGCGCGGCGCTCGCTGGGCCACACTGGGGCCGTCCCACCGGAGCCGCGCCATGAACTTCGACTACAGCCCCAAGGTCACGCAGATGCGTGAGCGCCTGCTCGCCTTCTTCGAAGAGCACATCTACCCCAATGAGCTGCGCTACCTGCAGGAAGTCGAGGCCAACCGCCGCGCCGGCAATCCCTGGCAGGCGACGAAGGTCATCGAGGAGCTGAAGCCCAAGGCCCGCGCGGCGGGGCTGTGGAACCTGTTCCTGCCCAAGTCCTCGCGGGCGCCGGAGGGCCTGAGCAACCTGGAGTACGCGCCGCTGTGCGAGATCATGGGCCGCGTGTTCTGGGCGCCCGAGGTCTTCAATTGCTCGGCGCCCGACACCGGCAACATGGAGACGCTGGAGCGCTATGCGTCCGAGGCGCTGAAGGACCGCTGGCTGGAACCGCTGCTGGCCGGCGAGATCCGCTCGGCTTTCCTGATGACCGAGCCGGCCGTGGCGTCGTCCGACGCGACCAACATCGAATGCCGCATCGACCGTGACGGCGACGAGTTCGTCATCAACGGCCGCAAGTGGTGGAGCAGCGGTGCGGGCGACCCTCGCTGCGCCGTCTACATCGTCATGGGCAAGACCGACCCCGAGGCCGGCCGCCACGAGCAGCAGTCCATGATCGTCGTGCCGGCCGATGCGCCGGGCATCACCGTGGTCCGCCCGCTCTCGGTGTTCGGCTACGACGACGCGCCGCACGGCCACATGGAGGTGGAGCTGAAGAACGTGCGCGTGCCGGCCGCCAACATCCTGCTGGGCGAGGGGCGCGGCTTCGAGATCGCGCAGGGCCGTCTGGGCCCGGGGCGCATTCACCACTGCATGCGCTCCATCGGCGCGGCCGAGCGCGCGCTGGAGCTGATGTGCGAGCGCGCCGTCGCGCGCACCGCCTTCGGCAAGACGCTGGCGCAGCAGACCGTCACGCAGGAGCGCATCGCCGAGGCGCGCTGCAGCATCGAGCAGGCCCGCCTGCTGACGCTGAAGGCCGCCTACATGATGGACACGGTGGGCAACAAGGTCGCCAAGGCCGAGATCGCGATGATCAAGATCGTGGCGCCCAACATGGCGCTGCAGGTCATCGACTGGGCCATCCAGGTGTTCGGCGGCGCTGGCGTGTCGCAGGACACGCCGCTGGCCATGATGTGGGCCCACCAGCGCACGCTGCGCCTGGCGGACGGCCCGGACGAGGTGCACCGCAACTCGCTGGCCAAGCTGGAGCTGGCACGGCACATGAAGCTGCCGGCCGACCAGGTCCGCATGCCCGTCACGCGCGGCGGCTGAGCGGCGGGCGGACAATGCGGCCATGGCCAAGTCCGCACCCCGCCTCAGCCCCGAAGAGATCCAGCGCGTCATCGCTACCGCCTGGGACGACAAGCCGCCCTTCCGCAAGGTGCTCATCGAGCATGGCATCGGCCACGGCGAGCTGGTGGCGCTGCTCAAGCGCGAGCTGACGCCGACGGCCTACAAGCTGTGGGTGTCGCGCACCAAGGCCGCCAAGGCGCCGGTGTCCAAGGGCACCTGGCCTCACGGGCGCTGATGGCCGGCGCTGAGCGCCTTCAAGCCTCCATGCCCGCATAGCGCCGCAGCGCGCCGGACACCGAGATCAGCAGCAGGCCGCCGGCGAAGCTGATGGCCGTCACCACCAGGTACAGCGACAGGCCCGTCGGGAGCAGCCAGCCGTACAGCTGGCCGGCCAGCAGGCCCGAGGCGGCCTTGGCCAGCATCCAGGCGCCCATCAGCGTGGAGCCCCAGCCGGCCGGGCCGTAGCGCGACACGACGGCCAGGCCGATGGGCACGACCAGCAGCTCCGCCACCGTCTGCACGCCGATGACGCCCACCATCATCCAGGCGGGGACGACCTGCCCTTGCGCGGCCAGGCCTTGCAGCCCCTGCAGCAGCACGAAGCTGGCGCCCAGTACCAGCATGCCCAGGCCCTGCACGCGGAATTCCGGCCAGTTCAGCCGCGCGAGCAGCCGCGCCGACAGCGGCGCCAGCAGGATGACGAGGATGGGATTCACGGCCAGGAACTGCGCGGCCGTCAGCTCAAAGCCGAGGAACTGCGGCGACACGTGGTCGCGCACGAACAGCGTCATGACGCCCGCCGCCTGTTCGTAGCCCAGATAGAAGCAGATGGCCACCAGCGACATCAGCAGGATCACCTGGATGCGGCGTCGCGCGGACGCATCACTCCAGGCGGCGCGTGCCGGCTGCGGCGCCGGCGCCGCGACGGCGGGCAGCCAGCGCCAGCCGGCCAGGAAGACGACCACGCCCACAGCCATGCCCACCGCCGCGGCGAGGAAGCCGTAACTCCAGCCGTAGCGTTGGGCCAGATATCCGCCGATCAGCGCTGACAACGCTGCTCCTATATTGATACCCATATAGAAGACGGTATATCCACCTTGGCGTCTGGCATCGTCGGATTCATATAGCTGGCCGACCATGGCCGTCGTGGTGGGTTTGAACAGGCCGGTCCCCACCGCCAGCAAACCCAGCGCGAAGCCTACCGGCTGGTCCAGGCCGAGCGCGATGTGGCCCGCCATCATGAGCGCCATGCCCAGCACGACGGCGCGGCGCTGGCCCAGCATGCGATCGGCGAACCAGCCCCCCAGGATGGCGCAGAAAAATGCCGAGCCCGTATACCAGCCATATACCGCCAGCGCGTCGGCGCGCGAATATTGCAAGGCCTCGACGAGATACAAAACCAGCAGCGAGCGCACGCCGTAGAAACTGAATCGTTCCCACATTTCCGAACCCGCCAGCACATACAGGCCGGCGGGTTGCCGGGGGTTTGGCGCGGGCGTTGAAACAATCTCGGCGGACATGAAATCTGGCCCTGGGGAAATGGTTTTCTGCAAAACGATGGCGCCCGCATCCTGCCGTTAGGCCCCGGGCATCGTGCCCCAGGGGATACCCGCGGTAATGATGCGAAAAGCGGCATCACCAATTCCAAAAATGTGATTAGTCCGGGATCGATCCGGTCCCTAGCATGAATTTAGACCCCAGCCCCACCGCGCTCCCTGACGAAGCCCGGACGGCTGTAGCGGTTGGCCGCTCCTCCCAAAACGATCCCGGAGACAACATGAACAAACCAGCCCTGGTGCCGCTGCGAGCGTGCTCCAAATCCTCTCGTTTCGCCCTCAGCCTGACGGCTGCCGCCGCGCTGGCCGCGATGTCCGCCAGCGCCCTGGCCCAGGAAGCGGCCAAGAGTGAGTCACTGGAAACGGTGGTGGTCACCGGCGTCCGGGCTTCGCTGACCAAGAGCCTGGCGAACAAGCGCACCAACGACCAGGTCGTGGAATCGGTGGTGGCCGAAGACATCGGCAAGCTGCCCGACAACAACGTCGTCGAGGCGCTGCAGCGCGTGACCGGCATCCAGGTCACCAACCGCGCCGGCGGCGAGGTGGGCGCCATCTCCATCCGCGGCATGCCCGACATCGCCACCACCTGGAACGGCCGCAACATCTTCACCGCGTCCGGCACGCAGGTCGCGCTGCAGGACATCCCCTCCACGCTGGTGCGGCAGATCGATGTCTTCAAGACCCGCGACGCCAGCCAGCTGGAGAACGGCATTGCCGGCCAGATCGACGTGAAGTCGCTGCGCCCCTTCGACTTCAAGGGCGCCAAGCTGTCGCTGCTGGCGCGCGGCACCTACCTCGACCCGGCAGAAAAGTGGAACCCGCAGCTCAGCGTGCTGGGCAGCAACCGCTGGAAGACCGACGCCGGTGACATCGGCGTGCTGGTCAACCTGTCGATGGTCAAGACCGACTACCGCAACGAAAGCGTGACGCCGGGCGCCATGGTGCCGTTCACCAGCCCCAATGCGTCGGAACAGCCGGTGGGCTACACGCCGCTGCAGCGCATCTTCGACAACAACGTCTGGACGCCCGGCACCTACACCGGCCTGCCGCAGAAGGCGGGTTCGACGCTGAACTTCGGCGGCACGCAACGCCCCTACTACCTGGCGCGTGACGCCGTGTTCCAGGCCGACGTGGCGGGCCAGCGCGAGCGCCCCGCCGCCAACCTGGCACTGCAGTGGAAGCCCAACGATGACGCCGAGTACACCTTCGAGGCGATGTACAACGGCTACCGCGACAAGGCCTTCACCAAGCTGCTGTTCAGCTTTGCCGATTGGTGGGGCAACCTGGGCGCCAACCCGGCCAGCACGATCACGACCTTCCCGGGCACCAACGTCATCAAGACGCGCGTCGTCAACGACGTCTACGCCTTCAACAGCGGCGACTACCTCACGTCGGCCACCGACTCCTACGTCTACGCGCTGAACGGCAAGTGGAACCTGGGTGACCGCCTGCGCCTGGACGGTGACATCTCGTACCAGACCAGCAAGTTCCACTCCGAGTTCACCGCCACCCGCATCGACCGCGTCGCGCCGCAGATCACCGTCGACTTCAATGCCGGCGGCGGCAACATGGCGTTCAAGTTCAACAACAACAACGCCGACCTGACGGACCCCACCAAGTGGAACGTCGCGCAGTTCTACGACAACGCCAACCGCAACGAGGGCAGCGCGGGCACGGCCAGCCTGAACGGCGCCTACGACGCCGACTGGGGCCCGGTGAAGACGCTGAACTTCGGCGTGCGCTTCGACAGCCGCAAGGCCTCGGAAGCCAACCGCACGCAGTCGGCCTTCCTGGGCCGCAATCTGGCCTCGCTGGGCGCCGATTACTACCACGTCAACTCGGGCTTCGGCACCGACATTTCCGACGTGCCGCGCTCGTGGATCGAGCCCAACGCCTACTACATCCGCGACAACGTGGACGCCTGGCGCAAGCTGTACAACTCGGTCGACGCGAACTTCCTGACGACCGACAAGCTGTACCCGCAGAAGACCTTCGAGGTCAAGGAAGACACGACCAATGCCTTCCTGATGGCCGACTCCGAGCACCAGCTGTTCGGCCGTTCGCTGCGTGCCAACTTCGGCGTGCGCTATGTGCAGGTCAAGACCCACATGACCGCCTACGACGTCAACGCCACCACCAAGGTCGCGACGCCGAAGTTCGGCGAGAAGACCGCCCGCAAGTTCCTGCCCAGCCTGACGCTGCGCTACGAGCCGGTCAAGGACGTGCTGGTGCGCTTCAACTACGGTGAGACGCTGCGCCGCCCGGGCTTCGGCGACCTCAACCCGGTGCTGCAGCTCAGCGACGACGTCTCGCGCGTCGGCTACGGCGGCGGCAGCGGCGGCAACCCGGGTCTGGAGCCGACGCGCTCCAAGAACCTGGACCTGACGGGCGAGTGGTACTTCCAGAAGGACAGTGCGCTGTACGGCACTGTGTTCCAGCGCAAGATCGAAGGCCTGGTCGTGCCGCTGCGCCGCCGCATCCACGTCGACCCGGCCAACGATCCGTTCCGCAACTCGACCTCGGGCGGCGACCACACCAACGGCTACGACTACGTCATCAGCTCGCCGGTCAACGCCTCCAACGGCAAGATCAGCGGCCTGGAACTGGGCGCGATCTACTTCCCGAAGAATCTGCCGTGGTATCTGGACGGCCTGGGCTTCCAGGGCAGCGTCACGCGCCTGACCTCGTCGCAGAACGTGCCGACCGCCAACAACGCTGGCGAGATCGTGTCGCAGCTCGAAGCGCCGTTCTTCGGCGTGTCCAAGCTGTCATGGAACGCCACGCTGGCCTACGAGAAGGGCCCGGTGGGCGCGCGCCTGTCCTATGTCCGTCGCGCTGCCTTCCTGGCTGCCAATGAAGCCGCGCTGTTCGCCAACCCGATCGGCATCTGGCGCCAACCGGAGAAGAGCGTGGACTTCCAGCTGACCTACAACATCAACGACCGCATGGCGTTCGACATCAGCGGCGTCAACCTGACCAACGAGATGCAGCAGCAGTACTACAAGTTCGGCGACGCGGGCAGCCCCGAGTTGACCAACTTCGGTACGGTGCAGATCGGCCGCTCCGTGTCGGTCGGCTTCCGCTGGAAGCTCTGATCCTGCGAGGCTGAGCTCTTCCTCGTTTCGGGCGTTGCACGGGCCTCCCGGGCAACGCCCTTTTTTATCCTGCTGTACCTCCCATGTCGTCCGACCTGCTTGAGCCGCTGATCCGCCAGCGCGCCGACCCCCACATCACCCGCCACACCGACGGCCTGTACTACTTCACCGCGTCGGTGCCGCAGTACGACCGCATCGAGATCCGCCGCGCCGCCTCCATCGAAGGCCTGGCCGACGCGCCGGCCTTCGTCGCCTGGCGCAAGCCCGACACCGGCCCGTGGTCCGAGCTGATCTGGGCGCCCGAACTGCATTTCAACCAGGGCGCCTGGTACGTTTACTTCGCCGCGGCCCACACGCGGGCGCTGGACTCCCTCGGCATGTTCCAGCACCGCATGTACGCGATCCGCAACACGGCGGCCGACCCGTTCACCGGTGAATGGGAGTTCCTGGGCCAGGTGGACAGCGGCATCGACAGCTTCTGCCTCGATGCCACCACCTTCACCCACCGCGGCCAGCTCTACTACCTGTGGGCGCAGAAGGACCCGGCCATTGCCGGCAACTCCAACCTCTACATCGCGCCCATGAGCACGCCCTGGCAGTTGTCCGGCGCGCCGGTCATGCTCAGCAAGCCCGAGTTCGACTGGGAATGCCGCGGCTTCCTCGTCAACGAGGGGCCGTCGGTGCTGCAACGCCACGGCAAGGTGTTCATCAGCTACTCGGCCAGCGCGACCGACGAGAACTACGCGATGGGCCTGCTGTGGGCCCTTGATACCGCCGACCTGCTGGACCCGGCCAGCTGGCACAAGTCGGCCGAGCCGGTGATGCGCAGCTGCCGGGAAGACAGCGTGTTCGGCCCAGGCCACAACAGCTTCACCGAGGGTGCAAGCCCGGACGAGGTGCTGCTGGTCTATCACGCCCGCACTTACACCGAGATCGAGGGCGACCCGCTGTGGAACCCCGACCGCCACACATTCGTGAAGCCCTTGCGGTGGTCCGCTGAGGGCATGCCGCTGTTTGGCCGGCCTTCTCGCCGCGATTGATATCAAAAACAGCATCGCTTCGGGCGCGAAATTGATTGGATTGCAATTCCTGCGCGATCTAGCATGTTTTCAATGCGGTATGCCGCGCGCCTGAACGACTCCGAGACAAGACATGACGACTGACGACAAGAAGAGCAAGGTCAAGCTGCGTTCCGCCGAGTGGTTCGGCACCCAGGACAAGAACGGTTTCATGTACCGCTCCTGGATGAAGAACCAGGGCATCCCCGACCATGAGTTCCAGGGCAAGCCCATCATCGGCATCTGCAACACCTGGAGCGAGCTGACGCCCTGCAACGCCCACTTCCGCAAGCTCGCCGAGCATGTGAAGAAGGGCATCCTCGAAGCCGGTGGCTACCCGGTCGAGTTCCCGGTGTTCTCCAACGGCGAGAGCAATCTGCGCCCCACCGCCATGCTGACGCGCAACCTCGCCAGCATGGACGTGGAGGAGAGCATCCGCGGCAACCCCATCGACGCCGTCGTGCTGCTGGTCGGCTGCGACAAGACCACGCCCGCGCTGCTGATGGGCGCGGCCAGCGTGGACGTGCCGGCCATCGTTGTCACCGGCGGCCCGATGCTGAACGGCAAGCTCAACGGCAAGAACATCGGCTCGGGCACGGCCGTGTGGCAGCTGCACGAGCAGGTCAAGGCCGGCGAGATCAAGATGCACGACTTCCTGGCCGCCGAGGCCGGGCACTCGCGCTCCGCCGGTACCTGCAACACGATGGGCACGGCGTCGACGATGGCCTGCATGGCCGAGTCGCTGGGCACGTCCCTCCCGCACAACGCCGCCATCCCCGCCGTCGATGCACGCCGTTATGTGCTGGCTCACCTGTCCGGCATGCGCATCGTCGACATGGTGTGGGAAGACCTGCGCCTGTCCAAGGTGCTGACCAAGCAAGCCTTCGAGAACGCCATCCGCGTCAACGCGGCCATCGGCGGCTCCACCAACGCCGTCATCCACCTGAAGGCCATCGCCGGCCGCATCGGCGTGGACCTGGAGCTGGAAGACTGGACCCGCATCGGCCGCGGCACGCCCACCGTGGTGGACCTGCTGCCCTCGGGCCGCTTCCTGATGGAAGAGTTCTATTACGCCGGTGGCCTGCCGGGCGTCATCCGCCGCCTGGGCGAGGCCGGCCTGGTGCCCAACCCCGGCGCGCTGACCGTCAACGGCAAGAGCCTGTGGGACAACTGCCACGATGCGCCCATCTACGACGACGAGGTCATCCGCCCGCTGGACAAGCCGCTGATCGAAGACGGCGGCATCTGCATCCTGCGCGGCAACCTCGCGCCGCGCGGCGCTGTGCTGAAGCCCTCGGCCGCTACGCCCGAGCTGATGAAGCACCGCGGCCGTGCTGTCGTGTTCGAGAACTTCGACGACTACAAGGCCCGCATCGCCGACCCCGACCTGGACGTCGACGCCAGCTGCATCCTCGTCATGAAGAACTGCGGCCCCAAGGGCTACCCCGGCATGGCCGAGGTCGGCAACATGGGCCTGCCGCCCAAGATCCTCGCCACCGGCGTGAAGGACATGGTGCGCATCTCCGACGCGCGCATGAGCGGCACGGCCTACGGCACCGTCGTGCTGCATGTGGCGCCCGAAGCCCGTGCCGGCGGCCCGCTGGCCGTCGTGCAGGAAGGCGACTTCATCGAGCTGGACTGCGCCGCCGGCCGCCTGCACCTGGACGTGTCCGAGGAAGAGCTGGCCAAGCGCCTGGAAGCCTGGGCCGCCGCGCAGACGGTGGACCCGGCCGATGCCACCGGCTACCGCCATCTCTACGTGCAGCACGTGCTGCAGGCCGACGAGGGCTGCGACTTCGACTTTTTGCGCGGCTGCCGGGGTTCGGCCGTCCCGCGCCACTCTCACTGAGGTTTTCATGAGCAACACGATTCAAGGCCTGGCCCTGATCGGCGGCGAAGCCGTGCGCGGCAACGGCGCGGCCTTCCAGGGTTTCGACCCCACCAAGAACGAGGCCCTGGGCCCCGACTTCCACTCGGTGGATGTCGCCCAGGTGAACCAGGCCTGTGAGCTGGCCCGCGCCGCGTTCGACGCCTTCCGCGCGACGACCGACCACGAGCGTGCCGACTTCCTGGAGCAGATCGCCGCGCAGATCCTGGCGCTGGGCGACGACCTCATCGTCCGCGCCATGGCCGAAAGCGGCCTGCCGCGCGCCCGCCTGGAAGGCGAGCGTGGCCGCACGATGAACCAGCTCAAGCTCTTCGCCGAGCTGCTGCGCGAAGGCAGCTGGCAGGACGCCCGCATCGACACCGCGTTGCCCACGCGCACGCCGCCGCGGCCGGACCTGCGCTTGCGCTTCATCGGCGTGGGCCCCGTGGCCGTGTTCGGCGCCAGCAACTTCCCGCTGGCCTTCTCGGTCGCCGGTGGCGACACTGCCTCTGCTCTCGCGGCAGGCTGCCCCGTCGTCGTCAAGGGCCACCCGGCGCACCCCGGAACGTCCGAACTCGTCGGTCGCGCCATCGTCGAGGCCGTCAAGCTGTCCAAGCTGCCGGCCGGCGTGTTCGCGCTGCTGCCCGGCAATGGCAACGACATCGGCACGGCGCTCGTGAAGCACCCCGCCATCCAGGCCGTGGGCTTCACCGGCTCGCGCGCCGGCGGCCTGGCGCTGATGGCCGTGGCTGCGGCCCGCCCGCAGCCCATCCCCGTCTACGCGGAGATGAGCAGCATCAACCCGACCATCCTGCTGCCCGGCGCACTGGCCAAGCGTGGCGCGGAGATCGCCACCGGCTTCGCCGGCTCGCTGACCATGGGCGTGGGCCAGTTCTGCACCAACCCCGGCCTGGTGCTGGGCCTGGCGGGCGCCGACTTCGACCGCTTCGCCACCGCCGCCGCCGAGGCGCTCAAGCCCGTGCCCGCCGCCACCATGCTGACGCCCGGCATCGCTGGCGCCTACCAGCGTGGTGAAGCGGCGCTGGCCGGCCAGCCACAGGTGGACGCGCTGCTGCGCGGCCAGTCTGCCGCCTGCACCGGCGCGCCCAGCCTGTTCAAGACCACCGGCGCGGCCTTCCTGGCCAACCACGCGATGCAGTCCGAGATCTTTGGCCCCACGTCGCTGCTGGTGGCTTGCCAGGATGAGGCCGAACTGCTGGCCGTCATCGAGGGCCTGGAAGGCCAACTGACCGCCACGCTGCAGCTGCAAGACGACGACGAGGCCGACCTCGCCATCGCCCGCGCGCTGCTGCCGGCGCTGGAGCGCAAGGTCGGCCGCATCCTGGCCAACGGCTTCCCGACCGGCGTGGAGGTGTCCACGGCCATGGTGCACGGCGGCCCCTTCCCGGCCACCAGCGACGGCCGCAGCAGCTCCGTCGGCACGGCGGCCATCCAGCGCTTCCTGCGCCCGGTCAGCTACCAGAACCTGCCGCGTGCGCTGCTGCCGGCGGTGCTGCGCGAGCCCAACGAGCGTGGTGTCTGGCGCCGCCGTGACGGCGCCCTCACCCGAAATTGAAGCCCCTCGGCCAGGGCTTTGCCCTGGCTGGTCCCCCAAGGGGACGGCGATGCTCGCCGGATCGACCGGCAAGCACATCGCCAAAGCGGGCCGGCTTGGGGCGGCCCGGCGCTCGGCCCGAAGAGGCCAGATAGACAAACCAAAGGAGACAAGACAGATGAAGAAGCAACTGCTGGCCCTCGTGGCCACGCTGGTGGTGGGCGCAGGCGCGCATGCCGCCGACATCAAGGTCGTCGTCAGCGCCGACCAGCCCGGCCCGGTCATCCACCGCAACATCTACGGCCAGTTTGCCGAGCACCTGGGCACCGGCATCTACGAAGGCATGTGGGTGGGCCCCGAGTCCAAGATCCCCAACGTGCGCGGCTGGCGCAAGGACGTGGTCAATGCGCTGAAGGAGCTGAAGGTGCCGCTGGTGCGCTGGCCCGGCGGCTGCTTCGCCGACGAGTACCACTGGCGTGACGGCATCGGCCCGCGCAACAAGCGCCCGGTCAAGGTCAACACCCACTGGGGTGGCGTGCCCGAGAACAACGCCGTCGGCACGCACGAGTTCTTCGACCTGGTCGAGCAGCTGGGCGCCGAGGCCTACGTGAACGCCAACGTCGGCACCGGCACACCGCAGGAAGCGGCCGAGTGGCTGGAGTACATGACCGGCGAGGGCAACGCCACCATCGTCGAGCAGCGCCGCAAGAACGGCCGTGACAAGCCTTTCCGCGTCCACTACTACGCGCTGGGCAACGAAGCCTGGGGCTGCGGCGGCAACATGCGGCCGGAGTACTACGCCGACATCTACCGGCACTGGGCCACCTTCCTGAAGACGCCGGCGCACAACCGTCCCATCCTCATCGCCAGCGGCGGCAACGGCATGCAGACCGAGTGGACCGAGGCCTTGAGCAAGGGCGTGCCCAATGTCCAGGCCATCTCCCACCATGCCTACACCCTGCCCACGTCCAACTGGGAGAAGAAGGGCGCAGCCGTGGGTTTCCCGGAGAGCGAATGGGTCTCGACGCTGGGCAACGTCCAGAACATCGAAGCCATGATCAAGGCCAACAAGGCCGTGCTCGACAAGAACGACCCGGCCAAGAAGATCGGCTTCTACTTCGACGAGTGGGGCAGCTGGTACGACCCCGATCCCGGCAGCAACCCCGGCTTCCTGGTCCAGCGCAACACGCTGCGTGACGCGCTGCTGGCGGCGCTGCACTTCAACGTCTTCCATGCCCATGCCGACCGCGTGCACATGACCAACATCGCTCAGATGGTCAACGTGCTGCAGGCCATGATCCTCACCAGCAAGGACAAGCTGGTGCTGACGCCTACCTACCACGCGTTCAAGCTCTACACGCCCTTCCAGGACGCGACCTCGCTGCCCGTCAAGGTCGAGAACAACCCGACCTACAAGGTCGACAAGTTCGAGATGCCGGGCTTGAGCGTGACTGCGGGTCGCGGCAAGGACGGCAAGCTCTGGGTGGGCCTGGTGAACGCCAACGCGACGAAGCCCGCGGAGCTGGACCTCCAGGTGGGCACGGCCACGCCGAAGTCCGTCAAGGGCCAGGTGTTGACCGCCGGCGCGATGGACGCGCAGAACGAGCTGGGCAAGGCGCCGCAGGTGCTGCCGCAGCCGTTCGAGGCGCAGTCGGCCAACGGCAAGCTGACCATCAAGCTGCCGGCCAAGTCCATCGTCGTGGTCGCCGTCGAGGGCTGATTCCGCTGTACCCGCAACCCCGGGCTGGTCCCTGTGAACAGCCCGGGCTTTGCCGTGCACGACGGCCGCGGCGGCATATCGAAACCGGGATCGAGAAAGCCCGGAATGTCATTGGTGTGAGCTGGCGCGGCCTCCTAGGCTGTGCCGCCTCATCACGATGCCAACAGGAGACAAGACCATGGCACTGCACAAGCGCCGCGACATCCTTGCGGGCACGGCCGCGCTCGCCCTCACCGCCTGCGGCGGCGGCGGCGGTGGCAGCAGCCCCTCGCCGGCCCCCAGCCCGATCACGCCGCCCCCTCCGCCGCCTCCTCCGCCTCCTCCTCCGCCGCCTCCGCCGGCACCCGCGCCGGCCGTGAGCTTCACCAACGCATCGGTGCACGACCCGTCCGTCATCAAGGCCGACGGCCAGTTCTACGTGTTCGGCTCCCACCTGGCCGCGGCGAAGACGCCCGACCTGCTGAACTGGACCAAGATCGGCGACGGCGTCAACAACGCCAACCCCATCTTCGGCAACAAGGTCACCACCGAGCTGGCCGAGACGCTGGCCTGGGCCGAGACGACCACGCTGTGGGCGCCCGACGTGACCCGGCTCGCCGACGGCAAGTTCTACATGTACTACTGCGCCTGCAAGGGCGACTCGCCACGCTCGGCGTTGGGGCTGGCCGTGGCCGACAAGGTGGACGGCCCCTACGTCAACAAGCAGATCCTGCTGAAGTCGGGGCAATGGGGCCTGCCCAGCGAGGACGGCACCGTGTACGACGCCACCAAGCATCCCAATGCGGTGGACCCGGCCGTGTTCGCCGATGCGACGGGCAAGCTGTGGATGGTCTACGGCTCTTACTCGGGTGGCATCTTCATCCTGCAGCTCAACGCGACGACCGGCGTGCCGCTGGACGGTCAGGGCTATGGTAAGCACCTGATGGGCGGCAACCATGCGCGCATCGAAGGCGCCTACATCCTCTACAGCCCCGAGAGCCAGTACTACTACCTGTTCGTCTCCTTCGGCGGCCTCGGTGCCGGCACCGACGGTGGCTACAACGTGCGCGTCGCGCGCTCGCGCAACCCCGACGGCCCCTATGTGGACGGCGCGGGCAAGGACATGTCTACCGTCAAGGGCGCGGCCGGCACGGTGTTCGACGACGCCAGCATCACGCCGCACGGCATGAAGCTGATGGGCGCGCACCAGTTCGCCAACGCCACCGGCGAGACCGGCACGGCGCTGGGCTACGTCTCGCCCGGCCACAACTCGGCCTACTACGACGCGGCGACCAAGCAGTACTTCATGATCTTCCACACGCGCTTCCCCGGCACCGGCGAGGCGCACGAGATCCGCACGCACGAGATGCACCTGAACGAAGACGGCTGGCCGGTCATCGCGCCGCTGCGTTATGCACCGCTGAGCCTGGCCAGCCCGGCGCAGACGGCCGACGTGAGCGCCGCCCAGGCGGCAGGCACGTACAAGCTGGTCAACCACGCCAAGGACATCGCGGCCGCCCCCAAGGCGTCCATCAACGTGACGCTGAACGCCGACGGCACGGTGACCGGCGGCGTGACCGGCACCTGGGTGCACAAGGGCAGCAACAAACTCAGCGTGGTGAGCGGCGGCGTGACCTATTCGGGCGTACTGTCCCGGCAGTGGAATACCAACGCGAGTGCTTTCGTCGTGAGCTTCTCCGCCCTCTCTGCCGGCGGTGTGTCGTTGTGGGCCATCCGTACCGGAGCTTGATGTGAGAAAGCTGCTCGCCTCGCTGGCCTTCGCGGTCTGTGCCCACAGCGCCGGCGCGGCGACGCAGCTGTTCCCGCTGGACCGCGTGCGCTTGCTGGACGGCCCCTTCAAGGCCGCGCAGGACACCGACCTGAACTACCTGATGGCGTTGGACGCCGACAAGCTGCTCGCGCCCTTCCTGCGCGAGGCCGGCCTGCCCGCCAAATCGCCCAGTTATGGCAACTGGGAGTCCACCGGCCTGGACGGCCACATGGGTGGCCACTACCTGTCGGCGCTGGCGTTGATGGTGGCGTCCACCGGCGATGCGCAGGCCCGGCAGAAGCTGGACTACGCCATCGCGGAGCTCAAGCGCTGCCAGGACGCGCTCGGCACCGGCTACATCGGCGGTGTGCCCGACGGTGCCAAGGCCTGGGCCGACGTCGCGGCGGGCAAGCTCAAGGTGGACAGCTTCTCGGTCAACGGCCGCTGGGTGCCCTGGTACAACATCCACAAAATGTTCGCGGGCCTGCGCGACGCCTGGGTCTACGCCGGCAATGCCGACGCCAAGGCCATGCTGGTCAAGCTGTCCGACTGGGCCTTGCGGCTGACCACGCCGCTGTCGGACGCGCAGATGCAGGACATGCTGCGCGCCGAGCATGGCGGCATGAACGAGGTGCTGGCCGATGTGGCCCAGATGACCGGCGATCTGCGCTACCTGGCGCTGGCCCGGCGCTTCTCGCACCAGGCCCTGCTGCAGCCGCTGGCCCAGAGCCAGGACAAGCTGACCGGCCTGCATGCCAACACGCAGATCCCCAAGGTCATCGGCTTTGCGCGCATTGCGCAACTCACCGGCGAGGACGAGGGCCGCCAGGCGGCCGAGTTCTTCTGGCGCACCGTGGTGGACAAGCGCTCCGTCGCCATCGGCGGCAACAGCGTGCGCGAGCACTTCCACCCGGCGGAAGACTTCAAGCCGATGCTCAACGAGGTGGAGGGGCCGGAGACCTGCAACAGCTACAACATGCTGAAGCTGACGGCGCTGCTGGCCCAGGCCTCGCCGCAGCCGGGCCGGTACGCCGACTACTACGAGCGCACGCTCTACAACCACATCCTCGCTTCCCAGCATCCGCAGGGCGGCTTCGTCTACTTCACGCCGATGCGGCCGCAGCACTACCGCGTCTATTCGCAGGTGCACGACGGCATGTGGTGCTGCGTGGGCTCCGGCATCGAGAGCCACGCGCGGCACGGCGAGTTCATCTACGCGCACGACGGCGATGCGCTGCAGGTGAACCTGTTCGTCGCCTCCACGCTGGACTGGCGCGAGCGTGGCATCCGGCTGACGCAGAGCACCCGCTTCCCCGACGAGTCGCGCACCAAGCTGACCGTGGATGGTGCCGGGACGTTCGCGCTGAAGGTCCGCTACCCCGGCTGGGTCACGCCGGGCGCGCTGAAGGTGAAGCTCAACGGCAAGCCGTTCAAGGTGACGGCCCGGCCCGGTGGCTTCGTGGAGTTGAAGCGCGCGTGGAAGACCGGCGACACCGTCGACGTGGAACTGCCCATGCGCACGACGCTGGAGCCCATGCACGGCATGAAGAAGTTCGTTGCCGTGCTGCACGGCCCCATCGTGCTGGCCGCCAAGACGCCGCAGCCGGGTGAGACGCTGAACTTCCGCGCCGATGCGTCCCGCATGGGCCACATCGCGCATGGCGCCGTGTGCCCGCAGGAGGCCGCGCCGGTGTTCGTCAGCGACAAGGAAGACTTCATCCGGCGCTTCAAGCCCGTGCCCGGTCAGCCGCTGACCTTCACCGCGCCGGGGCTGATCCAGGGCGCCAAGGGTGAGGAGAAGCTGCAGCTCATCCCCTTCTTCCGCCTGCACGACTCGCGCTACATGCTCTATTGGGGCCGCAGCACGCCGGCTCAGCAGAGCCTGATGCGCGCCGAGCTGGCCCAGGCCGAGGCCGCCCGGCTGGCGCTGGACGCCATCACCATCGACCAGGTCGCCCCCGGCGAGCAGCAGCCCGAGTCCGACCATTTCTTCAAGGGCGAGGGCGCCGAGAGCGGCATTGCGCCGGCCGGCCGCTGGCGGCATGCGAAGAAGTGGTTCAGCTACGTTCTGAACGACCCCAAGGCCGAGGCCCGCGCGCTGCGCCTGAGCTTCTCGACCCGGGACGCTGGCCGGCGCTTTGAGTTGCTCGTCAACGGCCAGCCGGTGTCGGACATCGAACTGGCCTCTGAGGCCAGCCGCGAGGAGATCTACAGCCGCGACTTCGAACTGCCGGCCGAACTGGTGAAAGCCGCCGGTGGCAAGCTGGAGGTCAAGTTCGTCGCCAAGCCCGGCTCCGTCGCCGGTGGGCTTTACGGCCTGCGGCTGCTGCGCTGAATCCAAGCCCCGGGGTCCGAATGAAGAGAAGACAAGTCCTCCAGCAGTTCTCTGCCCTCATGCCCGCAGCGGCGCTGCCGGCCTGGGCTCAGATGGCATCCGCGGCGCCCGCGGCCCCGCGCGGCGCCTTCCAGCCGAGCTGGGAGTCGCTGACGACCTACCAGACCCCCGAGTGGTTCCGCGACGCCAAGTTCGGCATCTGGGCGCACTGGGGGCCGCAATGCCAACCCGAGTTTGGCGACTGGTACGCGCGCGAGATGTACATCGAGGGCAGCGCCAAGAACCGCCATCACGTCGCCACCTACGGCCACCCGTCGGTCTATGGCTTCAAGGAGGTCATCCGCGACTGGAAGGCCGAGCGCTGGGAGCCTGAGGAGCTGGTGGGCCTCTACAAGAGGGCCGGCGCGCGCTACTTCATGGCGATGGCCAACCACCACGACAACTTCGACCTGTTCGCCAGCCGCCACCATGCGTGGAACTCGACGCGCATCGGACCGAAGCAGGACATCATCAAGCGCTGGGCCGCCGCCGCACGCGCCCAGGGCCTGCCGCTGGGCGTGAGCGTGCACGCGGCGCACGCCTGGACCTGGTACGAGCCGGCCCAGCGCGCCGACACCCAGGGCCCGCTGGCCGGCGTGCCCTACGACGGCCGCCTGCGCCAGGAAGACGGCCGCGGCCAGTGGTGGGAAGGCCTGGACCCGCAGCAGCTGTATGCGCAGGACCATGCCCCCAGCGCCGACGCCCACGATCCCAAGGCCATCCACCGCCAGTGGGACTGGGGTGAGGGCGCCAGCAAGCCCAGCGAGGCCTACTGCCGCAACTTCCTGGCCCGCACGCTGGACCTGCTGGACCAGCACCGCCCCGAGCTGGTCTATTTCGACGACACCGCGCTGCCGCTGTGGCCCGTCAGCCCGGTGGGCCTGGACATCGCCGCCCACCTGTACAACCAGCACCTCGACAAGACCGGCCGCACCCAGGCCGTGCTGTTCGGCAAGATCCTGGACGAGCAGCAGCGCCGTGCCATGGTGTGGGACATCGAGCGTGGTCAGGCGCAGGGCATCGAGCCGTTGCCCTGGCAGACCGACACCTGCCTGGGCGCCTGGCACTACGACAAGCGCGTGCTGGAGCGCGGCCAGTACAAGTCCGCCGAGACGGTCATCCGCATGCTCATCGACGTGGTCAGCAAGAACGGCAACCTGCTGCTGAACGTGCCGGTCAAGGGCGACGGCAGCATCGACGCGGTCGAGCGCCGCGTGGTCGAGGCCATCGGCGTCTGGATGCAGGCTCACGGCGAGAGCATCTACGGCACCCGCCCCTGGCGCGTGTTCGGCGAGGGCCCCGCAATGGACAAGCAGGCACCGCTGACGGCCCAGGGCTTCAACGAAGGCAAGGGCGCCCCGCTGGGCGCCGCCGACTTCCGCTTCACCGCACGCGGCGACATCGTCTTTGCCAGCGGCTTTGCGGCGCCTGAAGGGGACCGGGCGCTGATCCGCAGCCTGGCGCGCGGCCGGCACCGGCCGGTGCAGCGCGTCGACCTGCTGGGCGGCGCCCAGGCGCTGCGCTTCCAGCAGCGGGACGACGGCCTGGAGGTGCAGCTGCCGGCCGGCGGGGTCGCGGGGCTGCCGGCCTATGTGCTGCGCATCGCCTGAGCGCCCACGCCGTCAGACATCTCGAAATTGATATCTATTGCGCAAAAAATCTCATTGGTCGAGCATCACCCCGCTTTCTAGCATCCGCACACCCGAAGGAGACAACCGAATGAACCACAAGCTCGTTGCGCGCCGTGCGCTGCTCGCCGCCGCACTCGCCCTGCCCGCCTTCGGCGCGCTGGCCGCCCCCTTGGTCATGGGCTTCTCGCAGGTCGGCGCCGAGAGCGAATGGCGCACCGCCAACACCGCGTCCATCAAGTCGGCCGCCAAGGAGGCCGGCATCACGCTGAAGTTCGCCGACGCGCAGCAGAAGCAGGAGAACCAGGTCAAGGCCATCCGCAGCTTCATCGCGCAGAAGGTCGACGTCATCGCGTTCTCGCCGGTCGTCGAATCGGGCTGGGACACCGTGCTGAAGGAAGCCCAGAAGGCCGGCATTCCCGTCATCCTGACCGACCGCGCCGTCAAGGTGGCCGACCCGTCGCTGTACGTGACCTTCATCGGCTCCGACTTCGTCGAGGAAGGCCGCAAGGCCGCGCGCTGGTTGCTGGAGCGCGCCGCCAAGACGCCGGGCGCGGCGCTGAACATCGTCGAGCTGCAGGGCACCGTGGGCTCGGCCCCGGCCATCGACCGCAAGAAGGGCTTCGAGGAAGTCATCAAGACCAACCCCAAGCTGCAGATCATCCGCTCGCAGTCCGGCGAGTTCACGCGCGCCAAGGGCAAGGAAGTGATGGAGTCCTTCCTGAAGCAGCGCGACAAGAAGATCGACGTGCTGTATGCGCACAACGACGACATGGCGATCGGTGCGATTCAGGCGATTGAAGAAGCTGGGCTGAAGCCGGGCAAGGACATCGTCATCATCTCCATCGACGGCGTGCGTGGCGCGTTCGAGGCGATGAAGGCCGGCAAGCTGAACGTCACCGTCGAGTGCAACCCGCTGCTGGGTCCGCAGCTGATGCAGCTGGCCAAGGATGTGGTGGCCAAGAAGCCGGTGGAGAAGCGCATCACCGTCATCGAGGGCGTGTTCCCGGCTGAGGTGGCGGCGAAGGAATTGCCGAATCGGAAGTACTGATCTCGGCTGTTCGGCTGGCTTGTCGTGGCAGCTGTTGTGCGCGTGAGGCCCAGCGGGGATTTCGCCCCCGCGGGCGACCTACTTTCTGAGCGACCAGAAAGTAGGCAAAGAGTCGCCCCTGCTCCTTCGGCCCTCTTCGAGGGCTGCCCTGCGATGCTCGGAACCCGAGGCTCGCGCAGAACTCACTTCGCTTCGCTCCGTTCAGACAACTGCGCGAAGTCAGTTGACGAAGCGGGCTTCGCCCGCGCCTCGGCTTCCTGCGCTTCTCGGCTCCTCCAAAGGGGGGTGAAGGAACAGCCCAACCCCGAACAGCCAATCCCAACAGCCAAACCCGGAGGCCGTTCGGTCCGAGGTATTGCTCTTCCCCCCTTGAGCACCGCCGAAAAACGCAAGGCCCGAAGCCCGCGCGCGCAGCGCGCCTCAAGAACTGACTCACGACGACTGTTCGAGCAGAGCGTAGCGACGCGAGTTCGGCGTGGGGCTTCGGGCCTTGCGTTTTTCGGGGACCCCGCAGGGGCGGTGCGGTCGGGGGTCGTTTCTTTGCCTACTTTCTTGTCGACACAAGAAAGTAGGTCGCCCGCCGGGGCGAACTCCCGGCACCACTCTTGGCGACTCACGCCAGGTGCGCAGACATGACAACAACCAAACCCGTGCTGGAACTCGCCGGCATCCACAAAGGCTTCCCCGGCGTGAAGGCGCTGAGCGACGTCTCGCTGCGCCTCTTCCCCGGCGAAGTCCACGCGCTGATGGGCCAGAACGGCGCCGGTAAGTCCACGCTGATCAAGGTGCTGACGGGCCTCTACCAGCCCGACGCCGGCGTCATCACGCTTGATGGCAACACCATCGCGCCCAAGCGCACCGAGGACGCCCAAGACCTCGGCATCCGCACCGTCTATCAAGAGGTCAACCTCTGCCCCAACCTCAGCGTCGCCGAGAACATCTGCGCCGGCCGCTTCCCGCGCAAGTGGGGCCGCATCGACTGGTCGGCCGTCAACGCCGAAGCCGAACGCGTGCTGAAGCAGATGGACCTGGACATCGACGTCACCGCGCCGCTGTCCCGCTACTCGCTCTCCGTGCAGCAGATGGTCGCCATCGCCCGCGCACTGCGCATCTCGGCCCGCGTGCTCATCCTGGACGAACCCACGTCCAGCCTGGACGACGCGGCCGTGCAGCGCCTGTTCACCGTGCTGCGCCGCCTGCGCGACCAGGGCCTGGCCATCCTGTTCGTCACCCACTTCCTGGACCAGACCTACGCCATCTCCGACCGCATCACCGTCATGCGCAACGGCGAGACCGAGGGCGAGTACCTGGCGTCCGACCTGGGTCGCCTGGCGCTGGTCAACAAGATGGTCGGCGCACCGCCTGATCAACAACCGACCCGCCTGGACAGCAGCGCCGCGGGCAGCAGCGAAGTCGTGCTGAAGACCGAGGGCCTGGCTCGCCGCGGTGCCGTGCAGCCGCTGGACCTCACGCTGCACCGCGGCGAGGTGCTGGGCCTGGCCGGCCTGCTCGGCTCCGGCCGCACGGAAGCCGCACGCCTGCTGTTCGGCGCCGACGCCGCCGACGCGGGTCACGTGGACATGCCCGCACGCAACGGCCGCAAGGGCGCCTGGCATTCGCCGCGCGAAGCCATCGCCGCCGGCATCGCCTTCTGCTCCGAGGACCGCAAGCACGAGGGCGCCATCCTGGACCTGTCCGTGCGTGACAACATCCTGCTGGCGCTGCAGGCCCGCACCGGCCTGCGGCTGTGCATGAGCTTTGAGCAGCAGCAGGCGCTGGCCGACGACTACATCCGCAAGCTCGGCATCAAGACCTCCAGCGCCGACACGCCCATCGGGCAGCTGTCGGGCGGCAACCAGCAGAAGGCGCTGCTCGCGCGCTGGCTGGCCACGCAGCCCGCCGTGCTGATCCTGGACGAACCGACGCGGGGCATCGACGTGCGCGCCAAGGAAGACCTGATGGACCAGGTCCGCGCCCTCGCGCATGGCGACGCCGGCATGGCCATCGTCTTCATCTCCTCCGAGCTGCCCGAGGTGCTGCACTGCAGCGACCGCGTCCTCGTGATGCGCGACCGCCGCGCTGCCGGCGAGTACCGCCGCGGCGAGCTGGACGAGCGCAGCGTGCTCGAAGTCATCGCCGCCGAGCCGGTGCCCGACGCGGCCTGACGGCAGGCCCACCATGCACCTGCGCACCCTCTCCGCCCTGGCCCTGCTGTGCCTGGCCGCGCTGGCCCCCGCCGCACGGGCCGAGACCCCCACGGGCCTGGACGCCCTGGGCCAGGCCCAGCGCCAGCCGCTGACGCCCGATGCAGGCGGCTTCGCGTGGACGCGGTTGGCCGCCGGCGTGCAGGTGCAGCGCGGGGCGCTCACGCGCAACCTGCTGTTCTACGGCCCCGGCCTGGTGCGCGTGACCACCCACCTGGGCCAGAGCCACGCCACCCAGCCCAGCCTCGTCGTCGTGGCCGCGCCGCAGGCGGTGCCGCTGGACGTGCAGGACGGCACCGACACGCTGGTGCTGGCCAGCCCGTCGCTGCGCGTGCAGATCGACAAGCACAGCGGCGCCATCGCCTTCCTGCGGCCCGACGGCCAGCCCTTCACGCGCGAGCAGGCGCCGGCCGCGCTGCAGCCGGCCGAGTTCTCCGGCGCGCCCAGCTACACGATGACGCAGGCCTTCAGCCTGAAGCCCGACGAGTCGCTGTACGGCCTGGGCCAGTACAACGAGTCCCACATGGACTACCGCGGGCGCGATGTGTCCATGGTGCAGACCAACATCGGCACCGTGCTGCCCTTCATGGTGTCCACGCGGCGCTGGGGGGTGCTGTGGGATGTGTACTCCAAGATGCGCTTCACCGACGACGCGCAGGGCGCCCGCTTCTGGGCGGAGAGCGCGCCGGCCGGCGCCGACTACTACTTCGTTGCCGGCACGACGATGGACGACCTCATGGCCGGCTACCGCCAGCTGACAGGCGCCGCGCCGATGTTCCCGAAGAGCGCCTTCGGCCTGTTCATGAGCAAGGAGCGCTACAAGACGCAGCAGCAGTTGCTGGACGTGGCGAAGCGCTTCCGGGCCGAGCGCTTCCCGCTCGACACCCTCGTGCAGGACTGGCAGTACTGGGGCAGCGACAAGGACGGCACCTGGAGCGGCATGACCTGGAACGCCGAGCGCTTCCCCGACCCGCGCGGCATGGTGGACACGCTGCACCGCCAACTGGGCCTGAAGCTGATGGTGTCCATCTGGCCCTCGGTGGGCGACGACACCGCGCTGGCCAAGGAACTGGATGCCAAAGGGTTGCGCTTCGCACCCAAGCACTGGATCTCCGGCAAGGCGCAGATCTACGACGCCTTCAGCGCCGAGGGCCGCCGCATCTACTTCAAGCATGTGAAGAAGGGGCTGCTGGACATCGGCGTGGATGCGCTGTGGATGGATGGCACCGAGGTGGAGGTGGGTGGCGCCGCGCACGACCCCGGCGAGGTGGAGGCCGACATCAAGCGGCTGGGCCGCAACGCCATGGGCGACTTCACCCGCTACCTCAACGTCTACAGCCTCGTCACCACGCGCGGTGTCTACGAGGGCCAGCGCGCCGGCAGTGACAAGCGCGTGTTCACGCTGACCCGCTCCGGCTGGGCCGGCCAGCAGCGCTATGCGGCCCTGCCGTGGTCCGGCGACACGACGGCCAGCTGGGCCACGTTGCGCGCGCAGATCGCCGGCGGCCTGAACGTCGGCATGGCCGGCTCGCCGTACTGGACGCAGGACACCGGCGGCTTCTTCGTGCGCCATCCCGGCGGCGAGCGCAACCCGGCCTGGCGCGAGCTGTACGCGCGCTGGAACCAGTTCGGCATCTTCAACCCCATCTACCGCATCCACGGCACCGATGTGGAGCGCGAGCCCTACCTGTTCAAGTCACTGGACCCGGCCGTCTACCAGTCGCTGCTGAAAGCCGCGCAGCTGCGCTACCGCCTGCTGCCTTACGTTTATGGCCTGGCCTGGCGCGCCCACGCCGAGGGCTACGTGATGATGCGCGGCCTGGCGATGGACTTCCCCGACCAGACCGCGCTGCGCCGCGTGGACGACACCTTCATGTTCGGCCCGGCCTTCCTCGTTCAGCCCGTCACGCGCGCGGTGCTGCATGCCGAACCGCCGCCGGCCGCCACCATCCCCGCCAGCGCGCTGCGCACGCCGACCGGCGAGCCCGGCCTGCAGCTGGACTACTTCTTGGGCATGAACTTCGAGACGCCCGCGAGCCGCACCGTGGACGGTCCGGTGGACCACAGCTGGCCGCCGCCGCCGCTGGGCAGCGTGCCGCCGGGGCTGAAAGGCCTGCAGCAGTTCTCCGCGCGCTGGCAGGGCACGCTGGTGGCGCCCGAGGCGGGCGAGTACGAGATCGGCGTCGAGGGCGACGACGGTTTCCGTCTGTGGCTGGACGACAAGCTCGTCGTCGAGGACTGGAAGAACGGCGCGCCGCGCTACCAGCGCACCCGCCTGCAGCTCGCCGCCGGCCAGGCCGTGCGCCTGCGGCTGGACTTCTACCAGGATGCCTACGGCGCCAAGCTGCGCCTGGCCTGGCGCACGCCGGCTCAGCTGCGCACGTTGGCGGACGAACTGCGCCACGTGGACAAGCGCCACGCCACGCGGCTGCCCGCCGGCCACCGCTGGTTCGACTTCTGGACCGGCCGCGCCCACGACGGCGGCCAGGCGGTGGCGCGCGAGTACGCGCTGGACGAGTTCCCGCTGTTCGTGCGCGCGGGCAGCATCGTGCCCATGGGCCCAGCAGTCCAGCACGTGGGCGAGCGCCGCGACGCGCCCTACGAGATTCGCATCTACCCCGGCGCCGATGCGCAGTTCACGCTGTACGAGGACGACGGCGAGACCTACGCCTACGAGCAGGGCCAGCGCGCCACCGTGCAGCTGCGCTGGGACGACGCCCGCCGCACGCTGCAGGTGGCGGCGCGCGAGGGCCGCTACCCCGGCCTGGTCGCGCAACGCCGCTTCGACGTAAAGCTGCTCGACGCTGCCGGCCGCCCGGCCGCCACGCGGTCCGTCGTCTACCGTGGCGAAGCGACGGCGCTGCATTTCAAGACCCCATGAGTTCCCTCACGCCAGCCATGTCCTCTCCTCCCGCGCGCGCCGCTGTCTGGCGCCATCCGCTGTTCCGCCCGCTGGCCGCGCTCGCGCTGCTGCTGGCCATTGCCGCCTTCAGCGTGCCCGGCTTCCTGCACCTGGAGATCAAGGACGGCCGCCTGTACGGCAACCTGGTCGACATCTTGCACCGGGCCGCACCGCTGATGCTGGCTGCGCTGGGCATGACGCTGGTCATCGCCACGCGCGGCATCGACGTGTCGGTGGGCGCCATCGTCGCCATCGCCGGCACCGTGGCCTGCGTGCTGGCCGCCAGCCACGGCGTGGTCGTCGCCTTCGGCGCGGCGCTGGGCGCCGCGCTGCTGTGCGGCCTGTGGAACGGCCTGCTCGTCGCCGGCCTGGGCCTGCAGCCCATCATCGCGACGCTGATCCTGATGGTCGCTGGCCGGGGCCTCGCGCAGCTGCTGACCGATGGCCAGATCATCACCGTCTACGAGCCCGCCAGCTTCTTCTGGCTGGGCGCCGGCCATGTGCTGGGCCTGCCGGTGTCGTTCTACGTCGTCGCCATCGTCGCGGGCCTCACGGCGCTGCTGATGAAGCGCACCGCCTTGGGCCTGTTCATCCAGACCGTGGGCATCAACCCGGTCGCCGCGCGGCTGGCCGGCGTGCGCACGGCGGCCATCGTGTTCTTCGTCTACGTTTATTGCAGCCTGGGCTCGGGCCTGGCGGGCCTGCTGATTTCGTCCAACATCAAGAGCGCCGACGCCAACAACGCCGGCCTGCTGCTGGAGCTGGATGCCATCCTCGCCGTGACGCTCGGCGGCGGCCAGCTCAACGGCGGCAAGTTCAGCCTGCTCGGCAGCCTCATCGGCGCGCTCATCATCCAGACGCTGACCTCGGCCATCTACGCTTTGGGCGTGCCGCCGCAGGTCACCATGGTCGTCAAGGCCGTCGTCGTGTTCGCCGTCTGCATCTCGCAGTCGTCCATCTGGTCGCGGAGGTCGGCATGAGCCCCGCACGGCCGCCCGAAGGGGCTCAGCTCCCGCTTGGCGGGACAGCGCGCAGCGCGAAGGGTGCTTACATGTCCCGCCTTCTCGCTGCGCCGTCGTTCACCACCTGGGTCAGCGTCGTGCTGATGCTGCTGCTGTTCGTCGCGGGTGCGACCAGCTACACCGGCTTCGGCTCCACGCAGGTGGTGCTCAACCTGCTCATCGACAACGCCTTCCTGCTCGTCATCGCGGTGGGCATGAGCTTCGTCATCCTCTCTGGCGGCATTGACCTGTCGGTGGGTTCGGTACTGGCGCTGACGACGATGGTGGCCGCCTGGCTGCTGCAGGTGGCGCAGTGGCCGGCCGAGCTGGTCATCGTCGTCGTGCTGCTGGGCGGCTTCGCGTTCGGCGCGCTGCAGGGCCTGGTCATCCATGTGTTCAAGCTGCAGGCCTTCATCGTCACGCTGGCCGGCATGTTCCTGGCGCGCGGCCTGTGCTTCCTCATTAGCGTGGACAGCATCACCATCGACGCGCCGTTGTTCGTCACGCTGTCGCAGACGCAGATCCCGCTGTTCGGCGACGCCTTCCTGTCACCCGGTGCCGTCATCGCGCTCGTCGTGCTGGGCCTGGGCCTGTGGCTGGCGCACTGGACCGCCTTCGGCCGCACGGTCTACGCGCTGGGCGGCAACGAGGCCTCGGCGCTGATGATGGGCCTGGCGGTTGGCCGCACCAAGGTCGCGGTGTACGGCCTCAGCGGCTTCTGCGCGTCGCTGGCCGGCCTGCTGTTCGCGTTCTACATGCTCAGCGGCTACGGCCAGCACGGCCAGGGCGTGGAGCTGGACGCCATCGCCGCCGTCGTCATCGGCGGCACCGTGCTGACGGGTGGTTATGGCTTCGTCGCCGGTGCGCTGTCCGGCGTGCTGGTGCTGGGCCTGATCCAGACGCTGATCGCCTTCGACGGCACGCTCAGCTCCTGGTGGACCAAGATCGTCATCGGCGCGTTGCTGTTCGTGTTCTGCGCGGTCCAGCGCCTGCTGTCCTTGAAGAAGGCCCAACACTGATGTTCAAGCCACTCCTGCTGGCCGCCGCCTTCGCCTGCGGCACGGCCCAAGCCGCCAACCCCCTGTTTGCGCCGCTCTACACGGCCGACCCGGCCGTGCTGGTCGATGGCGGCCGCGTCTACCTCTTCACCGGCCGCGACGAAGCGCCGCCGGAGGGCAAGGACTACGTCATGCACGAGTGGCGCTTGTTCTCCACCTGCGACATGGTGAACTGGAAGGACGAGGGCGTTCCGCTGAACGCCAAGACCTTCGCCTGGGCCAAGGGCCGCGCGTGGGCGTCCGATGTGGTGAAGCGCAACGGCAAGTACTGGTTCTATTCGACGGTGGAGCACGCGACGGTGCCGGGCTTTGCCGTGGGCGTTGCGGTGTCGGACTCGCCCACGGGCCCGTTCGTCGATGCACGCGGCTCGGCGCTCATCACCAACGACATGACCAAGCAGACCGACATCGCCTGGGACGACATCGACCCCGGCGTGTTCGTCGACGACGACGGCCAGGCCTACCTGTACTGGGGCAATACGGTGCTGAAGTACGCGAAGTTGAAGGCCAACATGACGGAGCTGGACGGACCGATTCAAGTGATCCCGGTGGCCAACTTCGTCGAGGCGCCGTATGTGCACAAGCGCCAGGTCAACGGCAAGAACGTCTACTACCTGAGCTACTCGCAGCACTGGCCCGAAGAGACGGCCTACATGACGGGGCCGTCACCCGTCGGGCCGTGGACGCCGCAGGGCGTGGTGATGGAGCGCAACACGAAGACGAAGACCATTCACCAGGCGTTCTTCGAGTTCAACGGCAAGAGCTACGTGGCGTATCACAACGCCGAGCTGCCGGGCGGGCATGAGCATCGGCGGTCGGTGGCGGTCGAGGAGTTCTCGTACCGGGCGGATGGGACGATTCCGTTCATTCATCAGACGAAGGCGGGGCCGAAGGCGAATCCTTCGGCGGCTTGCAAGCGCTGAGGCGTTGTCGGGTTGTCTGCGGGTGGCAAGCGCTTGCCCGTTGCATTGCCGGGATGCGCGCCCGGCAATGCAGCGGGCATGCGCACTCTCCGCCAAAGCAACCTGATCGTCAGGTCGGCATCTTCATCACGCAGCCATTGGGGCTCATCCCCGGCACCCGACCCACGACCTTCACGGCAGGCTCAAGTCCATGCCCAGCATGCGGGCGAGCCCGAAAGTGAAGGCCAGCACCACGCCGAGCAGCAGCACAAAGATGGCACCCAACTTGCCGCCCATGCGCAGCAACGCGCGCGGGTCCGCGCCCTTCTGCTTCTCCTTGTCGTAGTGCCACTTGATGGCGAAAACCATGCCTGCGATGAAGACCAGGCCCTTGAACAACACGAAGACGATCAGAACCCAGTCCACTTGCGCATTCCCGCCCATTGCCCGACAGCGCTCATCTTGACCGCAAAGCAGAGCCGCCGGTAGTGGACGTTTTGACCCATGCGCCCGCCGGGCGGGATGGGCAGCCCGTCGTCGGTCGCGGCGCCGCGTCGCCCCGCCGTGGGCATTCGGCGGACACTGCATGCATGCGCTATCTCGCCTTCGATCTGACCGACAGCTCCGACGACATCCTCACGCTGGAGGCCATGTCCTCCACGCGCGAAGCCGAGCATGCCGCCGTGATGACCGAGGTGCAACAGGTGCTGGCCTGGGCGCAGGCCGAGTTCGGCGGCCGGCAGGGGCCCGTGGAGGACGGCAACGTCTGGGACCACGAATTGCTGATCCAGAACGAAGCAGGCGGCTGGATCACCGTCACGCTGACGTTCAGCGCGTCGCCCGAGTTCGCCGAGGCGTTTCAGGCGGCCTTTGCCGATCCAGAGGACGACTGAAGCCGTGTGTCCGTGAGCGGTTACGCCGCCTCGGCATGCAAGCGAACACCCAAGGCACGGGCGACCTTCAGGACCGTCGCGAAACTCGGGTTGCCGTTCTCGCTGAGCGCCTTGTAGAGACTCTCCCGGCTGAGCCCGGCGTCGCGGGCGACCTGGGTCATGCCTTTCGCGCGGGCGATGTCGCCCAGCGCGCGGGCGATGCCTGCCGCATCGTCCGGGGCTTCGGTCAGCCAGGCATCGAGATAGGCCGCCATCTCCTCCGGCGTGCGGAGCTGTTCCGCCACGTCATAGGCGACGGTCTGGGTCTTCGTTGCTGCTTTGGCCATCTCGTACTCCTAGAGGTTGCGTGCCAGCGCCAGGGCGGCCTGGATGTCTTGCTGCTGGCTCGATTTGTCTCCACCTGCCAGCAGCACGATCAGCTCGCCGTTGCGTTCCGTGTAATAGACGCGGTAGCCCGGCCCGACATCGATCTTCAACTCGGACACGCCTTCGCCGAGGTGCCGATGCTGGCCTGGATTGCCGTGCGCCAGGCGATCCACCCGCACCTGAATCCTGGCCCGGCCAACACGGTCCTTCAGCCCGTTGATCCAGTCGCGATAGATCTCGGTGATCTGGACACGCATGGCGCAATGTATCCCATGGGATACGAGGTCGTCAAAGGCTTGCTCTCGCCTCAGTCGAAGCGAGGTCTTGGCGCGGCGCGTGGCGCCCGCCACACTGCGCCGCATGCACTTCGACCAGACCACCCCCATCCTGCGCAGCTTCGACGAAGCCAAGGCGCGCGAGTTCTATGTGGACTTCCTCGGCTTCAAGGTCGACTTCGAGCACCGCTTCGAGCCTGGCCTGCCGCTGTACATGCAGGTGTCGCGCGGCGACTGCGTGCTGCACCTGAGCGAGCACCACGGCGATTGCTGCCCCGGCGCCGGCATGCGCATCCGCGTCAGCGACATCGATGCCTTCCACGCTGAGCTGAGCGCCAAGCACGATGGCCATGCACGCCCCGGCATCCACGACACCCCTGGGGCTCGCGCGACGTGTCCGTGACCGACCCCTTCGGCAATCGGCTGACCTTCACGAACGCCGTGAGCACCTGAACGACCCGCGTCGCAGGCGCTGCCCCTGAGCGCGACTGCGGCGGGGTGAAAAAGACGGTAGCGAGCACGAAGCGAGTCGCCGCCCACCCCGGGCAAGCTCGCTCATCGAAAACCCGCAACTGCGTATCAATAAAGGTAAAACGCCTTTCCGAAACCAGCGGCCCTCGCTAGCATCGACGCACGTTGACGACATCGCCACGCCTGCGCGCTGGGGTGTCGCCACAGGGCCAGCGCCGATGGCCACCCTCTCCGACGCGGATCCTGCCGGTCCGCGCCGCACGAGACGGAGCATCAGGCGGAGTGGGGTTCCCTCGAATTTTTCAAGGCACCGGTGACCGGTGATGGCGCAGCCATGCCCGCTCGGCGCCCTAACAAAACAGCAAGCAGGAGACGACAAGCGATGAAGACCATCCGTTCCCAAGAGTTCCGCGGCCTGACCGCGCCGCAACCGCAGCAGCCGGGTCTGCTGCGCGCCCCCAGCCCCCGCCAGGGCCTGGCCGCGATGGCCGTGGCCATCGGTGCCGTGGCACCCCTGGGCAGCGCTCATGCCGTCGACTGGCCGTCCGGCTTCTCCAAGTGCGCCGACGAAGGCGGCAGCTGCAAGGTCGGCACCACGCCGCGCCAGGTGTCCTTCGGCGTGAAGGACAAGTGGGTCATCAAGACGCTGGTGAACACCGTCCCCTGCACGGCCGCCACCTTCGACGGCGCCGACCCCAACCCGGGCCTGGCCGAGAAGTGCGCCGTGGGCCCGGCGTCGTCGCCGGCACCTGCGCCCGCGCCGGCTCCTGCACCCACACCAGCCCCGTCGCCTTCACCCGGGCCCTCGCCGGCACCTGCACCTGCACCGTCGCCCGCCCCTGCGCCGGCGCCCACCGGCCACAGTGGTGGCTATGCGGGCGTGGTAACCGGCGGCGGCTCGGCCACGCCGATCACGGTGAGCACGGCCGCCGAGATGCAGGCGGCGATCAATGCCTACACCGGCAACACCGGGCTGGTGCTGCGCTACACCGGCAAGTTCGACTTCGGCACCATCACCGACAGCTGCGCGCAGTGGAAGAAGCCGGCCGGCGCCATCGTCGAGGTCAAGAACAAGAGCAACGTGACCATCGAGGGCGTCAACGGCTCGGCGGCCAACTTCGGCCTGGCGATCAAGGCCGACGCCCAGAACGTCATCATCCGCAACATGACCATCGGCCTGCTGCCCGGCTCCATCGACGCCATCGGCATCGAGGGCCAAGGCGGCAAGTTCCCGGGCTACATCTGGATTGACCACAACACGCTGTTCAGCAGCCTGCAGGACTGCAGCGGCGCGGGCGACCTGGAGTTCGACGGCCTCATCGACAGCAAGGCCGGCGCCCACCACATCACCTACTCGTACAACTACATCCACGACCACCAGAAGGTCGGCCTCATCGGCTCCAGCGACAGCGACGCCAGCGACCGCTTCATCACCTTCCACCACAACCACTACAAGGACGTGAGCTCGCGCCTGCCGCTGCAGCGCGGCGGCTACACCCACCTCTACAACAACCTGTACCAGGGCGTGAAGACCTCGGGCGCCAACATCCGCATGGGCGGCTACTCGCTGATCGAGGGCAACTGGTTCGAGGACGCGCAGAACCCGGTCACGTCGCGCGACAGCTCGTCCATCGGCTACTGGGAGCTGCGCAACAACAACGTGAAGAGCCCGGCCGACTTCGCCACCTACGGCATCAAGTGGGTGGCCAGCGGCTCCAGCCCGTCGCGTGATGCGACGGACTGGACGACGACGTCCAACTTCCCGCTGGGCATTCCCTACGCCTACACGGTGCAGGACCCGGCCTGCGTGAAGCAGAAGCTGCCCGCCGTGGCCGGCGCCGGCACGAACTACGGCACGGTGAACTGCAGCCTGGAAAGCCTGGTGCCGACCGGCGGCGTGACCAAGAAGAAGTAAGCCGGGTGCGGGGCGCGACGCGCGTTGCGCCCCCGTACTGCACAGAACACCTCACGAGCATTCCGAGGAGATCCTCCATGAACAAGACCGCCATCACTCTGGCGCTGGCTGCCGTCCTGGCCAGCGTGGCCCCTGTAACGCAAGCCGACACCGGCGCTCTGCAACTGCCTGCCAATGTGACGGCCACCGTCACCGCTTCGGCCATCACCTACAACTTCAGCAACCTGTCGTTCACCGGCTGGCAGTTCCTGCAGATCGCCGGCGACCTGGCCGGCGCCGTCACCGGCTCATTGACCGGCGTGTCCGTCAACGCGGTGCTGAACGCGTCGAGCAACGCCACCTACGCCAACGACCTGACCCTCTATGTCGACCCGGCGCCGTTCTCCAAGGGAGGGCTGCTGCAGGTCGGTGGCGACTCGGACCTCGGCGCCGCCGAGCGGCATGCGTGGGCAAACGGTGGCAGCGCCGCGGCTGGCACCGCGGTGACCGGCAGCGTGCTGTTGGCCACGCCCATCAGCTTCACCGGGGCGGCGTCCAACCTGGTCGTCCGGCTGGGCAACGGCTATTCCGATTGGGAGGCCTCCGGCACCTGGACCGGCTCCATCACGCTGACCGGGCTGACCACCGTGGCGGCCCCCGTGCCCGAGCCCTCGTCCCTGCTGCTGATGGCGCTGGGCGGGCTGGCCGTCGCCGGCCGCCTGGGGCGCCGTCGCGCGACGGCCGCCTGAGGACACCGACTCTCGCCTCCCTCCACCGAGGGTGGTGGTGGGATGACATGAACCGGTCGGCGCGTGACGTCGGCCCTCGGGGTCCCGGCAGGATGGCGGTGTGATTGAACCCGGACCGGCCGCCGGGCGCGCTTCAGTACAAATCGCGCGCCGCCAGCCGCACCTCGTGCAGCAACTGCCGCGCGCCGGGCGACATCAGGTGCCCCTCGCGGGTGATGATGCCGAACGCGTCCATGTGGCAGGGCAGCTCGATGGGCAAGATCGCCAGGACATTCAACGAAGCGTAGTAACGCGCCACTTCGACAGGCATCACGTGCAGTGAGTCCGTCTGGTGCAGCAAGGCCGTGATCAGCAGCAGCGCCGTCGTGTCCACGCAATTGGACGGCGGCTCCAACGCGGCGCGGCGGAACATCAGCTCCCACCGGTGCCGCAGCACGCTGCCGGGCGGCGGCAGGATCCAGGGCTGGTCAGCCAGGTCGGCGAGCTTGAGGTTTTCTTCCCTCAGCAGCGGATGCCCCACGCGCGCCACCGCACAGGCGGGCTCCACGGTCAGTTCCTCGTAGTGCAGGCCGGCGGCGGCGTCCTCTTCCAGGATGCGGCCGATCATGAAGTCCAGCGTGCCGCGCTTGAGCATGTCCAGCAGCACCTTGCTGCTTTCCATGTGCACGCCGATGCGCAACTTGGGCGCCTGCAGCTTGATGCGCGAGATGGCGCGGGGCAGCAGGCCCATGGCGGGGGTCATGATGACGCCCACTTCCACCTGGCCCGACAGCCCGTGCTTCAGCGCGACGATGTCGTCATGTGCAGCCGACAACGACGTCAGCGCCATGCGCGCGTGGCGGATCATGGTCTCGCCGTACAGCGTCGGCTCCATGCCGCGCGGGTGCCGCTCGAACAGCTTCACGTCCAGCATGTCCTCCAGGTCCTTCAGCTGCTTGGAGGCGGCCGGCTGGGTCATGCACAACACGTCGGCGGCGCGGTGGATGTTGCGCTCGTCATCCAGCGCGATCAGCAGCAGCAGCTGGCGCGTCTTCAGCCGCGCGCGCAGGAACCAGTTGGGGTTGGGGCTGGCGTCGGTCAGCGCGCCGTTGTCGTCTTCGTCGTCTTCGCGGGCCATGTTGTTCTTCTTGATCAGGCGAGGTTCACGCGGCCGTCGGCGGCCAGCACGGTGTCGATGTCGTCGCCGGTCTCTTCCAGCTGCACCAGCGTGGCCTGGCGGGCGCCCAGCGCGTCGCGCGCCTGCAGCGCGGTCAGGATGGCCTTGTGGCGCGGCAGCGAGAGCTCGTGCGTGTTGGGCAGCTGGCTGGAGAGGATGATGGACTCGCGCAGCGCCAGCGACAGCATGTTGCCGATGTAGGCCAGCAGGTCGTTGCCGGTCGCCTCGGCGATGCGGCGGTGGAAGGCCAGGTCGGGCTCCAGCAGCTCGGCCGTGGTCGTGGCGGCCGCCATGCCCTCGTAGGCGGCGGCGATGGCCGTCAGCTGCTCATCGCTCGCGGCCTTGGCGGCCAGCGCGGCGGCGGCGGGTTCGAAGATGCGGCGGACCTCCAGCAGCGTGCCCACGAAGTCGCGCTGGGGCTGGGCCTGGATGAGCCAGTACAGCACGTCCGGGTCCAGCATGTGCCACTCGTTGCGCGGCCGCACGATGGCGCCGGCGCGCTGGCGCGACACGACCAGCCCCTTGGCCACCAGCACGCGCACCGCCTCGCGCAGCACGGGGCGGCTGATCTCGTAGCGCTCCAGCAGCTGCGCCTCGGGCGGCAGCTTGTCGCCGGGCTTCAGCTCGCCGCCGACGATGGCCAGGCCCAGGTCGCGCACGATGCGGGCGTGCTGGCTCTTGCCTTCGGGTTCGGCGGAGTAGGTGGAGTGGTCGGCGCGCGTTCTCATCGGCGGCAGGCTACCAAATACCTTGAGTCGGCTCGCATCGGGCCCCATCAGCGAAAGCGAGCGACGAAGCCGCCGCGTGGCGCCAGCGTCAGCTTCGGCGTCGACACGGACAGCTTGCCTTCGCTGAACTCACGGGGGCCGGCGCCGTCGGTGATGAGCTGGCCTTCCTTCGCGCCCAGCCAGCCCAGGTCCAGCGTGATCTCGCGCGGCGCGTCGTCGGCGTTCATGCCGGCGACGAACCACTGCTGGCCGGCGCGGCGTGCCAGCACGACGAACTTGCCGGGCTCGCCGTCCAGGAAGCGCACCTCGTCCCACGCGCGCGGCAGCTCGCGCAGGAAGCCCTTCACGTAGGCCGGCACCGTGGCCATGCCGTCGGGCGTCTCGGCGTAGTGCTGGATGCCGGACAGGAACAGCACGCTTTGCGCCAGCTCGAAGCCGTTGCGCGTCGCGCGCTTGATCTTGGGAATGTCGCCGAACACCACGGGCGTGAAGTCCATGGGGTCGAACAGGTTGCGCGTGAACGGGATCATGGCCGCCTGGTGGGCGACCTTGTCCTGGTCGCCCTGCGTGAAGGTGGCGAACTCGAAACCCTTCACGGCCTCTACCGTCATCAGGTGCGGATAAGTGCGGCTCCAGCCGCGCGGCAGCGTGGCGCCGTGGAAGTTCATCAGCAGGCCGGCCGCGGCGGATTCCTTCAGCAGGTCCACGTAGTAAGCCATCATCGACGCGCCGTCGCCGCCGAAGAAGTCCACCTTCAGCCCCTTCACGCCAATGGCCTTCATGCGGGCGAACTCCTTGGCGCGGTCGGCCGGGCTCAGCAGCGCGCTCTTGGGGCTCATGTCGGTGTCGTTCCAGGCGCCCGAGGAGTTGTACCAGGCCAGGATGCCGACGTTCTTGGTCTTCGCGTAGTCGGCCAGCTCCTTCATCTTGGCGTCGCCGATCTTCTTGTCCCAGTAGGCGTCCACCAGCGTGTAGTTCCAGCCCATGTCGGCGGCGTATTCGACAAAGCGCTTCTGCACGTCGAAGACGGTCGCGTCGTCCTTCAGGATGGCCCAGCTCCAGGACGCGTGGCCGGGCTTGAGCCTGGCCTTGTCGAAGGCCACGGCGGGCGCGGCGAGGTCGGTGCCCAGCGTGGACTCCATGACCGTCTTCAGCGGGCCGATGGCGAGCACGCGCCAGGGCGTCGTCAGCGGGCCTTCCATGTCGGCCAGCAGATGGCCGCCGGTGAAGACCTCGCTGGGCTCGGGCAGGCCGATGCGGTAGGTGCCGCCGGTCGAGTCGCTGGCCAGCCGCGACGCGTGGAAGCGGCCGTCCATGCCAGCCTCGGTCAAGGCGACCCAGCTGGCGCCTGCGCGGAACAGCGCCGGGAACACCCAGCCCGCGTGCGAGGGCGCCTTCGTGCCGACGGGGATGTCGGCTTGGTAGTGCTCTTCATACGACGGGTTGGTGCGTGCATAGCCCGTTTTGGCGACGGACATGGGTTGCAGCCAGGCGCGCGCCTCGGCCGGGAAGGCCAAGCTGGTCAGCTCGTCCTTGAAGGTCTTGCGACCCGCGCCGTCCACCGCGTAGCGCAGTGCCAGGCCGTCGTTGGAGGTGCGCAGCGTGACGGCCATCTTCTGGCCGGCCGCATTGGCGACGGTGAAAGTCTGTTCATTGGCGCGGTAGTCGACGCGGCTCTTCTTGCCGGCGGCCAGCGTGTACTGCTCGCGGTGGGCCTTGACGGGCGACGTGGCCACGAGCTTCAGCCCGTTGGCGAAGTCGCCTTGCTCCAGCACCAGGCCCAGGCGCGAAGCCAGCAGCACCGGCTGACCGGCGCGCTGCACCGTGTAGACCAGTTGCTGCTGGTCATTGACCGACACGTCGACCTGAATCTGGCCGTCGGGGCTGTCCAGCGCTTGGGCCAGGGCGGGCAGGGCGAGCAGAAGCGAAGCGATGAGGCGCATGGTTGTCTCAGGTGGAGTAGGGACCGTCGGCCACGGGTGTGCCGAAGTCGGGGAAGCCGTCGTCGCGCCAGCCGAAGGCCTGCACGCGCGCGTGGCGGTTGGGGTCGTTCAACGGGTCGCCGACGATGTCGCGGTAGTTGCGCGCGTGATAGACCAGCAGGTCGGTGCGGCCATCGGGCGTCGTCGTGAAGCTGTTGTGGCCGGGGCCGAACTGGCTCACCGACTCGTCCGTCTTGAACACCGGCGTGGGCGACTTGTGCCAGCTGGCGGCGTCGAGCAGGTCGGCGTTCTGGTCGGCCCACAGCAGGCCCATGCAGTAGTTCGCGTCGGTGGCCGCCGCGGAGTAGGCGATGAAGACCTTGCCGTTGCGCTTGAGCAGGGCGGGGCCTTCGTTGACGCAGAAGCCGATGCGCTCCCAGGCCAGGTCCGGGCGGGTGATGACGACCGGCTCGGTCTTCAGCGTCCACGGGTTGGCCAGTTCGGCGATGTAGAGATTGCTCTCGGTCGGCGGGCTCTTCTGCGCCCAGCAGAGGAAGCGTTTGCCGTTGTGTTCGAAGGGCGTCGCGTCCAGCGAGAAGCCTTCCTCGGGTGTCACGATCTGGCCGCGCTCGATCCATCTGTCGGTCAGCGGATCGGCACCCTCGCATTCGAGGACGTACATGCGCAGCTTCCAGATGTCGTCGCGCTCAGCAGCGGCGAAGTAGACGAACCAGCGGCCGTCGATGCGGTGCAGCTCGGGCGCCCACACATGCCAGCTCATCGGGCCGCTGTCGTGCTTGCGCCAGATCACCTGGGTCGGCGCGGTCGCGAGGCCGCCGATGCTGTCGGCGGCGCGGATCTCGATGGCGTCGTAGCTGGGCACCGAGGCGGTGAACCAGTAGCGGCCATCGACCAGGCTCAGGTGCGGGTCGGCGCGTTGCGGGATGAGGGGATTGGTCCAACTGGTCATGCGCGGACGGCTTTCGTGACGATGACGTTCCAGGAGGCGGGCTTGAGCTTCACGCTCAATTGCTCACCGGCGATGGCCACGCTGTTCAAGGTTTCAGGTGCGACGCGATCGGGCGCATCGACGGTGTTGGTGGCGTTCAGATCGGCACTGTGCAGCTGTTCAGCCAGCACCAGCTCGCGGTCCAGCCCCAAGCCGCGCAGCGTGATGGAGAGGTCCATCTCGTCGGTCAGGTGTCGGTTCAGCAGGAAGACGGCTGTCTGTCCGGTCGCCGCGTCATCGACGACGCTGGCGCACAGGTACGGCAGCTCGCCATGTTTCGCGTTGGCATAGCCGGGCGACTTGATCACGGGCCGCAGCACCGCGCCATGCGCCCACTTCGCGGCCTGCGCGAAGGGATGGAAGATCGTCTGCCGCCACGCCGCGCCGCCGGGCTCCGTCATGATGGGCGCGATGACGTTGCACAGCTGCGCCATGCAGGCCACCTTGAGCCGGTCCGCATGGTTCATGAACATCGTCAGCATTCCGCCGATGAGCAGCGCGTCCTCCGCCGTGTAGACCTCTTCCAGCAGGCGCGGGGCCTCGGGCCAGCCGGCCTGTTTCAAATGCTCGCCGTGGCGGGCGCGGTACCAGACGTTCCACTCGTCGAAGGACAGCATCAGCCGCTTGGTGGAGCGCTTGCGCGTGGCGACCGAATCGGCAATCGCCACCGTGTCCTCGATGTAGCGCGCATTCGTTTCGATCTGCGCGAAGAAGCTCTCGGTGCTGGTGTCCGCCGGCGGCTTCACGAAGTAGCTGTGCAGCGACAGGTAGTCCACGAACTCGAAGCAGTGCTCCAGCACGCGGTCTTCCCAGACGCCGTAGGTCGGCATGTCGTAGGCCGACGAGCCGCAGGCGGCCAGCTCGATGCTCGGGTCCACCCAGCGCATGAGCTTGGCGGCTTCCTTGGCGATGCGGCCGTATTCGTCGGGCGTCTTCTGGCAGATCTGCCAGGGGCCGTCCATCTCGTTGCCCAGGCACCAGAACTTGATGCCCAGCGGCTCCTCGGCGCCGTGTGCGCGGCGCAGGTCCGACAGCGCCGTGCCACCCGGGTGGTTGCAGTATTCGAGGTAGTGCCGCGCCTCGTCCGGACCGCGGGTGCCGAGGTTGACGCCGAACATGGGTTCGATGCCCACCTTCTTGCACCAGGCCATGAACTCGTGCGTGCCGACCTGGTTGGTCTCGGTGGAGAACCAGGCGAGGTCGAGCCTGCGCGGGCGCTGGTCCTTCGGACCGACGCCGTCCTCCCAGTTGTAGCCCGACATGAAGTTGCCGCCGGGGTAGCGCACGATGATGGCGCCCAGCTCCTTCGTCAGCTCGGCCACGTCGCCACGAAAGCCGTGTTCATCCGCCGTGGGATGCGTCGGCTCGTGGATGCCGTTGTAGACGCAGCGGCCCAGGTGCTCGACGAACACGCCGAACAGGCGGCGGTCCAGCGGCGCGATGTCGAAATCGCGGTCGACGGTGAGGGAGGCCTTGAAGGTCATCAGCGGCGTGCCTTTTGAAGTGCCTTGTTGACGCGCTTCTCGACGCTGGCCTGCACCTCGGCCACGGGCTTGCCCGACAGCAGCAGGTTGGCCACGTCCTCGCCGATCAGCAGCTCGATGTTGCGTTGCGTGGGCACGTTGCCCGGCATGGAGGCGCCGGTGGTCGTGATCTCGGCCAGCGACTCCCGCTGCGGCAGCGCGCGGAAGGCGTCGCTCTGCGCCACGGTCTTGCTGACCGGCAGGTGGCCCGTGCGCGACCATTCGGAGCTGCGGTCCCAGACGAACTTCAGGAACTTCACGGCCGCCTCGTGGCCCTTGGCGTCGGTCGTGCCGCCCTTGAACAGCGCCCACGAATGGCCATCAGCGAACACCGCAGGCTTGGCGTACAGCTGCGCGAATGGCCGCACCGCATAGCCACCCTTCAGCGGCGAGTCTGCCTTCTGCGATTCGCGCAGGAACTGGTCGATGGTCCAGGTGCCGACGACGACGACCCCGGCCTGGCCGTTCAGGAAGGCCTGGTTGGCGGCCGCGTAGTCGAGGTTGGGCCGCACATGGCCCTCGCGGTAGAGCGTCTGCATCAGCGTCAGCGCGTTGACCACGGCCGGTTGCTGCATGTTGATGCGCTTGCCGTCCTCGGAGAACAGCTTGGCGTCCTGCTGCGCGATCAGTGATTGGAAGGTGCGGTTGTTGGCGGCGGTCTCGTTGGCCACGGCCCAGGCGAAGAAGGGCTTGCCTGTCTTCTGCTTGAACTGCCGCGCCTGCGCCAGCAGCTCCTCGGGCGAGCGCGGCAGCACCGGCTGGCCATCGGCGCCCAGCAGGCCTGCCTGCTTCATCAGCGTCGTGTTGATGTGCCACAGCCAGGCCCAGGTGTCGAAGGGCAGCGCGTAGGTCTGGCCGTTGAACGAGGTGCCCTTGCGCGCATGCTCGGTGAAGTCGTCCACCGGCACGCCGATGCTGGCGAAGTCGGCGTCCAGCGGCAGCACGAGTTTGCGGCGCACGTAGTCGCCCAGGGCCGACTCATGCATGACCGCCACCGTCGGGATGTCCTTGGACACCAGGCGGGCGGTGAGCTGGTCGTAGTACGGTCCCCACTCGCCGATTTGAGTGCGCACGACGATGCCGTCGGTGTTGGTGGCGTTGAACTCGTTGACCAGCGCGGTGACGATGCCGCACTCGCCCACGCCTTCCGAGGCCTTCACCACCTGGCCGAACTGCGATTCGCAGCTGCCGAAGAAGCGCATCAGCGTGATCTCGGTCTTGGCCGGATCATTGGCGCCGGGGCCGCAGGCGGCGAGCAACGCGGCGGAGAGACAAATCAGCAGGCGCTTCATCATTTGCCCGTCCCCGCGACGGCCGTCACCAGGTGGCGTTGGAAGAACAGATACAGCATCAGCGCAGGCACCCCGGCGAATACGGCCTGGGCCATCAGGAAGCCCAGGCCCTCCGACTGCGCGAAGTTGGTCTGCGTGGACGCCAGGCCGCGCGTCAGCGTGTACATGTCGGGCTGCGTCGCGATGACGAGCGGCCACAGGTAGTCGTTCCAGCAGGCCAGGAACGTGAAGATGCCGAGCGTGGCCTGTGCAGGCAGCGTCAGCGGCAGGATGATGGTCAGGAAGGTCTTGAAGCGCGACGCGTTGTCCAGCATCGCGGCCTCTTCCAGCTCGGCCGGGATGGCCTTGAAGTACTGCGTCATCAGGTAGACGCCGAACGGCGCCGCCAGGCCCGGTAGCGCCAGGCCCGCGATGGTGTTCTGCAGGTTCCACTCCGAGAACAGCCGGTGCAGCGGGATGAAGACCGACTGCGCCGGAATGGCCAGGCCGAACAGCACCAGCGCGAACAACCACTTGCGGCCCGGGAACTCGCAGCGCGCGAAGCCGTAGCCGGCCAGCGACGACAGCACCAGCACGCCCGCCGTCTGCATCAGCGCCACGGCGACGCTGTTGCCCAGCCAGCGGAATACCTGCGAGGTCTGCAGGATGTCCAGGTAGTTCTGCAGCGTGTAGGGCGGCGACAGGAAGACGTCGGTGTGCCGCAGCAGGAACTCGTTGGGTTTGAAGGACAGGGCCAGCACCCACAGCAGCGGCGCCATCCACGCGAGGGCCAGCAGCGTGAGCGCGGCCATCACGAAGCGGTCGAACCAACCGCGTCTGAGCAGCGGGTTCATCGCTTGCCTCCCTTGTCGCGCTCAAGCCAGAGCTGGGCCGAGACGCCGATGAGCATGATCGCCAGCAGGATCTGCGAAGCCGCCGTCGCGAAGCCCAGCGAGAGCTGCATGAAGGCCTGCTCGTAGGTGAACTGCACGATGGAGCGGGTCGTGTTGTTGGGCCCGCCGTTGGTCATCAGCATGATCTGCGGAAAGACCTGGAACTGGCGGATCACCTCGATCAGCGCGACCAGCACGATGGCGCGCTTGAGGCTGGGTAGCGTGATGTGCGTCAGCACGCGCCAGCGCGGCGTGTTGTCCAGCGCGGCAGCTTCGTAGATGTCCGACGGGATCTGCTGCAGCGCCGACAGGAACAGGATCATCGGCAGGCCGATGATCCACCACACGGTGACCAGGGCGATGGTGGTGAGGGCCAGGTTGTCGCTGGTCAGCAGCGGCATCTCGGGGATGCCCAATCCCGCGAACATCTGCGCGATGAGGCCGCGTTCGGGCATGAGGGCCAGCTTCCAGACCAGCGTGATCAGCGTGACCGAGAAGACGGACGCGCAGAAGAAGGTGGCGCGCAGGAAGGTGGCGAGCTTGCCGGGGCGGTTCAGCGCCAGCGCCAGCATCAGCGACAGGATCACGAAGATGGGTGTGCTGATGCCGACGAAGCGGATGGTGTTCCACACGACTTGGTGGAAGACCTCGTCGGCGAACAGCTCCTTGTAGTTGGCCAGGCCGACCCAGAAGCTGTCGTCGGACAGCAGGTCGTGGTCGTGGAAGCTGATCCAGATGCCTTTGGCGAGCGGCCACAGCAGCAGCAGCACGTACAGCGCCACGAAGGGCAGCACGAAGAGGGCGTAGGCCGGGCGCGAGGCGCGCAGCCCGACGGTGCTGGCGCTCATGCCAGCGTCTCCTGGGCGTGGTGGGCGCGGCCCGTTTCGTCGAACAGATGGGCGTCCGCCATGTCCACGGTGACGTGCACATGGGCGCCCAGCTTGGGCGACTGGCCTGCAGGCACGGTGACGATCAACGGCGTCTCACCTTCCAGCTTCAGGTGCGCCAGCGTCCGCTCGCCCAGGAACTCGACCAGCTCGACGCGGCCGCGCAGCGGGCCGACTTCAGCCACGCGCAGGTTCTCGGGGCGCACGCCCAGTACCAGGCCTTGCGACGGCACGGCATCGGTCGAGACATGCGTCGTCACCACTTGGCCACCCGGCACCGTCACGGCGACCCGGCCGCGGGAATCTGCGGCGCGCTGCACCGGCACGAACCCCATGCCCGGCGTGCCGATGAAGCTCGCGACGAATTTGGTGGCGGGCCGGCGGTACAGCTCGGCCGGCGTCGCCACCTGCTCGATCGCGCCGCCCTTCATGACGACGATGCGCGTGGCCAGCGTCATCGCCTCGATCTGGTCGTGCGTGACGAAGACCATCGTCGCGCCCAGCCGCTGGTGCAGCTGAGCCAGCTCCAGCCGCGTGCGGCCGCGCAGCGCGGCGTCCAGGTTGGACAGCGGCTCGTCGAACAGGAAGATGGCCGGCTCCTTCACCACCGCGCGGCCGATGGCCACGCGCTGGCGCTGGCCGCCGGAGAGCTGGCCCGGCTTGCGGTCCAGCAGCGTGTCTAGCTCCAGCATGCGTGCCGACTCGGTGATGCGCCTGGCGATCTCGTCGGCCGGCACGCCGATGTTCTTCAGGCCGAATGCGAGGTTGTCGCGCACCGTCATGTGCGGGTACAGCGCGTAGTGCTGGAACACCATGGCCAGGTTGCGCAGCCCCGGTGCAGCGTGGGTCACGTCACGGTCGCCGATGAGGATGCGGCCGCCGGTCACTTCCTCCAGCCCCGCGATCATGCGCAGCAGACTCGTCTTGCCGCAGCCCGACGGGCCCAGGAAGACGACGAATTCGCCCGGCTCGACGTCCAGCGACAGGTTCTCGATGACCTGCACCGCGCCGTAGCGCTTGCAGATGTTCTCCAGCTTCAGGCCTGCCACGGCAGTCTCCGGTTCATTCTTCTTGGATGACAGGCCAACCGTCTTCGGACCAGCCCAGTCGCGCGATGCGCAGATGCGGCCTGCCGCCGCGTTCGGTGTCGTAGGCGTGGTGCACCATCAGGTCGCCGATGATGTCCTGGTGCCCCGGGCCTTTCCATCGCGTGCCGGTGGAGGCGAGCAACTGGGTGCCCCCCGCTTCCATCAGGTCCTTGCCGTCGCGGTCCAGGTAAGGGCCGGTCACGCTGCGGGCGCGGCCCACGCGGATGTTGTAGGTGCTCTGGGCGCCCTTGCAGCACAGGTCGTAGGACGCGAACAAGTAGACCCAGTCGCCACGACGCACGATGGTCGGTGCTTCGATGGCCGGGCTGCGGGCAACGAATCGGGTGCTGCCGATCGGCTTCAGCGTTTTCGCGTCCAGCTCCGTCAGGCGCAGTCCGCCCCAGAAGGAGCCGTAGCTCATCCACAGCTTGCCGTCGCGGTCGACGAACAAGTCGGGGTCGATGGCGTTGAAGTTGTCCGCCGCCGTGCTGGCCACCACCAGACCGTCATCGCGCCATTCGCTGCCGTCCGGCCTGTCGCTGCTCGCCAGGCCGATGGCCGAGCGGTTCTTGCCGAAGGTGGAGATGGAGTACAGCACCCAGGTGCGGCCCGCGTGCTGGAAGACCTTGGGGGCCCAGATGTCCAGCGGCTTCTGCTCGGGCACGGCATCAAGCCACCAGGCGGGCGCCTGTGTGAACAGCGGGGCCAGGCGGCGCCAGGTCTTGCCCTGGTCGGTCGACTCCAGCCGCTGCAGGCCCTTGCCGGTCGTGAAGACGAACCAGCGGTCGGCCTGGATGAGCAACGTCGGGTCGTGCGCGCCCGTCTCGCCCTGGGGTTCCAACGCGGCGACGGGAGCGGCCAGGCACAGCGCGAGCAGCGTCGCGAGCGCCGCACGCATCACTTGCCCCAGCGCAGGACCAGGGGATCGAGTCGTTTGGCGGCGTCGAGCAGGCCGGCGCGCACCTCTGGGCTCATCTCGGGGAAGGGGTGGCGCGGTGCGTCACTCTTGATGACGCCGCCTTCCTTCATCAGCGCCTTGGCGGTCAGGATGCCGCCCTGGCGGTTCTCGTAGTTGATCAGCGGCAACCAGCGGCCGTACTCCACCACGGCGGTCTCGCGGTCGCCAGCGTGGAAGGCGTCGAAGATCTTGCGGATGCCGTCGGGGAAGGCGCCGCCGGTCATCGCGCCGGTGGCACCGGCGTCCAGGTCGGCCAGCAGCGTGATGGCTTCCTCGCCGTCCCACGGGCCCTCGATGGCGGCGCCGCCAACGCGGATCAGCTCGCGCATCTTGCTGGCGGCCTGCGGCATCTCCAGCTTGAAGTACTTCACGTTGACGATGTTCGTCGCCATGCGTGCCAGCAGCGGCACCGACAGCGGCGTGCCGGCCACCGGGGCGTCCTGGATCATGATGGGGATGTTGATGCCGTCGGACAGGCGCTGGTAGAAGCTTTCGATCTGGCCTTCGGACACGCGGAAGGTGGCGCCGTGGTACGGCGGCATGACCATGACCATGGCAGCGCCGAGCTGCTGCGCCAGCTGGCTGCGCTCGATGCAGATCTGCGTCGAGTAGTGCGTCGTCGTGACGATGACCGGTACGCGGCCGGCGACGTGTTCAAGGATGGCGCGGGTCAGCGTCTCGCGCTCGGCGTCCGACAGCACGAACTGCTCGGAGAAGTTCGCCAGGATGCACAGGCCGTTGGAGCCGGCGTCGATCATGAAGTCGACGCAGCGCAGCTGGCCGGGCAAGTCCAGCGTGCCGTCAGCGTTGAAGATGGTCGGAACAACGGGGAAGACGCCGCGGTACGGTCGTCCAGGGCGGATGGCGGAGGCGCTCATGGTGCGGTCCCTTGTCTCTGGGGAAGTTGGATCAAGCGCCGACGTGCCGGCGCACGGCCAGCTGTAGGCGCCGGCATGTCGCCATTAAAGTATGACTATTTATGCAAGTTGATTGGGGTTAACCCGCAAATTGCCAACTTTGCAAACAAAAAAGTATGACTAATAATCCCGGCATCGCCCGGCCGTAGAAGTCGGGAGGCAGCATCCAGGAGACAGTTGCATGAGTGCCTACGCGCGCTATCCCAGCCTGCAGGACCGGGGCGTCCTGATCACCGGCGGGGCCACCGGCATCGGCGAGACGCTGGTCGAGGCCTTCGCTGAACAGGGCGCCCGGGTGGCCTTCATCGACCTGGCTGCCGCCGAAGGCGAGGCGCTGGCCGCCCGCCTGGCGGGCACGTCGCGCCACGCGCCGCAGTTCATGGCGGCTGACCTGAGCAACGTGGAAGCGATGCGCGCAGCGATAGCCACGCTGCGCGAGCGCGCCGGCCCGTTCACGGCGCTGTTGAACAATGCTGCCAACGACAAGCGCCACGCCGTCGAGGACACGACGCCCGAGTTCTGGGACGCGAGCGTGGCCGTCAACATCAAGCATCAGTTCTTCGCGGCCCAGGCCGTGCTGCCCGACATGAAGGCGACGGGTGGTGGCAGCATCGTCAACTTCGGCTCCATCAGCTGGATGCTCAAGCAGGGCGGCATGCCGGCCTACACGGCCAGCAAGGCGGCCGTGCAGGGCCTGACGCGCTGCCTGGCGCGTGACTTCGGAGTCCACCGGATACGCGTCAACACGCTGGTGCCGGGCTGGGTCATGACCGAGAAGCAGCTCAAGCTCTGGGTCACCGAAGAGACCAAGCAGGAGATCGCCAAGGGCCAGTGCATCAATGAGCCGCTGATGCCGCAGCACATCGCGGCGATGGCGCTGTTCCTGGCCGCCGATGATTCGGCGATGTGCACCGCGCAAGATTTTGTCGTTGATGGAGGCTGGGCCTGATGGAATGCCGCGACTACGGCCAGCTGCCCGACGGGCGGGTGGTGCATGAATACACCCTCTCCAACGGCCTGGGCCTGAGGCTCACCGCCATCACGCTGGGCGGCATCGTCACCGGCCTGTGGGTGCCTGATGCCAAGGGGAACAGCGGCAATGTCGTGCTGGGCTTCGACAACCTGGACGACTACGTCCACCGCAACCCCTCGTTCGGCATCATCGTGGGTCGCTACGGCAACCGCATCGCGGGCGCTAGCTTCGCGCTGGATGGCGAGACCTACACTCTCGCCCGCAACGACGGTCCCAACTGCCTGCACGGCGGCACCGAGGGCTTCGGCCACCGACTGTGGGCGGCCGAACCCGACACGCCCCGGCCCGGCGAGGCCCAGGCGCTGCGATTCAGCCTGACCAGCCCGCATGGCGACCAGGGCTTCCCCGGCGAGCTGATCGTCCGTGTGCGCTATTCGATCAGCGCCACCGAGAACGCCTGGCGCATCGACTACGAGGCCACCACCGACCGCGCCACCGTCGTCAACCTCACGCACCACGATTACTTCAACCTCGCCGGCGACGGCAGCGTGCTGGACCACCACCTCACCCTGCTGGCCTCGCGCTACAGCGAGGTGGATGCACACCTGATCCCGTTGCGGCACGCCGCTGTCGATGGCACGCCTTTCGACTTCCGCCGGCCCACGCCCATCGCGGCCCGCATCCGCCAGGCCCATCCGCAGCTGCTGCTGGCCAAGGGCTACGACCACAACTGGCTGCTGGACGGGGAGTTGAATGCCGACGGCCTGCGTCCCGCCGCGACGCTGGAGGACCCGCACTCCGGCCGCCGCATGGACGTGCTGACCAGTGAACCGGCCATCCAGTTCTATTCCGGCAACTTCCTGGACGGCAGCCTGGCGGCCAGCAAGGAACCGGGAGGCCGCATCTACCGCCAGGGCGACGGCCTGTGCCTGGAGACTCAGCACAACCCCGACTCGCCGCACCACGAAGCCAGCGCCGACTGGCCCAGCACGGTGCTGAGGCCGGGCGAGGTGTTCCGCAGCACGACAATCCACCGCTTCTACTGAACCGCCGAAGCCGTCGCCATGGACCTGCCCGCCCACCAACTGACGATGACGGTGTTGATGACGCCGGACACCGCCAACTTCTCCGGCAACGTCCATGGCGGCAACATCCTCAAGCTGCTGGATCAGGTGGCCTACGCCTGCGCCAGCCGCTATGCCGGCCGCTACGTCGTCACGCTGTCGGTGGACCGCGTCATCTTCCGCCAGCCCATCCACGTGGGCGAGCTGGTGACCTTCCTAGCCAGCGTCAACCACACCGGCACCTCGTCGATGGAAGTCGGCATCAAGGTCGTGGCCGAGAACATCCGCACGCAGGAGTCGCGGCACGTCAACAGCTGCTACTTCACGATGGTGGCGGTGGGCGACGACAACAAGCCCGTCCCCGTGCCGCCGTTGCGTCCCTTCACGCCCGAAGAGCGTCAACGCCATGCCAGCGCCATCCGGCGCAAGCAGGCCCGCGCCGCCCTGGAGTCCAGCGCCCAAGCCAGCCCCGATGAGCAAAGCTGAACACCCCTTCTCCCTCGTTCTCGCCCAGGCCAACAGCCTCGGCGAAGGCCTGCAATGGCATGCACCGTCGGGCCGCTGGTGGTGGACCGACATCGTCAACTCCTGCATCCACGCCTGGACGCCCGGCGCGAGTGCCACGCTGCAGGTGCGCCTGCCCGAGCGCGTCGGTTGCTTCGTGCACACGCGCTCCGGCCGGCTGCTGCTGGCCATGGCCAAGCGCCTGGCCTGGTTGACGCTGCCCGACCTGCGGGCCACCGGCGTCATCGATGCGCAGCCGCAAGAGATCACGCTGATCGAAGCCCACCTGCCCAGCACCCGTTCCAACGACGGCCGCTGCGACCGCAGCGGTGCGCTGGTCTTCGGCACGCTGGACGAGGCCGAGCCGCGCCAGACCATCGGCGGCTTCTACCAGTACTCGGCGGCGCGCGGCCTGCGCCGCCTGCCGCTGGACGGCGTGGCCATCGCCAACAGCATCTGCTTCAGCCCCAACGGCCGGCGCATGTACTACTGCGACTCGCCCACGCGCCGCATCATGGTGTGCGACTACGACTCGGCCAGCGCCCGCGTCAGCGAGCCGCGGCTGTTCGTGAAGAAGGACGTCGAGGCCGCCGAGCCGGACGGCTCCACCATCGACGCCCAGGGCTGCCTGTGGAACGCCGAATGGGGCAACGGCGCCGTGACGCGCTACGGCGCCGACGGCCGGCTGCTGGCCCGCTACAGCGTGCCGGTGCGCGACATCACCTGCCCCGCCTTCGGCGGCGCCAACGGCGACCAGCTCACCGTGACGACGGCCCGCGTGGGCCTCAGCAGCGCCGAGCTGATGGCCATGCCACAGTCCGGCAGCCTGTTCGGCATGACCGTAGCCGCCGGCCTCTACCTGGCCGAATCGCTGTTCAACGACGATTGAATTGCCTGTCGTCCCCGGCCCTGCGCGCCCGGGACGACTCGCCGTGTTCCGGCCCCGCGCCGGGCGAGGGCAAGGAATGAGACGCTGGTTTCTCGAAGGTGTGGCTGAGGTTGTGGTCTTGGCCGTGCTGGCGCTGCCGTGGCCGGTCGCCGCGCAGGCCATCTCCGGCCCGCAGCAGACGCGCATCAATCTGCAGGGCCAGACGGCCCAGCCACTGCGCTACACGCCGGAGGGCGAAGACTTCGTCATCCACAACGGCGCCGAGTTCTTCAACCGTCCGCTGTACGGCGGTCGCACGGGCTTTCGGGTCGACGGTGGCGACAAGCCGGAGTTCCTCCTCTACCTGCCCGGTCGTGGTGGCAACCTGCGGCTGGCACTGCGAACGCCCGCCGGCAGTCGCTGGCTGCACGAGGTCGAGTCCGTCACGACGCGCTACCGCCCGGGCGAGTTGCACTACGACATCCGCGACCCGCTGCTCGGTGAAGGCCGCCTGGCCGTCGTCGCGCTCGCCACGACGACGACCGAAGGCCTGGTGATCCGCGCCGAGGGGCGCGGCCTGCCCGAAGGCGCCGAGCTGGTGTGGGCCTACGGCGGCGTCACCGGACAGCGCGGCCGGCGCGATGGCGACATCGGCACCGAGTCCGTGCCCATCAGCCAGTATTTCCAGTTCCAGTCGCAGTTCGCCGCCGGCAACCGGCTGGCGCTGGGCGCGGACGGCTTCGTGCTGGCCGCCCCGGCGGCGCTGATCGCCGGGGTGGTGCCCGTCGGCGCGACACAGCACCTGGCCGCCGCCAACGACTGGGGCGACCTGCCCGCCCTGCTGGCTCCATCCGGCGCAACGCCCGACGCGGCCATCGTCGTGGGACGCGTGCCGCTGCAGGAACGACGGCCCGCCTGGCTGGCGCTGCAGCGCCTCGCCGACGCCGCCCGCTCGCTGGCCAGCGCCGCCGCGCAGACCTACGCCGCCGTCGGCGCGCCGCGCCCGGCCACGCGCGGCACACCGCTCGCCCCGCGCTTCACGCCCGCCGAACTGCCCGCGCTGTTCGCCAGGGAGCAGGCCCACTTCAAGGCCTTGCGCCGGCAGATCCGCATCACCACGCCCGACCCCTACCTGAACGCCGCCGTCGGCGCGATCAACGTCGTGGGCGATGCGCTGTGGGACGACGACGCCAAGGCCATCCTGCACGGTGCCGTCGCCTGGCGCGTGCCGCTGCTGGGCTGGCGCGGCGCCTATGCGCTCGATGCCCTCGGCTGGCACGATCGCGCGAAGCAGAACATCGAGACCTGGATCGCGCGACAGAACACCTCGCCCATTCCCGCGCAGCTGCCGCCGCCCGACACCGACACCAACCTCGCACGCAGCAGGACGGCACTGCACTCCAACGGCAACCTGACCGCCTCGCACTACGACATGAACATGGTGTTCTTCGACGCCCTGTTCCGCCACCTGCTGTGGACAGGCGACCTGGAGCTGGCCCGCCGTGCCTGGCCCGCCATCCAGCGCCACCTCGCCTGGGAGCAGCGCCTGTTCCGCCGCGACTTCGACGGCCTGCCGCTGTACGAGGGCTATGCCAACTTCTGGGCCAGCGACGACATCTTCTACGGCGGCGGCGGCGTCACGCATGCGTCGGCCTACAACGTCTATGCCTTCCGCAGCGCGGCGAGGTTGGCCAAGTTGCTGGGCGAGGACGGCAGCGCCTACCAACGCGAGGCCGATCTCATTGCGCAAGGCATGCGCAAGCACTTGTGGATGCCCGAACGCGGTGCCTTTGGCGAGTCCCGCGACAGCCTGGGCCTGCAGCGCCTGCACCCGAGCTACGGGCTGTGGAGCTTCTACACGGCCATCGACTCCGAGGTGCCCACGCCGCAAGAGGCGATGCAGATGACACGGGACGTATTCCGCTCCTTCAAACAGATTCCCGTGCACGGCCCCGGCGCGCCGAGGGACCTGGCCTATCACGTGCTGCCCAGCACGGACTGGATGCCCTACGCCTGGTCGGTGAACAACGTCGTCATGGGCGAGAACCTGCACACGGCCTTGGCCATGTGGCAGTCCAGCTACTTCGAGTCTGCGTTCATCCTTGCCAAGAGCGCCTTGATGGCCAGCATGAACATGGGCATCACGCCGGGCAATGTGGGTTCCATGAACTACCTGGACCACTACCGCCGCGAGTCGCAGCGAGACTTCGCCGATGGGACCGGTGTGGCCGCGCGCGCATTGATCGAGGGCTTGTTTGGCGTGAAGCCCGACGCGCTGGCAGGCGTGATGACCGTGCAGCCCGGGCTTCCCTCCGCATGGAACGCTGCCGAGCTGCAGCATCCCGGCGTGGGCCTTGCCTTCAAGCGCGACGGCATGCGGGAGCGATGGCAGATCACGCAACCGGCGTCGCGCTTCAAGCAACTGCGAATCAGGCTCCAGGCTTGGGGCCGCGAAATCGAGTCAGTGATGTGGAACGGCCGGCCCGTCGCGTGGAAGCCGGACCCGGAGGCGCGTGTCGTGCTTGTCGAGCGTCCGTGGGGACCACGGGCCGATGTCGTCGTGAAGTGGCGCAAGGCCGCGTGGCCGATCATCCCGCCGCTTCACGTCTACCCGGCGCGACCCGAGGTTCCGGATTGGACGACGCCGGTGAAGGATGCCGCCTTCGACCCCATCGTCCTCGACACCCACTTCAACGACCGCCTCACCGACCTCTTCAAGCCCGGCAAGTACCTGACGCCGCGCCCGAGCGGTGTATCGCTGACGCTGCCGTCGCAAGGCGCCGGCGCCTGGGCGGGGCATGTGAACGAGCTGCCCACTATCGACGACAGCGGCCTGCGCCGCGTGGCGGCCGAGAACAACGGCCAATTCAAGCTGCCCAACGGCCTGCCCTTCGCCACGCCGGGTGCACCCGAGGCTCGCAACATCGCCTTCACGTCGCGCTGGGACAACTACCCGAAGGAGATCAGCATCCCGCTGACCGGCAAGGCCCGCCGCGCCTACCTGCTGATGGCCGGCACCACCAACTTCATGCAAAGCCGCATCGACAACGGCGAGGTCCTCGTCGAGTACGCCGACGGCAGCAGCGCCCGGCTGGCCCTGCACAATCCCACCACCTGGTGGCCTATCGAGCAGGACTACTTCATCGATGACTACCAGTTCCAGCGCCCCGGCCCCACGCCGCCGCGCGTGGACCTGAAGACTGGCCTGGTGCGCCTGCAGCCCACCGGCCGTGCGGTGCCTGGCGGCGCCGCCACCGTGGTCGACCTGCCGCTCGACCCGGCCAAGCCCCTCGCGCGCCTGACGCTGCGCACCCTGAGCAATGACGTGGTGATCGGTCTGATGAGCCTGACGCTCGACCGTGGCCAACCCGAACGTTCCCGCAACTGAGGTCGCCGTTTTGAAGCTGCTTTCCTTCCTTCTGGCCGCGTGCGTGGCACTGCCCGCACTCGCCCAGCCGAATGCCACTATCGACCGCGCCGCCGTCGTCGCCCGCCACGCGGTGCGCAACACCGGGATCAACCCCGAGTCCGCGCTGACCGTCGGCAACGGCGACTTTGCGGTGACCGTGGACGTGACCGGCCTGCAGAGCCTGGAGCGCATCTACTACGACGGTGGCCTGCCGCTGGAGACGCGCAACACCTGGAGCTGGCACAGCTTCCCCAACCCCGAGGGCCTGCGCTTCGAGGACACGCTGGCGCCGGTGCCCTTCCACGGCCGGCAGATCCTCTACCCCATCCACCAGAACACGCCCGCCGGCCGCTACTACCGCGAGAACCCCCAGCCCATGCCGCTGGGCCAGTTCCAGTTCACGCTGTACGGCGAGGTGCTGCGCAGCGAAGACATCGCGGGCGTGAGCCAGACGCTGGACCTGTGGACCGGCATCGTCACCAGCAAACTGCTGGTGCGCGGCCAGCCGCTGGAGGTGACGACCGCCGCCCACGGCAGTGCCGCCGTGCTGGCCGTGCAGGCGCGTTCGCCGCTGATCGCCAGCGGCGACCTGCAGGTGCGCGTGCGCTTCCCCTATGCCTACCGCACGGCCATCGCCCACAAGCCGCCCTTCATCTGGGAGCAGCCCGAGCGGCACCGCAGCACGCTGACCCAGGTGGCCGCCGGCCACGCCCGCATCGCCCGCGAGGCCGACGGCACACGCTACGACACCGAGCTGCGCTGGAGCACGCCGGCCGAGCTGGTCAGCGCCTCCACGCCGCAGCTGGCTGCGCCGCACGACTACCGACTGCGCGCGACGAAGGGCGACACGATTGCGTTCACGGCCGCGTTTGCCGATGCCGAGCACCCGGCGCCCAGCGAAACGGTGGACAGCACGATTGCGTCATCGAAGCAGGCCTGGCGCGACTACTGGACCAAGGGCGGCATGGTGGACCTCAGCGCCGCCACCGACCCGCGCGCCAAGGAGGTCGAGCGCCGCACCATCCAGTCCCTGTACCTGATGCGCGTGAACTACGCCGGCAGCTTCCCGCCCGCCGAGACGGGCCTGCAGCACCTGTCCTGGTTCGGCAAGCACAACTCCGAGGTCTACGTCTTCCACGCGGCGCAGTTCTACCAATGGGGCCATGTGGACCTGCTCGAGAAGGGCCTGGCCTGGTACCTCGGGCAGCTGCCCAAGGGCATGGCGCAGGCGAAGTCGGAAGGCTTTGACGGCGTGCGCTGGCCCAAGATGTCGGGCCTGGATGGCCGCCCCACGCCGGGCGGCATCAACCCGTACATCATCTGGAACCAGCCCAACCCCATCTACCTGGCCGAGCTGGTCTACCGCGCCAAGCCGACGAAGGAAACCCTGCAGCGCTACGGCGAGCTGGTGGCCGAGTCCGCCAAGTTCCTAGCCTCGTTCGCGCACCGCGATCCGGCCACCGGCGTCTACCACCTGGGCCCGCCGCTGAAGAACGTCAGCGAGAGCACGTCCGTCGAGCTGGTGCGCAACCCGACCTTCGAAGTGGCCTTCTGGTACTACGGGCTGCAGGTCGCGCAGCAATGGCGAGAGCGGCAAGGTCTGGCACCCGATGCGAAGTGGGCCGAGGTCATCAAGAACCTCGCGCCGCTGCCGCAGCAGGACGGCAAGTACCTGGAGATCGAGGGCATCCGCAACCTGTTCGGCCCGGGCAAGCGCGGCGCGCCCTCGTCCATGCTGCTCGCGCTGGGCTATCTGCCGGCCACGGACAAGATCGACATCGAGACCGCGCGTCGCACCTTCCACGCCGTGCATGAGCAGCGCGGCGTGGACGGCGGCTGGGTCAGCTGGCAGATGGGGCAGGGCGCGCTGACGGCCGCGCGGCTGGGCGAGCCGGATCGCGCCGTGGCCATCCTCGGCAACACCCGTGCTGCGGCCCACTTCATGCCCAGTGGCTACAGCCGCCGCCCGCGCGACCCCGAGGGCGCGGTGGCCTACTTGCCCACCAACGCCGCCTACCTGATGGCCATGGGCCTGATGGCCGGTGGCTGGGACGCGGCGCCCCAGGGTGTTGCCGCGCCGGGCTTCCCCAAGGACGGCGCCTGGAACGTGCGCGCCGAAGGCCTGCTGCCACTGCCATGAAGCGCTTGTTGCTCCTCGCCCTGCTGCCGAGTGCGGCGCTGGCCGCCGTCATCGGCCACAACACGCCGGCGCCCGAGGTGAGCGCCGCCCGCTTCGCCGAACTGCCTGCCGCACAGCGCCCCGCCTGGCAGGCGTATCACGAACGGTCTGACCGCCAGATGGCCTTCGACCGCGCCACGCTGGCCCGCGAGCTGAAGCCCGGCGACCCCGTGCCGCCGCCGCCCGTGGCCGGCAAGATGAATGCGCCGCTGGACCGCGAGCCCGGCTGGTACGCGTCGGACGAAGCGGCCCGCATCGCTGCCACCATCCTCAGCTTCCAGACCCCCAGCGGCGGCTGGAGCAAGAACCAGAACCGCAGCGGCCCGCCGCGCCTGCCCGGCCAGCGCTACGCGAACAACGCCGAGACCATGACCGTGGGCAGCGGCAGCTTCGACGAGCCGCGCGACCGCTTCTGGACCTTCGTCGGCACGCTGGACAACGACGCCACGCACACCGAGATCCGCTTCCTCGCGCGCGTGAACCAGCAGCGCGCCGGCGACGCGTATCGAGACGCCATCCTCAAGGGCATCGGCTACCTGCTGATGGCCCAGTACCCCAACGGCGGCTGGCCGCAGAACTACCCGCTGGAAGGGGGCTTCCACGACGGCATCACCTTCAACGACGATGCCGTGTCCGAGGCTGCGCGCCTGTTGCAGGACGTGGCCGACGGGGCGCCCGGTTTCGCCTTCGTGCCCCAGGCGCTGCGCCGCCAGGCCCGCGCAGCCGCATCCCGTGCGGTCGACGTCATCCTGGCGGCCCAGGTGAAGGTCGACGGTCGCCTGACCGGCTGGCCGCAGCAGATCGATGCGCTGACGCTGCAACCCATCTCTGCCCGCAACTACGAGCCGCGCGGCCTGGCCAGCGCCGAGAGCGCCGGCGTGCTGTTGTTCCTGATGCGGCAGCCCCGCCCCACGCCCGCGATGAAGGCCGCCATCCACGCCGGCATTGCCTGGCTGCAGGCTCAGACGCTGCGCGACCACGCCTTCACCATGACGCCCGACGGCCGCAAGCTCATCTCCCGGCCCGGCGACGGCCCGCTGTGGTCCCGGCTCTACGACGTGTCGACCGGCCGCCCCATCTTTGGCGACTGGGGAAAGACCATCCACGACGACGTCAACGAGATCTCCAAGGGCCGCCGCAACGGCTACACCTGGTGGGGCACCTGGCCGCAGAAGGCGCTGGAGGCCTACCCGCGCTGGAGGGCGCTCCATCCCTGACCGTGCGACACGCTGAAGCGTCGCGCATGAAAGAGGGTTGCTGGAGGCCCGAGGCCCGCGTGCTACCTGGAGAGGCTCTGGCTTGTCCGGTCGATGAACTCGGCGCGCTGATCCTTCAGATTCGGTCCATCGATGTACTGGGCCAACTGGTCCAAGTCGCGACTGCTTACACCGAGGCCCCGGAAGAACTCCTTCCACCCATGTACGGCCGCAGCCACGCGCTTGACCGCCTCCACGGCCGTGTCTTTGGTGAGCCCGAAGGCCTGCACTTCCGACAGCGCGTTCTCGATCGAGGCATCGGCCTGCTCCTTGCCAACCCTGAGCTGCTGTTGACCCAGCCCCTGAGCCGACGGCACGACATCGTAGGCCGGTGACAGATCGTAGAACCCGTCGGCCGCGCGCACGAAGGCGTGGTTCTTCTCATGGTCATCCGTGTTGTCCATCAGGATGTTGAAGACCATGCGTTTGAACAACTCCTTCTGTTGCCCGCGAATGGCTTGTGCTCGTCCGATCCGACGCAGGCTCTGTGCGAGTTCCGGGTAGCCCATGGGCAGGCCGTTGGCGCGCAACACGGTGTTGGCGGAGATCACATGCGAGCGCTGATCGCCGCAGCGATCAAAGCGCTTCACGGCGACGGCGTGCCCGTGGACCAAAGGCAGCGCGCGCGTCTGCGCCACGTCGATCCCGCATTGGCTGGCAAGACGCATGGTGGCGTGCTCGACCAGCTCCGTGTTGAAGTCCTCTCCTTCGGAGAACTTCACGACCCACTGCGCGCCGTCCATCTCGATCAAGGACTTGGGCCGAGCGCCGCCGAACGACGGGCCGGGCTTGACCAGGCGCACCAGCCGCTCGTCCAGCTTCTCGTCGGCCAGGACCGCAGCAACCGCACGCTGCATGTCGTCGAGGTTCGCCAAGCTCGCCATGCCCCCCCCGCTGCTGGGCATGTAGCCGCCAGCATCCGTCGAGACACCCAGCGCGCCGAAGCGGTCATCGCCCGCAAAGTAGAGGTACTCCAGCACCGACAGCCGTGAAGGCTTGTAGAGGTTGCGAATCACACGCTCGCCCCAGCGATCCGGGCGCGCATCGTCAACGGCGCCGACCGCCATGTCTCGCTCCTTGGGCACGTAGACGCCTCGGCCCAAGGGCAGGTCTTCGCTGAGGGGGAAGCCGTGCTGCAGCCAGTCGGCCGAATACTCCAGGCCGACTTTGCGGTTGCCCTCGGCCAGGAAGATCTGGCCGACGCTTCGCGGCGACGCCGGCCCGTCACCAAGCCACCACAGGCTCATGGTGTCTTGCGGCTTGTAGGCGCTACTCACGGCGCCGGCTCCCCTTTTTCTCAATGGCCAGGATCTCCTGCGCCAAAGCCTGGGCGTCGTGCTCTGGCGCCGCCAGATCCCGCAGCGCGCTATCTCGGCCGAGCAGCCACAAAGCGGTGGCATACACGCCCATGCTGACGCGTGGATCGCCCTTCTCCATCGCAGCCAAGGTCGGAACGGATACATCCATCCGCAAGGCCCAAGCCCGCAGCGACTCCTTCCGTCGTTTCCGACCTAGCCGCAAATGGCCTCCAAGGACTTCCAACGAGATCTGTACAGGACTGGGCAGGCTCGCTACGGAAACGGCGGCTTTAGGCATTAGCCAAGGTTACACAAGAATCAAAATTTGTGCAATTTTGGTTGAACAAACCTCAAATTTTCGGTACCTGGGAGGCCGTGTGCGCAGGCACGGGAACCTGGCGATAGGGCGCGCGTCCATCTTGCGAACGACCTCCGCTGAGAGCAGCGTTAGTCGCTCTTCGCAACATCGCCGGCTGCCTCTACCAAAGCCACCAATTGCGATGCTCGTTTGCGCAATGGTTTTGCCAGCTTGACCAGCGTGGAAAGGGTCGGCTGCCGCTCGCCGCGTTCAAGCATGCTGATGTAGTTCCGCTCGAGCCCCGCCTCAAAGCCGAGCTGCTCTTGCGTCAATCCGACTTGCTTGCGCTGGTCCCTCAGAACCTGCCCGAACGTGATTGCCAGATTCAACAGCTTCTCCAACTATGGTTGGAGAAATTGGGCCGGTGGACTATGATTTTGTCCGCCAACCATAGTTGGAATTTCTCGTTGATCTCAAACCTTGGCCGGGGACTAGCTTGCCCCCGAATATGGAGCGCGCGATGAACGATCCTCTGGGTATCGCAACCGAGTCGCGGCCGCTATGTCGCTCGTACGTCTGCGCGGTATTTGGCACGCTCAGCTTCAAGCTCCAAGGCGACCCATGGACGAGGGCTGAGCAGCTCAGCTGGGCCCTGGGAATCCTGCTTGACGGCCAGCCGCACTACCTGGGCTCCTGGCAATTGCTAGATCAGCCAACCTGCTGGTCCTGCATCGCGCATGACCTGCACGTCCGCGGCATTGAACGCCTCCGGTTCGTTGTCGGTCCAGCCCCGGCCGAGATCGGCGCCACCCTCTTGTCTCTCCACACCGGCGTCACCGTGCTTCCACCTTTCGGCAAGTTCCTCGACCAGTGCCTGATCGACTCGCTCCACCCGGGCCACCGCCCCTACATCGAGCGCGCCCACGAGGTCTCTACGCAGATGGACCGGCGCTTCAAGCGCGCAGTCGCCCGCTACGGCGCCTTCTCCAGTGCCGACGCAGCATCCGCACTGCTCCGCCGCTCCGCGGAGCGCTACCTCGCAACCAACAGACCAGCGCAGGCGGAGTCCCCGCCGCCAACCAGGCGCGCGTACGGCCGATCAGCAGCCCTGCCTGCCACTCACTGACCTCCAATCAGCCAGGCTCCCGCCATGAACCTCAAAGCTACCCTAGCGAGCATCCGTGCCGCCCTGCGGCGCCGCGGGGCCACGGCACAGGACGCCGACGACCTCGTCCAAGAAGCGTGGATCCGACTGGCCTCCTATAGCAGCGACCTCCCCGTCGAGCGCCCCGAGGCCTTCATGATGCGCGCCGCCCTGAACCTGGCCATCGACGCGCACCGCATGCGCGTCGCCCACGGCGAGGAGGTGCTTGTCGAAGATGTTGTCCTACTGGACATCAACCCCGACGCCGAAGCCGCATTGCTCGCCAAGGAACGAGTCTGCCGGCTGAGCGAGGGCATCAATCGCCTATCCGACAAGACGCGCGTCATCTTCCTCTCCCACCGCCTCGACGGCTTGCCCTACAGCGAGATCGCCAAGCTCCACGGCCTCAGCATCACCACTGTCCACTCGCACGTCGCCAAGGCCACGCTGCAACTGACTCGATGGATGAACGGCTGGTAGCGCCGAACCTAGGCAAAGCTGCACGTCACTCGACCGCCACGGCGGCACATTGCGACGGCCAGCTTGACGGCTGCTGTCCATGTGTACTATCGTACTAGTACACATTGGCAGTTCTGCATGGACCCTATCCATTTCGTCCACATCAACACCGGCTCGCCCGAGCCCATCTACCGCCAGCTCATCGAGCAGGTCCGGCGGCGTGTGGCGGCGGGGCAGCTGAAGGCGGGCGACGAGATTCCGTCGGTGCGCGAGCTGGCGCAGGCGCTGGCGGTGCACCCCATGACCATCTCCAAGGCGTATTCCATGCTGGAGATGGAGGGCGTGCTGGAGCGCCGGCGCGGCCTGTCCATGGTGGTGGCGGCGCAGCACCAGAAGGCCCAGCCCACCGCGGATCGCGTGGAGCTGCTGCGCCCCACGCTGGAGAAGGCCGCCGCCGAGGCCCGGCAGTTGGAGCTGCCCAAGGCCCAGGTGCTGCAGCTCTTCAAAACCATCCTGGAGGACGGCGCCTCCTGAGGCGCCACCTTCCGCAACCTCAAGAGGCCCCCATGAGCCCTCACTTTCCGCACACCGAGTCCGCCAGCGCCGAACTGAGCCGTGTGAGCCTGGCCTACCCCAAGGGCCCCGCCGTGCTGGACGGCCTGGACTGGACGCTGAAGCCGGGCCAGGTCGTGGGCCTGCTGGGCCGCAACGGCGCGGGCAAGACCACGCTGCTGGAGACGCTGCTGGGTCTGCGCGAGCCCGATGCCGGCCGCGTGCGGCTGTTCGGCCAGGACGTGCTGGCGCTGGACGACGCCGCGCGCGCCCGCATCGGCTACGTGCCGCAGCACAGCGACCTGTTCGAGGGCTTCACGCCGGCCCAGCTGCTGGCCTACTTCAAGAGCTTCTACCCGCGCTGGAACGAGGCCAAGGTGGAGGGCCTGATGTCGCGCTGGGACATCGCGCGCGACAAGCCCATCCGCAAGCTGTCGGGCGGCCAGAAGCAGCGCCTGTCCATCATCCGCGCTCTGGCCCACGAGCCCGACCTGCTGGTGCTGGACGAGCCCGTCGCCAGCCTGGACCCGGCCGGCCGGCGCGACTTCCTGCGCGAGCTGGTGGGCCAGGTGCTGGACCGCGGCGCCACCGTGGTGTTCTCCACGCACATCCTGTCGGACCTGGAGCGCGTGGCCTTCAACGTCGCCTTCATGAGCGGTGGCCGCATCGCGCTGCAGGCGCCGCTGGACGAGCTGCTGGACCAGGTGCGCGCCTTCACCGGCACGGTCACCGAGATGGCCGCGCTGATGGCCCGCTTGGGCGCCGAGCCGCTGAAGCGCACGCCGCTGGAGGCCGGCCGCGAGCGCGTGCTGGCGCGGCTGCCGGCCGACGCAGCCCTGCCTGCCGGCCTGAGCATGGACCGCGTCAACCTCGACGACCTGTTCTCGGAGCTGACCTGATGAGCGCCGCCCGCTACTCGCAGGTGCTGCTGGCGCCCTGGCGTCAACGCGACCGCGCCTCGCCCTGGGGCCGGCGGATCATCGCCGCGCTGCTGCTCGTGGTTGGCGGTGCCAGCCTGGTCTGGCTGCCACCCGCGGCCGGCTGGCGCGTGGTGGTGGGGCTGCTGCTGACCATCGGCCTCGGCGCCTGGATGGCCGTCTCGTACAGCCTGCTGGAGCAGAACCACCCCACCGCCGCCCGCACCGTGCCCGGCCACCTGCCCACGCTCAGGCGCGCCGCGCTGCTGGGCTGGGCGCTGTTCACCGCGCTGGACACCGTCCTGTTGCTGCTGCTCGTGCCTGCGCCCGGGTTCTGGCCCCTGCTGCTGCTATGCAGCGGCTTTCTCACCGCCTTCCTGCTGTGGACGACGCGGCTGGTGTGGCTGTGGTTCCTGGCCATCCTGCTGTCGCCGCTGTCCATCGCGCTGGGCGGCTGGCTGGCGCCCGCCCGGCAGGCGCTTGCGTCGCTGTGGGACACGCACACCTACGCGGTGCTGGCGGCCTGCCTGCTGCTCCAGGCCTGGCTGGTGCTGGGCGCCTTTGCCAATGGCAACGCCCGGCACCAGGCCCGCTACGCCACGCAGGTGCTGATGCGCCGTGCCATGCAAATGCAGATGGAAGGCAAGGCGCCGGCCATCAATTCGTGGGCGCCGTTCGAGCGGCTCGCGCGGCCCTATGCGCGCGTGCTATCGGCCTGGCTGCAGCTTGTGCTGGACCGCGCCGACAACACCCGCCCGCGCAGCGTCATGGCGCGCGCCGAGATCGTGCTGCACGGCCAGCAGCACTGGCTGCGGTATACGCTGACGATGGGCACCATCCTGGCCGTGGTGCTCATGGTCTTCACGCTGGTGCTGGCGACCACGGACGCCGAACTGGGCGTGGTGCTGAAGCACGGCAGCTTCGGCATGGGCATCGGCATCGCCAGCGCCGGATTGAACCCAGGGCTCATGCTGACGAGCTCGCTGTGGGCGAGCCGCCGCGAACAGGCCCTGCTGTGTCTGCTGCCCGGCATGCCCCGGGGCGAGGCACTCAACATCGCCATCGCGCGGCTGCAATGGCGGGATTTCATCGTCGGCGGGCTGCTGACCACGGCACTGCTGTTCGCGCTGGGCCTCGCCGCAGGCAACCAGCTGCTGCTGAGCCTGCCGCTGGCCGCGCTGCCCGTCGCCGCCTGCATGCTGACGCGGCGCCCGGCGCTGCTGCGCCCGCCCACCAGCATGACGGCCGTGGCGCCCAGCTTTGCCTTCCTGACGCTGGCCGGCCTCTGCCACGCGCTGGCGGCGCAGCAGATCGTGCCCTTGTGGGCGCTGGGGCTGGTGCTGGCCGGCGTGACGGCCGCGCTGCTGGCCTGGCGCTGGCCGCAACTGGCCGCCGCGCCCGCGGCCCTGCCGGCCGGGCGGCTGGCGGCCTGACGGGCTCAGATCGGCAGCTCGGTGAAGTAGCGCCCGCCGTGGAAGATCAGCGGCTGCGCGCCGGGCCGCGCGGTGCAGCGCTCCACCTCGCCGACGAAGATGACGTGGTCGCCCTCCTCGTAGCGGCTGCGGTTGGCGCACTCGAACACGGCCACCGCGCCGTCCAGCACCGGTGCGCCGCCCGCGCCCTCGGTCCAGGCCACGCCGGCGAAGCGGTCGATGTCGCGCGTCGCGAAGCGCTGGGCCAATTCCTTCTGATCGGCCGCGAGGATGTTGATCGCGTAGTGCGTGCCGTGCGTGAACACCGGCAGCGAGCCGGCACGCCGCGCCAGGCTCCACAGCACCAGCGGCGGGTCCAGCGACACGGAGTTGAAGGAGTTGGCCGTCAGGCCCACGAGGCTGCCGTCCGCCGAGCGCACGGTGACGATGGTCACGCCGGTGGCGAACATGCCCAGCGCGGCGCGGAATTGCTGTGGATCCATGGCGGGATTGTCGCCAGTCCTACGAAGCCTTGCCGCGCAGCGCCGCACAATGCCGGCATGCAAGCCCCCGACTTCATCGTCCGCGACGACCTGCAGCTGTCCCACCTGCCGCAACGCATGTTCGGCGCCTGCGCCGACTGCGCGGCGGGCCGCTGTGCGCCACCGCGCCAGCGCACGCGCCGGCTGTTCACCGGCCTACTGGGCGCCGCGGCGCTGACACCGGTCTGGGCGCGCGAGGGCGTGGACGTGGGCAAGAAGAGCTGGGCCACCAAGGTGGTCCCGGCCGGGCAGCTGGAGCAGGCCGGCAGCCAGCAATACCTGCAGATGATGCGCGAGGCCCAGCAGCAGCAGGCGCTGGTGCCCGCCAACCATCCGCAGGTCCAGCGGCTGCGCTACATCGCGCAACGCATCATCCCGTTCAGCTACGAATGGAACGACCGCGCTCGCCAGTGGCGCTGGGACGTGAACCTGCTGGCCAGCACGCAGCTGAACGCCTTCTGCATGCCGGGCGGCAAGATCGCGTTCTTCTACGGCATCCTGGAGCGGCTGAAGCTGGAGGACGACGAGGTCGCTGCCATCATGGGCCACGAGGTGGCACATGCGCTGCGGGAGCATGCGCGCGAGCGGGTCGGCAAATCCGTTGGCACCAGCCTGGTCGTCGAAGGTCTCTCGGCGCTGTTCGGCCTGGGCAACATGGGCCGCACGCTGGCCGGCTATGGCGGCCAGCTGCTCAACCTGCAGTTCGGCCGCGAGGACGAGAGCGAGGCCGACCTGGTGGGCATCGAGCTGTCGGCCCGCGCCGGCTACGACCCGTCCGCCGCCGTGCGCCTGTGGGAAAAGATGATGGCTTCCAGCAAGGGCGCGCCGCCGCAGTGGCTGTCCACCCACCCAGCCAACACCACCCGCATCCGCGACATCCAGGCCAATCTGCCCAAGGTGGCGGGCCTGTACGCCCGTGCGCCGCGGCCGGAGCGGCGCTTTCCCGTCGCGCCGCCGCTCAAGAACGCCTGATCACCAGCGCGCCGGCAGCGTCTTCAGCCGCTGGTACTCGCCCGCGGCTACGCGGCGCAGGTAGCCGCCCAGCTCCAGGTCCTTGACCAGCTTGGACACCATCTCGCGCGAGCAGCCCAGCCGCTGGGCCATGCCCTGGTGCGTCAGCGCCAGGTGCTGGCCGTCGCTGGTGGCTTGGTCCACCAGGTTGCGCAGCCGGCCGTAGACATCGTTCAGCGCCAGCTGCTTGGTCGACAGCGTCGCCGCGCGGGCGCGGCGGATGACCTTGGTCAGCAGCTCGAACGCGAACTCGGGGTGCTCGCTGATGTGGGTCAGCAGGCTGGCCCGCGTGACCATGACCAGCCGACAGGCCGTCTCGGTGATGACGCTGGCCGAGCGCGGGCCGCCGTCCAGGCTCATCTCGCCGACGTACTCGCCGGGGCCGTAGACGCCGTAGGTGATCTCGCGGCCGCGGGCGTCGCTGCTGTAGGCGCGCAGCGAGCCGGACAGGATCAGGTAGAGGTTGTCGCCGACCGAGCCCTCCTCGATCAGCACCACACCCTTGCGGTGGCTGCGCGCCATGCCGCGCGCGGCGAGCAGCCGCAGCGAGGGCGGCAGGACCAGGAGTTCGTTGTCTTGCGTGTCTTCAGCCATCCGGACGTGCCGCGGGCATGAGGTCCGCGGCGCGCCGGATATTAGTTCACCATCTTGGCCGGCCGCAGCGACGACACCAGCGGCGGCAACAGCGCCAGCTGGCGCATCAGCTCGCCGATGCTGTCGGCACCGCTCTTGGCGCGGATGCTCTGGATCTGGCTGCGCACGGTGGAGATGGCCACGCCCTGGCGGCGCGCCACGTCGGTGGGCTTCACGCCGTTGGACAGCGCCTTCAGCACCTCGGTCTCGGCCGGCGTCAGCTGGTAGCGCAGCGCGAACCACTGCGCGGCCAGGTCGCCGCACAGCTGGCGGCGCTCCAGGATCAGCAGCACGGCCGCCTGGCTGACGTCACGGTTGAGCGGCACCACCACCACGTTGGCGCGACCGCATTCGGCGCGTTCGTCACCCAGGCGCAGCAGGCAGCGGCGCCCGCTGGTCTCGGCGCCTTCCAGCGCCTCGGCCAGCGGCACGGCATCGGTCAGCAGCCGCGCACGCAGATGCGGCCCCACCACCTCCAGCGGGTGGTTGTCGTCCAGCGCCGCACGGGCCGCCAGGTTGGTGTGCAGCACCCGGCCCGCACCGTTCAGCAGCACGATGCCGTGGTCCAGTTCCTCCAGCACCAGGCCCAGCCACTGGTTGGACAGCGATGCCGCGCCGCGGCGCTCGCTGGGGCGAGACCCGGGCGCCTGGCCCGGCAGCACAAATTCGGACATCCACATCGCAGCACTCCTCTCGGCTTCATCGTTCAGCCCTTCCCCAAAGGGTAGGAGGACGGGCCACGGGTCAGGCGTAAATGTTGCGAGATGTGCCTGTGAACGAATTACGGCGTGGCGCCGTTGGCACGCAACAACCTAGGGATTGCTGGCTGATGTTGCGTGATGCTGGGTGGATGTGTGAACTAGGCACGTTGGCATGAGCTCATGACGGAAGAATCGTTGTCCATCCTGTCATCGCAATTCAGACTTCAGGCGTTCAACACCCGACCGAGCCGCCCCACCAATCCCGATGTGTGAGCTTTTCGCCCTCAACAGCCGCCTGGCCGCCGCCGCCAACTTCTCGCTGCGCGGCTTCGCCGCCCGCGGCGGACGCACGGCAGACCATGTCGACGGCTGGGGCGTCGCCTTCCACGCCGGCGAGCAGTGCGAGGTGATCGTCGAGGACCGGCCGGCCGCCGAGTCCGACCTGGCCTCGCACTACGGCCAGCATCCGGTGCCGGCGCGCAACATCCTGGCCCATATCCGCAAGGCCACGCAGGGCCAGCGGGCGCCAGAGAACTGCCACCCGTTCCGCCGCGAATGGGCCGGCCGTACCTGGGTGTTCGCTCACAACGGCGACCTGAAGGACTTCCATCCGGCCCTGAACGGCAGCTTCACGCCCGCCGGCCAGACCGACAGCGAGCGCGCTTTCTGCTGGCTGATGCAACGCCTGCAACAGCGCTTCGGCGACCGCCTGCCCGACTGGTCCGAACTGGCCGCCACGCTGACGCCCTGGCTGCACGAGATCGCCGGGCATGGCCGCTTCAACCTGCTGCTGACCGACGGCCGCGCCATGCTGGCCCATGCCTCCACGCGGCTGCACTGGCTGCGCCGCCAGCCGCCGTTCGGCCATGTGCGGTTGCGTGACGGCGACCTCAGCGTGGACCTCGCCACGCTGAACGGTCCGCGCGACCTGATGACGTTGGTGGCCACCGAGCCACTGACGCACGATGAGGCCTGGACCGCCTTCCTGCCCGGCGAGGTGCGCGTGTTCGAGCAGGGCGACTGCGTCTGGCTCAGCGAGGGCATGGCCGTTCAAGCCGCCGCTTAGCCGCCGCTTAAGCTCGGGGGCATGCATGCCCTCCTGTTGCGACTGACCGCCGCGGCGGTCCTCCTTCTTCTCCAGCTCAGCGCCCAGGCCGGCACGGCCATCGTCATCGGCGGCGCCACCAAGAGCGACAACGACGCCGTCTGGCAGCGCGTGGTCGACGAGGCCGGCGGGCCCGGCGCGCGCATCGCCGTGTTCGCCACCGCCGCGGCCAACCCCGAGCGCAGCGCCGGCCTCATCGTCGCGTCGCTGAACCGGCGCGGCGCCAATGCCGAGGCCATTCCCGTCGCGCCGCGCCAGAAGGACGTGGACTGGCAGGCCAACCTGAACGACCCGGCGCTGATCGCCAAGGTCGCCGCCTCCAAGGCGGTGTTCTTCTCGGGCGGTGCGCAGGAATACATCGTCGACACGCTGCAGCCCGGCGGCGAGCCCACGGCCATGCTGAAGGCCATCCGCCAGGTGTTCGACAACGGCGGCGTGGTGGCCGGCACCAGCGCCGGCGCGGCCATCATGAGTCGCGTCATGTTCCGCGACGCACCGGACAACCTGCAGATCCTGAAGGGCCAGTGGCGCGACAAGCGCGAGTACGACCAGGGCCTGGGCTTCGTGATGCCGGGCCTGTTCGTGGACCAGCATTTCCTGAAGCGCGGGCGCATTGGCCGCATGCTGCCGGCGATGCGGGCACTGGGCTACACGCTGGGCCTGGGCATCGAGGAGAACTCGGCCGCGGTGGTTAAGGACCACGAGGTCGAGATCGTCGGCGCGCGCGGTGCGATGCTGGTGGACCTGTCCGAGGCCGCGTCGGACGCCCGGCTGCCGGCCTTCAACCTGCGCGGCGCCGTCATCAGCTACCTGGACCGCGGCGACCGCCACGACCTGAGGACCGGCGTCACGACGCCCGCGGCCCACAAGCTGCGCGACCAGAAGCTGGACCCGGCCGCCGCCGACTACCGCCCCGCGCTGCAGTTCGAGCCCTACTTCATGGACATGCTGGCCGACAACACCATCGTCACCGCGATGACGCAGCTGCTGGACGCCCGCTCGCCCGAGGTGCGCGGCCTGGCCTACCGGGTGCGTCCGCGTCCCGGCGACCTGTCGCCCGAGCTGGGCTTCGAGTTCCGGCTCTACAAGGGCCCCGGCACCGTCGGCTGGTTCAGCAACGCGCTGGGCGGCGACGACTACACGGTACTCAAGGTCCGTCTGGACGTGACGCCGGTGCGCATGGCCAGCCCGTTGTTCACGCCGCTGCCGCTGAACTGAAGGCCGCACCCGCCGGCCGTGGCCGGCGCTGGATGCCCAGTAGCAATGCCAGCCCCGGCACGCGGCGTGCGCCGAGGTAGGCCAGCGTGCAGATTGCGAAGGTCAGCGCGACCAGCAGCAGCGCCTCCAGGCCCCAGGGCAGCGCCAGCGGCTTGAGCGCCTGGCTCAGCAGCACGATGACGCTCTGGTGCAGGATGTAGAGGCAGAACACCGCCCCGGCCGCTGCGCGCAGCGCGGGCGACTCGCGGGTGAACACGCGCTGCGCCCAGCCGCAGGCGGCCACGATGGACCACCAGGTCAGCACGCCGCGCAGGCTGCGCGCCGCGGCCAAAACGCCGTCCAGATGCTTCACCGCGTCATAGTGGCTGCTGAAGACCAGCAGCACGGCCCAGCTTGCGAGCGACAGTCCCAGCGCGACCCAACGCAGCCGCAGCGCCGCGGGCCACAGCCCCTGGGCCAGCGGCGTGCGGCTGGCCCAGCCGAGGGCGAACACCCAGCCGTACTGCAAGTGGTTGTAGAGGTCGTGAACCAGGTCGTGCGTGCTGGGCCAGTGCGGCATGACGAACACGCGCAGCAGCGCCAGCGGCACGGCGGGCAGCAGCAGCCAGGCCGCTGCCGGCAGGCTCAGCGCGGGCAGCGGCCGGCGCCAGCACGCCACGATGACCGCTCCGATGACGGCATAGACCCACAGGTAGGGCAGGAACCACAGGTGGTTCCAGGTCGGCACGGCCATGCAGTCGGCGCCGCGGCAGTACTTGCCGCCCTGCAGGTAGGCCCACCAGAAGTCCAGGTAGCCGCCGTTGCCGGGCAGCTGCGTGGGCGCCTTGGTCAGCACCTCGTAGTAGGCCTGCGGCGTGACGATGACGGCCATGCCGAACAGCAGGGGCAGCAGCAGGCGCCGCGAGCGGTCCTTCAGCGTGCCCAGTGCGCCGCGCTTCGCGAACAGGCCATGGCAGGCCGCGCCGGCGATGAGGAACAGCAGCGACAGCCGCCATGGCGAGCTGAGCTGCATGAAGGGCTCCAGCGCGTCGCTGGCGGCGGGGCTTTTCACGTGCCAGTCCCAGCTCACGTAGTACATGCCCACGTGGTAGGGGATCAGCAGCGCGAACGCGAAGACGCGCAAGCCGTCGAGGAAGGGGAGTCGAGGGGTGTTCATGGCCGCCAGCTTCGCGGCCGCAACGGCGCGGCGCGAGCGCGCCGGGGCGAGCCGCTGAGCCTGTGGGGCGAGCGGCCGGCGTTACAGATGGGTTTCAGCACGCCTTCCTAGAATCGCCGCCGCCTAAAGGGAGACAACGATGAGAAGAGACGTCGGGCGCAGCGTCGCCGCGGCAGCCTGCGCCTTCGCCATCACGGCATGCGGAGGCGGCGGCGGCGGTGGTGGCGGAGGCGGTAACAGCGGTGGTGGCGGTGGCGCCACGCTGTCGGTGACCGCAGACAAGACGGCCCTGCAGTTCAACGGCTTCGTGGCATCGCTGCCCAAGCCGCAGAGCATCAACTTCACGCTGGTCAACGCATCGGCCAGCGGCGAGTACTACGGCCAGATCGTGCCGGACGTGCCCGGCGACTTCCAGGCCTCGTTCACGCCCACCAGCGCGACGACGGCGGTCGTCACGGTGAACTGGGTCCGCCCGGAGGCCCTCTCGCGCTCGGGCTCGCTGACCTTCCGCCTGTGCAGCGACGTCAACTGCGCCAAGGTCGCATGGACGCAGGCCATCCCCTACACGGCCAACGTCTACAGCATCGCGATGGACGGGCAGTCGCTGGCCAGCTACGAGGGCGTGGCCGCGCCGCCGGTGAGCGTGGCGATCACGCCGGCGGATACGGCCAACCAGCTGGCGGTGACGACGGGCAGCGGCGGCGCCTGGCTGTCGGCATCGCGAGCCTCGGCCGCCAGCATCGCCATCGGCGCCACGGGCGCGGGCGTGACCAGCGGCAGCTACCAGGGCTCGGTGCGCATCGCGATTGCCGGCCAGGCCGATGCGCCGGCCATCAGCATCCCGGTGTCGTTCACGGTCGGCGACGGCACCATCGCGCCGCCCGGTGCGAGCGCGGACCTGCGCTTCGGCACGACGGCGGCGGCCACGGCGGCCAGTGCGACGGTCGCCTTCCGCGGCACGCAGGCGCCCGCCTGGACGGCCAGCAGCGACCAGCCCTGGCTGGTGCTGACGCAGGCCTCGGGCACCGGCACGGGCCAGCTGAAGTACCAGATCGAGCCTGGTCGGACTGACAACGTTGTCAACTGGGGCTCGGCGACGGCCAGGGTCAAGATCAGCGCCGTGGGCCTCAGCGACGTGAGCTTCCCGGTCACGCTGAACAAGCAGCTGCCCGAGGTCTACACGGCCGCGCCCGTCGTCGTGCGCACGGGCGTGGCCAACACGGTGCGCATCAGCGGACGTGGCCTGTCGCAGCTGGCGAATGCCGGGCAGATCCAGGTCGGCAACCTGGGGGGCATCACCGGCAGCATCGCGTCGGACACCGTGGCCACGCTGACGCTGCCGCCGTTGGCCGCCGGACGCTGGTCCGTGTCGGTGTCCAACGCCGCCGGCATCGCCGCCACGACCACGACGCTGGGCGCCGCCGCCGCCCACACGCTGGCGGCGGCGACCATCGAGACGACGGGCAACAAGGGCTCGTCGGTGTTCGACCCGACGCGCCAGGCACTGTTCACGGTCAACGCGACGCAGAACACGCTGCTGCGGCTGACGCTGGCCAACGGCCAGTGGCAGGCGGCCTCGCTGCCGGTGGAGCAGATCGGCGACCTGGCGCTGTCGCCCGACCGGCGCACGGTCTATGTCAGCGCGGGCAACGCCACGCTGCTGGCCGTGGACCCCGACACGCTGCAGCTGCGCGCCACGCACACGCTGCCGGCCGCGCTGCAGAGCGACGCGCTGCTGGCGGGCTACTGGCGCCCGCGCAGCCTGGCCGTCACGAACGACCTGCGCCTGTGGTTCGCCGGCACGCAGTGGAGCCCGCTGCGCTACTTCGACATGCTCGGCGGCAGCTTCGCCACGCAGCCGGCCACCGGCCTGCTGGGCGGCCAGTTCCGCTATCCGCAGGTGTTCGCGCCGGGCGACGGCTCGATGCTGCTGATCGACCAGTCGCTGCAGGAGGCGACGAACAACTATGTCTACACGCCGGGCAGCGGCACGCTGGCGCCGTCGACCCGCGTGCCGGAGGCCTACCAGAACGTCGTCTACAGCGAGGACGGCAGCCGCCTGCTCATCGACCTGACGACGCTGTACCACGGCAAGGACTTCACGCCCGTCGGCCAGTTGCCCCAGCCCGCCGGCGTGAACATGTCGGCCGTGCTGTCGCCGGACGGCCGGCGCCTGTACCGCCTCGCGTCCATCAACCACGACTCGCTGGCCGTGGACCACATCGACGTCTACGACGCGACGCAGCCCGCGGCGGGCAAGACGGACTTGACCAAGCTGGGCGAGATCTCCGTGGCCGATCAGGCCGCCGACTGCAGCGGCCCCTACTGCGAGCGCACCGGCTCGTTCATCATCAGCCCGCTGGGGGATGCGCTGTTCTGGAGCGGCAGCACGCGCGTGGTCGTCATCCCCATCCCCGCGCCGCTGGCCAGCCTGCAGTCCGCCCAGCCGCGCCTGAAACCTGCCGCTACGCGCTGATGAGCGCCAGCGCCTCGCGGTAGCCGCGCGACACCCGCAGCGTCTCGCCGCAGCTCAGGCCAAGCAGCGCCTCGCCGCTGGCCAGCCGCTGGATGCGTTGCACATGGGCGGTGTTGACCGCATGGCAGCGGTGCACGCGCAGGAAGCGCGCCGCCCAGCCGGGGCGGGCCAGCGCGTCGGCCAGCGTGGCGCGCTCCAGCAGCGTGCGCGGCGGCAGGTGCAGCTCGATGTAGTTGTCGGCCGCGGCGATCCACTGCACGTCGGCCAGCCTCACGCGCTCGCCGTCCACCCAGCATTCGCCCACCGGCGCGACGGGCCGCGCCAGCAGATCGCGCACGCGCGCCAGCGCCGCCGCCAGGCGCTCGGCGGTGCAGGGCTTGAGCAGGTAGTCGGCCCTGCAAAACGCCCGGAACCCGCATGAACACTAGTGATGCGGGGTGAATGCCGATGGTCAGAACTCCCAGAATCAAATGCAATGCCTATTGATTTCTGGGAGTTCTGGAGAACTGGCGATGGCGACCGACGA
>DASWWC010000032.1:0-2998 GCA_036401055.1 Roseateles sp.
GTAGAGCGTGCGGCTGGGCTGGCCGCGCGTGCCGCTGGCGGGGTCGAAGACGATGAAGTTGATCGTGGCCTTGCCGTCGCTGCCGCCCCAGGACGGCGGCGGGCCGTCCGACGCGTCGCGGCGCCAGGCGGCGTCGGGGAAGGCGTCCACGCGCTGCCAGCTCGCGGCGCGGTCGGTGCTGCGCCACAGGCCGGCGTGGCGGGTGCCCAGGTAGAGCACGCGGCCGTCGTTGGGGTCCACCATCAGCCGCTCGCCGTTGCCGCGCCCGCCTTCGTTGGCGCCCAGCTTGAAGGGCAGGTCCACGCGCTGGAAGGTCTGGCCGCGGTCCGCCGAGCGCAGCAGCGCGCCGTTGGGCGAGGCCGGGCTGGTGTAGGTGCCGCAGGCCAGGTAGACGGCGTTGGCGTCGTTCGGGTCCACCGCCAGGCTCTCGACGCCCATCAGGTTCACGTCGGCCAGCGACAGCCCGTCCAGCAGCGGCTGCCAGCGGCCGGTGGCCGTGTCGCGGCGGTAGGCGCCGCCCATGTCGGTGCGGGCGTAGGCCAGGCCCGGCGTGGCGGGGTGGAAGACGATGCCGTCCACGAAGCCGCCGCCGACGATCTGGACGGGACGCCAGTCGTAGCGGGGCGCGGCCGGTTGTGCCGCGGGCGTGGCCGTGGCGGCCAGCGCCAGCAGCGCGCCCAGCAAGGGTTTGATGGGGTTCATGTCTCCGTCACCGTCTTGTTCGAATGCCAGCATGCTAATTTGTTCGCTTTTCGAACAAATAAGGCAAACCCGCAGGAACCGGGTGTTTCGTGATGGACGGTTCGGGTGTCCGGGCGGCCTCTCCCCCCGGGTTCACGGCAGGGCCCCAAGTGCCCCGAAATGGGATACTTGTCGTCGGAACGATAGGCCGCAAAAAATGGAACGGCCTTCCATTTGTGAAAAGAGGCAGCAAGTCATGAGCAGACCGATCACGATGAAGCACACGCTGGCCTATGGCAGCGCGAACCTGCTGGGCAGCGGCGCCCTGGCCATCGCGTCGGCCTGGCTGCTGTATTTCTACACGACCTTCTGCGGCCTGACGGTGGTCGAGGCGGCCACGATCTTCGCGATCGCCAACATCGTCGACGCCATCAGCAACCCGATCATTGGGTATATCAGCGACAACTTCTACAACACGCGGCTGGGCCGGAAATTCGGGCGCCGGCGGTTTTTCATCCTGCTCGGCATACCCGCCGTGCTGCTGTATCCGCTGATGTGGGTGGAGGGTTTCGGCTTCTGGTATTACCTGAGCATGTACATCCTGTTCGAGCTGGTGTACACGATGATCATGGTGCCGTATGAAACCCTGGCCACCGAGATGACCGACGATTTCTCGGTGCGTACCAAGCTGACCGGTTCCAAGGCCATGTTCGGCAAGGCGGCCAATTTCCTGGCGGCCTTCATCCCGGCCCAGCTGTTCCTGATCTACAGCAAGGAATCGGCCGTGCCCTTCCTGCTGACCGGCATCATCTACGCCGGCATCATGTGCGCCGCCATGACGGCCCTGTACTTCACATCCTGGGAGCGGCCGGCGCACGAAGTGGTGCAGGAACGTGCCGGCGGCCTGTGGAAGGCACTCAGGAAACTCGTGGCGGACATGATGTCCACCTTCCACCTGAAGATTTTCCGCAAGCACCTGGGCATGTATCTGTGGGGTTTTGGCGCGGAATGGCTGTTCGCGTCGATATTCACCTACTTCATCATTTTCTGCATCGGCCAGGACAAGGCGACGGTGGGGTATCTGAATAGTTTCAGCTCGGTGATGCAGCTGATCTCGACGATGGCCTTCATCGGTTTGTGCATCAAGTTCGGTTTTGCACGGCCCTATCGAATTGCGCTGCTGGTGGTGTGCGGCAGCGTGCTGGCCTATGCCGGGCTGTACTACCTGGGCTGGTCCAAGGAGACCACCGTCATCGCGCTGTTCGCCGTGACGGCCGTGTTCGGCCTGGGCACGGGCGGCGTGTACTACATCCCCTGGACGGTCTACACCTTCCTGGCTGATGTCGACGAAGTGCTGACCGGCCGGCGCCGTGAGGGCATCTACGCCGGCGCGATGACCTTCGCCGGCAAGATCACCCGCTCGGCCATCGTCTTCGCGATGGGCTGGATCCTGGGGCAGTTCGGCTTCCTGTCCGGCCAGGCCACGCAGCCGGAAACGGCGGTCAACGCCATCCTCGGCATCTTCACCCTCGGCGTGATCGGCCTGGGCCTGGGCGGCGTGTACTACACCTACCAGATGAAGCTGGACCGCAAGAACCATGCGGTGCTGCTGAAGGAGATCGCCCGCATCAAGGCCGGTGGCCGCATCGAGGACGCGCCTCCTGAGGCCCGTGCCGTGGCGGAGGAACTGACCGGCTGGAAGTACGAGCAATGCTGGGGCAACAACAAGCTGGCGCTCAGGGAGGCGGGAGCACCCGCGCGCGCCTGACCCTGACGCGATCCTGATGCGGGCTGGCCTAATCTGGCTGGCATGAATCGAGCACGGTCGTCTTCCTTCGCGCGCCGCTGGCCGGCGGCTGCCATCTGGGCTGCGGGCTGGGCCCTGCTGTTCGCGCTCGATGGCCGTATCGACCTGGGGAACCAGGCCCTCGTGCTGGTCGCGACGGCGGCGGTCGCCACCGTCTGGCTGCCTGTGTGGGGTGGTGCGCTGGTGGCGGTGGCGGCCATCGCGGCGTTCAACTGGTACTTCGTCGCGCCGCGGTACAGCTTCTCGGTGGACGTCGAGCAACATGCCTTGCTGCTGGCGGCCGTGCTGGTGGTGGTGTGGACGGTGTCGGCGCTGGTCTGGCGCCAGAAAAGCCTGGCCGAGGCCGCCGCGCAGGATGCGCAGCGCGAGGCCCGCCTGCGTACCTGGGGCGACACGCTGCGCGACGCATCCGACCCCGCGGTGCATGCGGGCGACCTGCAGGCGGCGCTGGCCGAGGCCGCGGGGGTGCCGGTCGCCGTCGTGCTGCTCGGCCACCCTGAAGGTCGCGCG
>DASWWC010000033.1:0-7779 GCA_036401055.1 Roseateles sp.
CCGGCGCTGAGCCGCGCGGGCTTCGCGCCGCCCGGCGCCCGCTCGTCGCAGGCCGCTGGCGCCGGGGCGCGCGCCTGCCGATGCTGCACGCATGACCTCCGCGCCACCTCGCCACGAATGGCCGACCTACGTCGGTGGCACGATCGCCATCTGCGTCGTCGTGGGCCTGCTGAACTACCTGCTGCGCGGCGGGCAGTTCTGGCACGGCATGCTGTACTCGTTCGCGGTGGGCGTGCAGATCTCCGTCTACATCTCGCTGCTGACCTACGGCCTGTCCGCGCTGCTGCGGCGGCACCAGGGCGACCGCCCGGAGCTGCGCCATGGCTGGGTCGGCTGGGGCTGGCTGCTGCCCTGCATCGTGCTGGGCTCGCTGGCCGGCTACAGCGGCGGCCTGTGGCTGGGCGACCTGATCACCGGCGGACGCTCCAGCCAGCCCTGGCAGATCGCCGACCGGCGCATGGCGCTGTCCGTCGCCTTCACGCTGCTGGTGTCCGTGCTGGCGACATGGTGGTTCTTCTCGCTGTTCAAGATCAACACCGCGCGCATGGCGCGCGCCCAGGCCGAGCGCCAGGCGGCCGAGGCGCGGCTGGCGCTGCTGCAGAGCCAGCTGGAGCCGCACATGCTGTTCAACACGCTGGCCCACCTGCGCGTGCTGATCAAGCTGCGGCCCGACGAGGCGCAGCAGATGCTGGACCGCCTCATCGACTACCTGCGCGCGACGCTGCAGGCCAGCCGCGCCACCGAGCATGCGCTGGCGGATGAGTTCGAGCGCCTGTCCGACTACCTCGCACTGATGCAGCTGCGCATGGGCGAGCGGCTGCGCGTGCGGCTGGACCTGCCGCCCGACCTGGCCGCCACCGCCATCCCGCCGCTGCTGCTGCAGCCGCTGGTGGAGAACGCCATCAAGCACGGGCTGGAGCCGCACGTGGACGGCGGCGAGCTGCGCGTGTCGGCGGCGCGCGATGGCGGCCGGCTGGTGCTGGAGGTGGCCGACAGCGGCGCCGGCCTGACCCAGGCGACCGGCTTGCCCGGCGCAGGCTTCGGACTGGCGCAGGTGCGCGAGCGCCTCGCCCAGCGCTACGGCGACGCCGCGCGCTTCACGCTGCAAGCGCAGCCCGGGGGCGGCAGCCTCGCCCGCATTGAGATCCCGACATGACGCCCACCGCCCTCATCGCCGAAGACGAACCGCTGCTGGCCGACAACCTGCGCATGGAGCTGACCACCGCCTGGCCGGCGCTGCAGGTCATGGCCCAAGCCGGCAATGGCACCGCGGCGGTGGCGCTGGCGCTGCAGCACCGGCCGCAGGTCTGTTTCCTGGACATCCGCATGCCCGGCATGACCGGACTGGAGGCCGCCCAGGCCATCACCGAGGACTGGCCGGACGACGCCGGCGCCCTGCCGCTGTTCGTCTTCGTGACCGCCTACGACCAGTACGCGCTGCAGGCCTTCGACGCCGCTGCGGCGGACTACCTGCTCAAGCCCGTCACGCCGGACCGGCTGGCGCAATGCGTGCAGCGGCTGCAGGCCCGCCTGGCCCAGCCCGCCGGCGACGCCACGCTGGATTCGCTGCGCCGGCTGCTGGCGCAGGCCGTCACGCCGGCGCCGCGGCTGCGCCACCTGCAGGCCGCCGTCGGCGACGCCATCGAGCTGGTGCCGGTGGACGACATCGTCTACCTGGAGGCGGCCGACAAGTACGTGCGCGCCGTGACGGCCGAGCGCGACTACTGGGTGCGCGTGTCGCTGCGGGAGCTGCTGCCGCAGCTGGACGCCGAGCGCTTCTGGCAGGTGCACCGCTCCACGGTCGTCCACATCGACGCCGTGGCCCGCGCGCAGCGGCAGGAGAACGGCACCGTGCTGCTGACGCTGCGCCAGCGGCCCGAGGTGCTGACCGTCAGCCGCGTGCACACCCATCGGTTCAAGGCCTTGTAGGCGCGGTAGCGGCGCGACGATGAAAACCGTATAAACGGTTTTCATCGTTATGCCCCACGCCCGCAAGCCCCCCTCCCCACCCGAGCGCGCCAGGCTCGTGCGCGACGGCTTCACCATGCCCGAGGCCGACTACGCGCTGCTGAGGGCCTTGAAGCAGCGCCTGCTGGGCCAGCAGCGCGAGGCCAAGAAGAGCGAGTTGCTGCGCGCCGGCCTGCAGACGCTCGCCGCGCTGGACGACGCGGCCCTGGCCGCTGCGCTGGACCGGCTGGCCCCGGTCAAGACCGGCCGGCCCCCCAAGGCCAAGTAAGGAGAACGCCATGTCCGACGCAAGCACCTGGTGGCAGCTGCTGTGCACGATCGCCGGATTGAACCTCGTCGCCTGGACCGTCTCGACCGCCTGGCTGCACCGCAACCGGCCCGACGGCACGACCTGGCCGCACCAGCGCCTGCAGTTGCTGCTGTCGGCGCTGTACGTGCTGGGCTGCGGCTACCGCTCGGTGCTGCCGGTGTTCGACGTGCCGCGCCTGGTCATGGTGGACTCCTGGGCCTCCAGCGTGCTGGTGGGCCGCACCGTCGCCACCATCGCCGAGCTGAGCTTTGCCGCGCAATGGGCACTGCTGCTGCGCGGCGCGGCGGTGGTCACGGGGCAGCGCTTCAGCCTGTGGGTCGCCTGGGCCGTGCTGCCGCTGATCGCCATCGCCGAGACCCATTCCTGGTACGCCGTGCTGACCACGCGCAACATCGGCCACGTCGTCGAGGAGCTCCTGTGGGGCACGACCGCGCTGCTCAGCGTCATCGCCTTGGCGGGCCTGTGGCCGCGCGCCACGCCCCGGGGCCAGCGCTGGCTGGGCTTCGCCATCGTGGCCGGCCTGCTCTACGCGGCCTACATGTTCTTCATCGACGTGCCCATGTACTGGGCGCGCTGGGTGGCCGACGAAGCCGCCCGCCGGCCCTATGTGGCCGTGTCCGCCGGCTGGGCCGACGTGTCCAGCCGCTGGACCGTGTCGCACGACTGGGCGCACTGGCGCAGCGAGGTGGTGTGGATGACGCTGTATTTCAGCGTGGCCGTCTGGATCAGCATCGCCCTCGCCCACGTGCGGCTGCCGCTGCGGCCGCGTCCTTAGAATCGCCGGACCACGGGCCTGAGACACGGCCCGCTTCCATTTCCAGAGCCGACGATGAGCCAACCCGCCGCCCCCGCTGCCCCCGCGACGAACTTCCTGCGCCAGCGCATCGAGCACGACCTCGAGACCGGCGCCTTCGCCGGCCGCCACTTCGCCGGCACGCCGGGCGACGCCGCCCACCACGCCGCCGGCCCGCTGGACGAGGCGCGCATCCGCACCCGCTTTCCGCCCGAGCCCAACGGCTACCTGCACATCGGCCACGCCAAGAGCATCTGCCTGAACTTCGGCCTGGCGCGCGACTTCGGCGGTGCCTGCCACCTGCGCTTCGACGACACCAACCCCGAGAAGGAGGAGCTGGAATACGTCAACGCCATCAAGGAGATGGTGCAGTGGCTGGGCTGGAGCTGGGGCGACAACCTGTTCGAGGCCAGCAGCTACTTCGATTTCATGTACGCCGCCGCCGAGGCCCTCATCAACGCCGGCCACGCCTATGTGGACGAGCAGAGCGCCGAGGACATGCGCGCCAACCGCGGCGACTTCGGCCGCCCGGGCGTCAACAGCCCGTTCCGCGACCGCACGCCGGCCGAGAACCTGGCGCGCTTTCGCGAGATGCGCGACGGCCGGCACCCGGACGGCGCGATGGTGCTGCGCGCCAAGATCGACATGGCGTCGCCCAACATCAACCTGCGCGACCCGACGCTGTACCGCATCAAGCACGCGGAACATCACGCGACCGGCAACAAGTGGTGCATCTACCCGATGTACACCTACGCCCACCCCATCGAGGACGCGCTGGAGCGCATCACCCACAGCATCTGCACGCTGGAGTTCGAGGACCAGCGCCCGTTCTACGACTGGCTGCTGAACCAGCTCGCCGACCTGGGCCTGCTGGCCCGGCCGCTGCCGCAGCAGATCGAGTTCGGCCGCCTGAACCTGAACTACGTCGTCACCAGCAAGCGCAAGCTGCGCCAGCTGGTCGAGGAAAACCACGTCAGCGGCTGGGACGATCCGCGCATGCCCACGCTGGTGGGCCTGCGCCGCCGCGGCTTCACGCCGGCCAGCCTGCGCGCCATGGTGGAGGCCACCGGCGCCAGCAAGCAGAACGCATGGATCGACGACACCGTGCTCGACCAGGCCCTGCGCGCCGACCTGGAGCCGCAGGCACCGCGCGCGTTCGCCGTGCTGGAGCCGCTCAAGCTCAAGCTGACCAACTACGCCGAGGTGTTCGGCAGCGCGGACCACCGCGAGCCCTGCGAGACCGCCGCCCACCCGCACAAGCCCGAGCTGGGCCAGCGCCGCTTCTCGCTGGGCCCCGAGCTGTGGATCGAGGCGGAGGACTTCGTCGAGGTGCCGCCCAAGGGCTATTTCCGTCTGTTCCCCGGCAACAAGGTGCGCCTGAAGGCCGGCTACATCATCGAGTGCACCGGCGCCGAGAAGGACGCCGACGGCAAGGTCACCGCCGCGTTGGCCACCGTCATCCCCGACACCAAGAGCGGCACGCCGGGCGCGGACGCCGTCAAGGTCAAGGGCACCATCGGCTGGGTGGGTGCTCATGAGGCCGTGCAGGCCGAGGTTCGGCTGTACGAGCGCCTGTTCGCCGAGCCGCAGCCGGATGCCGGTGGACGCGACTTCATCGAGTTCCTGAACCCCAACTCGCTGCGCGTCGTGCAGGCCTTCGTCGAGCCCTCGCTGGCCGGCGCCGCCGCCGACCAGCGCTGGCAGTTCGAGCGCCACGGCTACTTCGTGACCGACCGCGTGGACCACCGCGCCGACCGGCCGGTGTTCAACAAGATCACCGGGCTGAAGGACGGCTTCGGCCGCTAAACCCGCTCAGGCGGGCATGCGGTCGTCGCCGAACTCCGCCAGCGCCTGCTGGTAGAGCCGCGCGATGCTGCCGTCGCGCTGCAGGGCCTCGACGGCCCTGGCCAGACGCTCCACCAGTTCCGGCGTTGCACTGCGCCGGGACAGATGCAGCCAGAAGGCCTGGCGCTCCACGGGCAGCGGGCGCGCGAACTGCTGCATGCGCAGCCCCAGGCCGCGCGCGGCGCCGAACAGCCCCAGGTTGCTGCCATAGGCGGCGTCCACGCGCTTGCCCATCAGCATCTGGATGGCGTGTTCGTTGTTGTTCACCCATTGCAGCTGCTGGCCCGCCCAGCCCGACGGCAGCGGAAAGCTGCGCGGCACGGCCAGCGCGCCGCGGGACACGTCCTCCAGCCGCAGCAGCGGCGCCTCCCGGCGGCTGACCAGCACGGTCGGCAGCTCCAGCACCGGTGCGACCTGCACCGCCACGGCCTTGAGCTCGTCGTTGGAGAACCGCAGCACCACGTCGGACACGCCGTTTTGCAGGCTGATCACCGTGCGGGCATAGGGCACGACGCGGTTCTGTACCGCCAGGCCGGCGCGCTGGGCGATCAGCATGCCGATGTCGTACATCAGCCCGCCGGGACCTTGAGGGCCGATGCGGCCAAAGGGCTCGGACTGGATGGTCTCGATGCGCAGCACCGCCGGCTCCGCCGCCAGCACCGGCCCGGGCCGCAAGCCGGCCAGCAGCCCGGCCACGCACCAACGGCGCCGGCTGACGCCCATCACTTCCGCCGCCCGACCTCCCGATTCGTTCTGCATCCGGGCATTCCAGCATGCGCAGACACGGCCCGGCTTGATCTGGGACAAGTCGACCCGCCCGCGGCGGGTGCTCAGCGGCAGCGCAACACGATGGGCGTGGCGTACTCGCGCCCCACCACCGCACGGGCGAACAGGTAGTTCTGCCGCGCACGGTCGCTCAGTGCGTCCAGCGACACGTCGCCATGCGCATCGCAGGGGAAGGCCAGCGCACGGCCCGACTGGAACAGGGACTCGAAGCGCAACTCGAAGCCGTCGCTCAGCGGCATGGGGCGTGTGGTCATGGGGCACCTCGTCTTGCAACCAGACTAGGCGGCGCCCCGTGCCTTCACCCGTGAAAAGGTCGCAACCCGGCCTCCTCACCCCCGCGCCTGGCGGGAGCGGCGCCAACAAGTCACGCCCGCCGCTCAGTCGGCCAGGTCCACCAGCCTTCTGACCTTGACCTTGCGGCCCTTGAGCTTGCCGGCGGACAGCCGCCGCACGGCCTCGGCGGCGATGCCACGCTGCACCGCCACATAGCTGTGGAAGTCGGTGACGTTGATCTTGCCGATCTGCGCCCCGTCGAAGCCGGCCTCGCCCGTCAGCGCGCCCAGGATGTCGCCGGGGCGGATCTTTTCCTTGCGCCCGCCCAGGATCTGCAGCGTGTCCATGGCCGGCAGCAGCGGGCCGCCAGGAGCGTCCTTGACGCCGTCCAGCGATTCCCACTTGAAGGCCTCGCCCTGCAACTGCTCGATGCGGCCGATGCGGCCCATCTCGTCCAGGCTGGCCAGGCTCAGCGCCAGTCCTGAAGCGCCCGCGCGCCCGGTGCGGCCGATGCGGTGCACGTGCTGCTCCACGTCGGCACTGATGTCCACGTTGATGACACAGGCCAGGTTGGCGATGTCCAGGCCGCGCGCGGCCACGTCGGTGGCCACCAGCACCGAGGCGCTGCGGTTGGCGAACTGGATCAACACCTGGTCGCGGTCGCGCTGCTCCAGGTCGCCGTGCAGCGCCAGCGCGACGAAGCCCTGCGCGGCCAGCACCGCCTCCAGGTCGCGGCACTGCTGCTTGGTGTTGCAGAAGGCGATCGTGGACTCGGGCCGGAAGGCGCGCAGCAGCCGCGGCACGGCGTCCAGTCGCTGCGACTCGGTCACCTCGTAGGCGATCTGGCGGATGCTGGACGCCGCCGCGCTGGCGGCGCCAGCCACCTTCACGGTCTGCGGCTCGCGCATGAACTTGGCGGCGATGTCGGTCACGTCCTCGGGGAAGGTGGCCGAAAACAGCAGCGTCTGGCGGCTGGCTGGCGCGCGCTTCACGACCGCCTTGATGTCGTCCAGGAAGCCCATGTCCAGCATGCGGTCGGCCTCGTCCAGCACCAGCGTGTTCAGCGCCGACAGGTCCAGCGTGCCGCGCTCCAGGTGGTCCAGCAGCCGGCCCGGCGTGCCCACCACGATGTGCGCACCAAAGCCCAGGCTCTCGGCCTGCGGCTTGAAGGGGCTGCCGCCGCACAGGCTCAGCACCTTGATGTTGTCGGCCGCACGGGCCAGGCGGCGGATTTCCTGCGTGACCTGGTCGGCCAACTCGCGCGTCGGCGCCAGCACCAGCGCCTGCACGCGTGGCAGGTCCGCACTCAGCCGGTGCAGCAGCGCGATCGCGAAGGCGGCCGTCTTGCCCGAGCCGGTCTGGGCCTCGCCGACGAGGTCGCGGCCCGCCAAGGCCAGCGGCAGGCTGGCAGCCTGGATGGGCGTCATCTGCGCATAGCCCAGCTGATCGAGGTTGGCCAGCATGGCGGGGCTCAGCGGCAGGCGGGAGAAGGAGGTATCGGTCATGCCCCGATTGTCGAGGCCGGCCCGCCTCCCCGTGTCGGCGTGACTTTGTTCTCGATCCGAGGCCGGCGGCGGCCGTGCCGCTTGCAATTGCTCACCACCCCTAACGAAGCCTCTGCATAGCATGGCCACCGCCCTGCAGAGGCCCATCGCATGCCCACCGTCACCCGCAGCTTCCCGCAGACACAGCCCATCGATCCGCCGACCTCGGCGCGGACGCGGGTGCTGGCGGGGCTGGACGCCTCCCCGGCGCGGCCCGCAGCCGGCAGCGGCGCCCGGGCGACCGCCGCGCCGCAGCGCCC
>DASWWC010000034.1:0-31687 GCA_036401055.1 Roseateles sp.
CCCGGAGAAGGCCGTCCTGCGGCTCATCCGTGCGTATCTGAACGCCGGGATCATGGATGGCGGGGTCAAGGTGGATCGAGACCAGGGCACACCGCAAGGCGGGCCCCTGAGCCCGCTGCTGGCAAACGTGCTGCTCGACGAAGTGGACAAGGCACTGCAGGCGCGGGGCTACAGCTTCGCGCGCTACGCCCACGACTGCAACGTCTACGTGGGCAGCATCAAAGCCGGAGAGCGGGTCATGGCGTGGCTCAGGAGGCTGTACGGCAAGCTGAAGCTTCAGATCAATGAAGCCAAGAGTGCCGTGTGCAGCGCCTTCGGGCGCAAGTTCCTGGGCTACGCGCTGTGGGTGGCCAAGGAGCGGGAAGTGAAATGCGCAGTAGCCCACAAGGCGCTTGCGAACTTCAAAGCCCGAGTCCGGCGGCTCACCGGCCGCTTGAGCGGGCGCAGCATGGAGAAGGTGGTGCAAGAGCTACGGCCCTACCTGCTGGGCTGGAAGGTCTACTTCGGCCTGGCGCAAACACCCAGGGTCTGGCGCGAGCTGGACGAATGGCTGCGCCACCGACTGCGGGCCTTGCAGCTAAAACATTGGAAGCGTGGGCCAACCATGTACCGCGAACTGCGGTCGATGGGCGCTCGAGCCCCTGTGGCTCACCGAGTGGCGGCCAACAGCCGGCGTTGGTGGCGCAACAGCACGACGGGACTTAACAGCGTGCTCACCCTCGCCTGGTTCGACCAACTGGGGTTGCCTCGACTCTCCTGACCTCAAGCTCTCGAACCGCCTGGTGCGGACCCGCATGCCAGGTGGTGTGGAAGGGGCGCCTCCACACGGAGGTCCCCTATGCCGATCATTGCCCGGCGGCGTGTGCAGGCCGCCGGGGTGTGCATTGCTCACTTTTATGGGCCTGACGAAAGGTCTCGTCGTCGGATGTAGTTGCGCTACAGATTCGTCGCTGGTTCTGGTTTGCATGGAGCTGTCGTCCTGCTGGAAACTGGATTCCATGCTGGTTAACCCGTGGTTCTGGTGCGAAATCAGGTCGTTTCCGCGCAACTTCTAGGGTTTACGCAGGTGCGGTTGAAAATCTAGTTTTGATACAAACTCGGTCGAGACGTTGGGTTCTCGCCCCAAAGATGTGCGCCGCCAGCCCGCGGGCGCATGCCGAGGGCCAAACCGCTTTCCAAACCAGAGGAGACATTCATGACCTTGAGCAAAGACAAGCGCGGTTCGGACGCCGTGGCGTCCTTCCGCATCAGCCCGGTGGCTGTCGGTTGCACGCTGCTGATCGCCGCCGCCGCCGCGACGGCGCAACAGGCTGCGCCGCAGCAACTGGAGACCGTTACCGTCACCGGCATCCGCAAGGGCATCGAGGCCGCCATCTCGGTGAAGCGCAACAACGACTCCATCGTCGAGGCCATCTCGGCCGAGGACATCGGCAAGCTGCCCGACTCGTCCATCGCCGAATCCATCGCCCGCCTGCCCGGCCTGACGGCCCAGCGCGTGAACGGCCGCGCGCAGGAAGTGCAGATCCGCGGCCTGGCCGGCCAGTTCGCCACCACGCTGCTGAACGGCCGCGAGCAGGTCAGCACCGGCGACAACCGCTCCGCCGAGTTCGACCAGTACCCCTCCGAGCTGCTGAGCGGCGTGGTCATCTACAAGACGCCCGACGCGGCGTTGGTGGGGCAGGGCCTGTCCGGCACCATCGATCTGCAGACCGTGCGCCCGCTGAATTTCGCCGGTCGCACCATGGCCGTCAACCTGCGCGGCGAGAAGAACTCGCTGGGCCGCGTGAACCCCGGCGCTGCCGGCGACAAGGGCAGCCGCTTCAGCTTCTCATACATCGACCAGTTCGCCGACCGCACCGTGGGCGTCGCGCTGGGCTATGCGCGCCTGGATTCGCCCAACCAGAACAACTACTACCGCAGCTGGGGCTACCCCAGCTTCACGGGCACGTTCAACGGCACCAACTACGTCGACGTGCGCGTGCCGGGCGGTGTGCAGCTGCGCAACGAGTCGGCCTCGCAGGAGCGCAACGGCCTGATGGGTGTGCTGCAGTGGAAGCCGTCCAAGGAGTTCGAGACGCTGGTGGACGTCTACCACTCGACCTATGAACGCAACGCGTTGCAGCGTGGCTTCGAGGCCGGTCTGGCCTGGGGCGCCCAAGGCCTGAACAACCCGGTCGTCGAAGGCGGCAAGACCAACGGCAACACCATCACCGGCGGCGTGCTGACCAAGGGTGACTACGTCGGCGTGAAGCCCGTGCTGCGCCACGACGTCAACGACCGCGAGGACAAGATCACCGCCCTCGGCTGGAACAGCAAGCTGATCGTCAGCCCCGCGCTGACGCTGACGGGCGACGTCAGCTGGTCCAAGGCCGACCGCGAAGAGTCCATCATGGAGCTGTACGCCGGCACCGGCCCTGGCGGCTCGGGGGCGCTGGACACCTTCAAGGTCGTCATGCCCGTGGGCGGCGGCCTGCCCAGCATCACCGGCAGCCTGAACTACGCCGATCCGTCGCTGATCAAGCTGGTGGACTCCGGCGGCTGGGGCCAGGGCGGCTACATCAAGAAGCCTAAGGTCGAGGACGAGATCAAGTCGGCCCGCCTGGCGGCCCGCGTCAACCAGGAGTTCGCCTTCTTCACCGGTGGCGAGCTGGGGCTGAACTTCACGCAGCGTGAGAAGTCGCGTGTCGTGCCCGAATGGTTCATGGACCTGAAGGCCTCGCCAACCACCATCCCGGCCAGCATGCTGTCGGAGCCGAACAGCCTCGGCTTCGTGGGCCTGGGCAACTTCATCTCCTACGACGCCCGCGCCGCCGCGGCGCAGTTCTACAACCTGCGCGGCAACGTCCACAAGGACATCATCAACAAGGACTGGTCGGTCAAGGAAGACATCACCACCGTCTTCGCCAAGGCCGACATCGACACCGAGCTGCTGGGCCTGCCGCTGCGCGGCAACCTGGGCGTGCAGGGCATCAACGCCAAGCAGAGCTCGACGGCCTTCAGCGTGCAGGCCGCCAGCCTGGCCAAGAGCCCGGTCACGCGTGGCACCAGCTACACCGACTGGCTGCCCAGCCTGAACCTGACGTGGGCCGTCGCGGGCAACCAGAACCTGCGCTTCGGCCTGGCCCGCCAGATCACCCGCCCGCGCATGGACGACCTGCGCGCCACGCAGGCCTACAGCGTGGACAACACCCGCGTGAACGCCGACGGCAACCTCGGCATGTGGACCGGCGACGGCGGCAACCCCGAGCTGAAGCCCTGGAAGGCCGATGCGGTCGACCTGTCCTACGAGTACTACTTCGGCAACAAGGGCTATGTGTCCGTCGCCGCGTACTACAAGGACCTGAAGACCTACATCTACAGCCAGAAGCTGAACATCAACTTCAAGGACCGCTTCGGCACGCTGGTGCCCCCGGGCAACCTGACGCCGTCGTCCAACATCGGCGAGTACTCCACCCAGGCCAACGGCACGGGCGGCTCGCTGCAGGGCGTGGAGCTGGCGGTGTCGCTGCCGCTGAGCATGGTGGCCAACGTGCTGGACGGCTTCGGTGTGCAGGCCAGCTACGCCTACGTGGACAGCAAGATTGCCCCGTTCGGTCCCGGCGACTCGCGCCCGCTGCCGGGCCTGTCGCCCAACACCTACAACCTGACGGCCTACTACGAGAAGCACGGCTTCTCGGCCCGTGTCAGCACGCGCATCCGCGACGGCTTCATGGGTGAGGTGACGGGCTTCGGCGCCGACCGCACCTACGAGTACGTGAAGAAGGAAAAGGTCACCGACCTGCAGCTCGGCTACGAGTTCCAGAGCGGCATGGCCAAGGGTCTGTCGGTGCTGTTCCAGGTCAACAACGTGGGCAACGAGCCCTACGTCGAGTACTACAACAACGACCTGACGCAGACCAAGCAGTACACGCGCTACGGCAAGACCTACCTGCTGGGCGTGAACTACAAGTTCTGACCGGCACCCTGATGTCGACCTGACAGCCCTTGCCGGAGCGATCCGGCAAGGGCTTTTCACATCGAGCGTGCGTGCCAACATGGCGCGACCGCAAGCTACCGTCTGCTTCCATGTCCCTGATCCAAGACATCGTCATCGTCGGCGGCGGCACGGCCGGCTGGATGACCGCCGCCGCGTTGTCCACCGTGCTGCGCGGGCGCTACCGCATCCGCGTCGTCGAGTCCGACGAGATCGGCGCCGTCGGCGTCGGCGAGGCCACCATCCCGATGATCCAGCGCTTCAATCGCGTGGTGGGCATCGACGAGAACGAGTTCATGCGCCAGACGCAGGGCACGTTCAAGCTGGGCATCGAGTTCGTCAACTGGGGCCGCCAGGGCGACCGCTACATGCACGGCTTCGGCAAGCTGGGCCAGGACCTGTGGACCGTGCAGTTCGAGCAGTACTGGCACCGCCTGCGCGCACTGGGCCGCGCGCAGCCGCTGGAGAACTACTGCATCACGCGCATGGCCTCCAAGGCCAACAAGTTCATGCCGCCGCGCCCCGACCTCGGCAACTCGCCGCTGGCCGACATCGCCTACGCCTACCACTTCGACGCCAGCCTGTACGCGCGTTACCTGCGCGGCCTGGCCGAGCAGCGCGGCGTGCAGCGCACCGAGGGCAAGCTCACCCATGCCACGCGCCGCGGCGAGGGCGCCCACGCGGGCCATGTGGACGCGGTCGTGCTGGAAAGCGGCGAGCGCATCGCCGGCGACCTGTTCATCGACTGCTCGGGCTTTCGCGGCCTGCTCATCGAGCAGACGCTGCAGACCGGTTTCGAGGACTGGACGCACTGGCTGCCCTGCGACCGCGCGCTGGCCGTGCCTTGTGAATCGGTCGCGCCGCTGACCCCCTACACCCGCTCCACCGCCCACCGCGCCGGCTGGCAATGGCGCATCCCGCTGCAGCACCGCATCGGTAACGGCCATGTCTACAGCAGCGCCCACGTCAGCGACGACGAGGCAGCGGCGACCCTGCTTGCCAACCTCGACGGCAAGCCGCTGGCCGACCCGCGGCCGATCCGCTTCAAGACCGGCATGCGCCGCCAGGCCTGGAGCCAGAACGTCATCGCCATCGGCCTGGCCGGCGGCTTCCTGGAGCCGCTGGAGTCCACGTCCATCCACCTGATCCAGCAGGCCATCCAGCAGCTGATCGACTACTTCCCCGACCGCGGCTTCAGCGCCAACGACATCGCCGAGTTCAACCGCCACAGCCGCTTCCACTGGGAGCGCATCCGCGACTTCGTCATCCTGCACTACCACCTGAACCAGCGTACCGACTCGGCGTTCTGGCAGGACTGCGCCCACATGAGCGTGCCGGACAGCCTGCAGGAGAAGCTGGACCTGTACCGCAGCCACGGCCGCGTCGTGCGGCGCGACAACGAGCTGTTCGCCGAGGTGGGCTGGATCCAGGTCATGGAGGGCCAGAACCTCGTGCCGCAGCGCCACCACCCGCTGGCCGAACTGCAGGATGAGCAGGCGACGCACGAGTACCTCGAAGGCGTGCGCGAGGTCATCGCCAAGTGCGTGGCCTTCATGCCTGACCACGCTGCCTACATCGCCGAGCACTGCGCGGCCAGGCAGGCCTGAGAATCCAAGGATGAAAGCACCCGCTCGCCTGCAGGCACTGATGGACGAAGGCCTGATCGACACCGTCGTGAGGCAGCTCAAGAGCGGCAAGGAGGCCGATGTCTACGTCGTGCGCTGCGGCGACGATACCTGCGCCGCCAAGGTCTACAAGGAGGCCAACAAGCGGGGCTTTCGTCAGGCCGTGGACTACACCGAGAACCGCAAGGTGCGCAACAGCCGGCAGGGCCGCGCGATGGCCAAGCGCACCGCCTACGGCCGCCAGCAGCAGGAAGCCGCTTGGCAGAGCGCCGAGGTGGATGCGCTGTACCGCCTGGCCGCCGCCGGTGTGCGTGTGCCCCGGCCCGACAACTTCCACGAAGGCGTGCTGCTGATGGAGCTGGTGGCCGACGAACACGGCGACGCGGCGCCTCGGCTCAACGACCTGGCGTTCAGCGAGGCCGATGCCCTGAGGCACCACGCCACGTTGATCGACGAGGTGGTGCGCATGTTGTGCGTCGGTGTCATCCACGGCGATCTGTCGGAGTTCAACGTGCTGCTCGCGGCCGATGGCCCCGTGATCATCGACCTGCCGCAAGCCGTGGACGCCGCAGGCAACAACCATGCGCCGCGCATGTTGATGCGGGACGTGGACAACCTTCGCAACTTCTTCGGCCAGTACGCACCAGCCCTGCTGACCACGCGCTACGGCCCCGAAATCTGGGCGCTGTACGCGGCCGGGCTGCTGGCGCCCGGCATGGCCTTGACCGGCCGCTACGAACACAAGACGGGCGAGGTGGACCTGCGCGGCGTGCTGCGCGAGATCGAGGATGCGCGCCTGGAAGAAGCGGCCCGCTTGCTGCGCATGAGCTGACGCCGCAGCCTGTGTTGCTTCTAGGCCGGTTCTCCCGGCTGCAGCCACAGCTCGCGGCGCTGCAGCGGTGTTTCGGCGGGAAGCAGCGGGTTGTTCAGCCGCAGCACGCGCTCCGGCACCACCGGATGGGCCTTCAGCACCGCGCCGTATTGCTCGCGGTGCAGGCGCTGGAAGCTGCCGTCCGCCACCGCCGCCTCCAGGCCGGCCTTCAGCTGGGCGGCCAGCTCGGGCCGGCTCGGGCTGACGAACAAGTAGGCCGCGGCCGGGTAGTGCAGCATCAGCTCCGGCACGATGGCCAGCTGCGGATGGCGGCCGCCGGCCATCTCGGCGTCGATCTCCAGGATGGAGCGTGGGAAGTAGTCCACGCGGCCGGCGGCCAGCATGCGGAACAAGGCCTCGTAGACGCTGCTGGTGCCCACCTGCAGGCCGTTGGCGCGCAGGATGGTGGTGTCCGGCCAGTCGTGGCCCTGGCCGGCGAGGCGGTCGCGCAGGTCGGCCAGGCTTTGCACGCGCTGCCATTGCGCCAGCTCGCTGCGGCGCACCAGCAGCAGCCGCCAGCCCAGCAGCCCGCGGTCGATGGGGATGCGCACCGGCAGCAGGCCCGAGGCCTCGCGCTGGCGGTCGGTCATGGTCCACATCAGGTCCACGGGTCCCTGGCCCGTGGCCAGTTCCACCAGCGTGCGGCCCTGGGTCATCTCCAGGTCGGTCAGGCGGATGTCCACCCGCGTGCCATCGCGGTTCAGCGCCAGCTCCAGCAGGCGGCGCAGGTAGGGCAGCTGCGGGTCGGGCATGCTGACGTGGCGCGGCAGCCGCACGGATTGCAGCGTTTGCGCCGCCAGCGGGCGGGCGGCCAGCAGCAGCGGCAGGGTGAGAAGGGGGCGGCGGCGCACGAACGTCGAGATTGAGGGCAACAGCCTCAATCATGCTTCAGACTGCGCCAAGCCCTTTCGCGCGCGGTGCCCGGGGGCCAGCCTCGCGCTGCGTCGGTGCTGGAGGTGCATGGCGTCCGAACCCCGTCCAGACACCTGCAGGCCGGCAGGGCCGGGAGGGTTGAGGGTCAGTGGTTCGTCAGCACGAGGCCGGACAGCGGCTTCAGCGTCATCGTCAGCCGGCCGGCCTTGGGGCGGGCGGTCGAGCCGTCGAGCGGGTTCTTGAGCCGCGCCGTGGCGGCCAGCGCGGCCGGCAGCGTGATGGTCACCGTGCGTGGCTGCAGGGCGTTGTTGGTGGCGGTCACGGCCCAGGCGCCGCCGTCCTGTCGCGCCAGCACCAGCACCTGGTCGTCGGCGTGCAGCGGCGCCAGCAGCGTGCCGTGGCGCAGCACCGGCAGCTCGCGGCGCAGCTTCACGAGGCGCCTGAACTCGGCCAGCAAAGACGCGTCGGGCTTGCCGCCTTCGTCGGCCCAGGGGTAGGGCGCGCGGTTGAACGGGTCGTCGCCGCCGCCGACACCCACCTCGTCGCCGTAGTAGATGGTGGGCGAGCCGGGGTAGGTCATCTGGAAGAACACGGCCAGGCGCAGGCGCTGCTTGGCCAGCGCCAGATCCTGGTCTTCGCCGAAGTGGTGCAGCGCGCGCGGCTGGTCGTGCGTGGACAGCAGGTTCATCAGCGCCGAGAAGGCCTGCGGCGGGTAGGCCTCGCGCAGCAGCTCCAGGTTGGCGGCCATCTGCTTCGCCGACTTGCCGGCCGCGTAGTCCAGCACCGCGTTGCGGAAGATGTAGTTCATCGTGCTGTCGAACATGTCGCCGAGGAAGTACTTGCTGGCATCGAACCAGGTCTCGGCCACCGTCAGCGCGTCGGGCTTCTTCGTCTTCACGGCGGTGCGCCACTCACGCCAGAAGTCGTCGGGCACCCAGGGCACCACGTCCATGCGCCAGCCGGCGGCGCCGCGGTCCAGCCAGTAGGCCGTCACCGAGTCGGCGTCGCGGTAGGCGTAGGCGCGCCAGGAGGGCTCGTTCTTGTCCAGCTCGGGCAGGTCGGTCACACCCACCCAGCCCTGGAACTGCTTGTTCGGATCGGTCTCGTCGGGCTTGAACTTGAACCATTTCGCGTAGGGCGACGCCGGGTTGATCTTGCCGCCGTCGAAGGCACCGCCTGCGGGGAAGTTGTTGAAGCGGTTGAAGTAGGGCGAGTCCGCGCCGACATGGTTCAGCGAGGTGTCGGGGATGACGCGGATGCCCCGTTTCGCCGCCTCGGCGCACAGGCGCTCGAAGTCGGCATTCGTGCCGAAGGCGGGGTCGATCTGCCTGTAGTCGGCCGCGTCGTACTTGTGGTTGCTGGGCGCGCGGAACACGGGCGTCAGGTACAGCGCGTTGGCACCCAGGCTCTGGATGTAGTCCAGCTTGTCGATCAAGCCTTGCAGGTCGCCGCCGAAGAAGTCGTTGTTGAACAGCGTGTCGGAGCCGTCGCCCGTGCCCGGTTTGAAGGGCTTCTCGTTCCAGGTCGCATGGCGCTCGACGTCGCGGTCCTGGTAGCGGTCCTGTGCTCGTCCGCCGCCGGGGTGCGGGTCGTTGGCGGCGTCGCCGTTGCGGAAGCGCTCGGGGAAGACGTAGTAGTAGACGAGGTCCTTCGCCCAGGCCGGCACCTGGAAATCGGGCGCGTGAATGGTCTGGCGGTAGCGGCGCACGCGGTTCAGGTTGCTGGGCAGGCGTTCGACGGTGGCGGGGCCCATGGAGCCTTTCTCGCGCGTCCAGTAGATGCTGTCCTTGTTGTTCTGCAGCGCGTAGACGCCCTGGTCGGTCTCGATCTCGAACCAGTAGCCGTAGATGCCCGTGGCCGGGAAGGTGTGGCGGGCCGTGAAGCCGCTGCCCTGGCCGTGGGGCCTTGGCGTCATCGCGATGCGGGCGATGGGCTCGTAGGCGAGTTGCTCCTGGTTGCCGGTCATCTGGCGGCGCTCGATCACCAGCGTGGCGCGCTTGAGGCCGGGCACGTCATTGGCGATGGTGAAGCTGAACTCGCTGCCGGCCGGCTGCGCGCCGAACGGCGCCTTGAACTGCGTGTCGCGCGAGTCGAAGCGTGTGGTCAGTGCGGCCTGGTCGGTGATGGGCTGGGGCGGCGTGGGCGTGAAGCTCTTGGGGCCGACGTCGAGCCGAGCGCTGCCATCGGCGGCGAAGCTCAGCTTCAGCGTGTGCTCGCCGTTGAAGGTGCGCTTGATGTTGCCGTTGCCGGCGCGGCTGGGCTGGCCGTCGGTGCCGCCGCCGAAGGTGAGGGCGGCGCTCCAGTCCTCGTCGGCCAGCTTGAACTCCTGCGTGCCCTGCGCTCTGATGTTCAGGAAGTAGGCGTCGCAGCGGTACTCGAAAGCCTGCTCATCCTGCGCGGCCCAGTTGTTGAGGACGCCGCGCAGGTACAGCGTCGCGTCGCCCAGCGGGGGCTTCGTGCATGCCGCGTGTGCCGTGGATGCGAGCGAAAGCAGCGCTGCAAGCAGCGCGGTCACCTTGATCATTGGATTAGCCCTTGACGCCGCCGGCAGTGAGGCCGGACACGATCCAGCGCTGTGCGAGCAGGAAGACCGCCGTGATCGGCAGCCCGGACAGCACGGCCGCGGCGGCGAAGTCACCCCACAGGAAGCGCTGGTCGTGCAGGAAGTACTTGGAGCCGACGGCGAGCGTGAGGTTGCTCTCTTCACGCAGCAGGATGCTTGCGACCGGGTACTCGATGATGGTGCCGATGAAGGCCAGCACGAAGACCACCATCAGGATGGGCACGGCCATGGGCAGCAGCACGCGCGAAAAGGCCTGCCAGTGCGTGGCGCCGTCGACCTTGGCGTTCTCCTCGATCTCGACCGGGATGGTCTCGAAGTAGCCCTTGATGGTCCACACATGCGTGGCGATGCCGCCGAGGTAGGCCAGCACCAGGCCCGCATGCGTCTCGACGCCCAGCGCCGGCACATAGGTGCCGATGGTTTCGAAGATGGCGAAGATGGCCACCAGCGCCAGCACGGGCGGGAACATCTGCAGCAGCAGCATGCCGTTCAGCACCGGCTTGCTGAAGCTGAACTTCAGCCGCGCGAAGGCGTAGGCGGCGGTCGTCGAGATGGCGACGATGAGGAAGGCCGAGGCGGTGGCGATCTTGATGGAGTTCCACAGCCAGGTCAGCACCGGGAAGGGCGGCTGCACCAGGCTGCCGTCGGCGGCCTGGTAGGGGATGCCCAAGGCGAGCTTCCAGTGCTCCAGGCTGATCTCGGTGGGGATCAGGCTGCCGGTGGCGAAGTTGCCGGGGCGCAGCGAGATGGACACCACGGCCAGCAGCGGGAAGAGGGTGACGGCGATGAAGACCCACATCACCGCATGCGCGGCGACCGTGCGCCAGTGGGCTTGTTTGCCGAGGACGATGGCCATTTCAATACTCCGGATCGGTGTGGGTTGGCGAGCACGGCGACCGAGGGACTCCGTGTCCCCCGCCCGCTGCGCGGGCTCCTCCTTCACCTGCGTCCCTCGGCCACCGCACTCGCCAACTGGCACGACCGGTTTTGCTCGCGGAAAACAACGCCGCCAGCCGGATCGGGCCGGGTGGGCGGGCTGCGCAGGTAAAGGGATGAATTTGCCGCCCGTTCAGGGCCGGCAAAGAAGGGACACGGAGCAGACCGCCCACCCGGCCTGATTCGGCCCCACCGGAGCAAGCGGTAGTCCTCATTTCTGCGCCTTCGCGGACAAGCGCAGGTTGATCAACGACAACGCCGCCACCAGGAAGAAGATCAGCGTCGAGATCGCCGCCGCCAGGCCGAAGTCGGAGCCCGAGTCGCGGAAGGCGATGCGGTAGGTGTAGCTGACGAGGATGTCGGTCTGGCCCGCCGGCAGCTTGGTGGACAGGAAGTCCGGCCGGCCGTCGGTCAGCAGCGCGATCAACACGAAGTTGTTGAAGTTGAACGCGAAGGCGCTCACCAGCAGCGGCGCCAGCGGCTTGATGATCAGTGGCGCGGTGATCTTGAAGAAGTTGGTCGCGGGTGACGCGCCGGCCAGCGCCGAGGCTTCGTACAAGTCCGCGGGGATGGCCTTCAGCAGCCCGGAGCACAGGATCATCACGTAGGGGTAGCCCAGCCAGACGTTGACGATGACCAGCATGGTCTTGGCCAGCGTCGGGTCGGCAAACCAGGCGGGTTTGACGCCGAACAGCGCATCCAGGATGGCGTTGATCTCGCCGAAGTTCTGGTTGAACAGGCCCTTGAACACGAGGATGGAGATGAAGCCCGGCACCGCATACGGCAGGAACAGCAGCGTGCGGTAGGTGGTGCGGAACTTCATGCCCTCCCAGTTCAGCATCACCGCGAACAGCATGCCGATGGCCGTGGCGAAGAACACCGTCAGCGCCGAGAACACGACCGTCCACGTGAAGATGGACAGGAAGGGGCCACGGAACTCGGCGTCGAACAGCATGCGGCTGTAGTTGGCGCCGCCGATGAAGGCCTTGAAGCCGGGCTGGAGCACCTCACCGCTGGCAGACTCGAAGAAGCCGGTGTCGCGGTTGGGCTTGAAGACGACGCCGTCGGCGGTGCGCGTCAGGCTGCCGTCCGCATTGGCGGTCCATTGCGGCTTGACGGGGCCGAACTCGCGCAGGCCGAGGTAGTGCAGGGCGGTCTTGTCGGGCTGCACCAGCACCAGCCTGGCGAGCGCGTCGCGGTGCTTGACCAGTTCGGGCAGGGGCAGGGCGGCGGTCAGCGTGGCGCCGGCCGTGGGCGCGGCGAGATCCACGCGCAGGTCCTTGCCGGCGCGCAGCGCCAGCGGCGGCGACACCCAGCGCGGCGTGGTCTCGCCGTCAGCCTGCAGCGCCACCCGGAACTCCGCGCCATCGGCATGCAGGCTGTAGCCCAGCACCTGCGCCTCCACTGCGTCGTGCTGATCCAGCAGGTACTCGCGCACGCGGCTCTCGCTGAGCAGGTGGGTGCTGGAGTAGTTGGTGAAGCCGATCTGCGCCGTGTAGACCAGCGGGAAGGCGATGAAGATCAGCATGCCGGCGATGCCGGGGAACAGGTAGCGCCACGCAAAGCCGTCGCGGCTCAGGTACACGTAGAAACCGGCCGTCAGCAGCACCAGCAGGCCGGTGGCCCAGCCGGCCTGGCCGGTCATGTAGACGGCGAAGACGAGGTACAGCGCGCCGACGATGAGGGCGACGACGGCGGGCCAGTACAGCGCCCGGCCCAGCCTTTCGGCAAAGGTGGGCGGCAGCGTCGAGTAGGCGCCCTGGCCCAGGGAAGAAGAGAGGGCGTTCATTTGTTCAGCAGCATCCGTGCGGCGGCGCCGTCCAGCGCGTCCTTCGGTGATTGCAGTCCGTTGGTGATGGCCTCCAGCGCCGCGTCCATCGCGGTCCAGAAGCGGCCCACCTCGGGGATGTTGGGAATGGGCGCGCCGTTGCGTGCGTTGGTCATGCTGGCCGCGATCAGCGGGTTGACCGACAGCTCCGCATAGAAGGCCTTGTTGGCCGGCACGCCGATGGGCACGTCGGCATCCAGCACCTTCAGCGCCTCGGGGCGCATCAGGTGGTTCTCGATGAACTCCTTGGCCAGGTCCTTGTTCCTGCTGGGCGCGGAGATCATGCAGCCCAGCACGCCGACGAAGCTCTTGCTGGGCTTGCCGGGCACGACGGCCGGGATGCCGGCCACGCCGAAGTCGATCTTGGCCTTGCGGGCGTTGTCCCAGGCCCAGGGCCCCGAGATCATCATGGCCACCTCGCCGCGGGCAAAGGCCGACTCCATCTCGGCGTAGTTCGCGCCCTTGGGCATGTGGCCATCCTTGATGAGGCGCTCCATCAGCCTGCCGCCGGCCAGGGCGCCTTCGTTGTTGACGTCCACCTTGGTGGCATCGAAGTCACCCTGCGCGTCACGGCCGAAGATGACGCCGCCCGCGCCGGCCATCAGGGGCCAGCTGAAGAAGCTCTTGTTGTAGTGCCACAGGATGGCGTGCTTGCCTTGGGGCCGCAGCTGCTTGTCCAGGGCGATGACCTCGTCCCAGGTCTGCGGCGGCGTCTTCACCAGCGCCTTGTTGTAGATCAGGCCAGTGGTTTCGATGGCGATGGGATAGCCCCAGATGCGGCCGCGGTAGCTCAGTGCGGCCCAGGCGCTCTCTTCGGACTCGGCCTTCAACTGGGCCGATGGGCGCAGCGGCGTCAGCAGCCCCGCCTTGGCCCACTCGCCGACGCGGTCGTGCGGCCAGCAGAAGATGTCCGGCCCCTTGCCGGCGCCGGCGGCCTGCTGGAACTTGTCGGTGGGGTCTACCGGGTGCTCCACGACGACCTTGACGCCCGAGGCTTTCTCAAAAGCGTCGCCCACTTTCTGCAGGCCGTTGTAGGCCTTGTCGCCGTTGATCCAGACAAGCAGCTTGGGCGCTTCGGCGAGCGCGGGGGCGGCGGCCAGCGCTGCGATGAGAGGCAGCCACTTCATGAGCACAGGTCCGGTGCAGCCAGGCGGCGCAGCGCGCGTCCGTCGGCGTCGAAGACGTAGAGCGCCTCGGCCGGCAGGTGAAGATCCAGCGCCTGGCCGCTGCGCAGCCGGTCGCTGCCGTTGCGGCCCTCGAACTGGCAGGTCAGCGGTTCTTCCTGGCCGGGGTAGGGGCAGTAGGCGAAGGTCAGGCCGCCAAGGGACTCGACGAAAGCCACCGTGCTTTGCAGCAGGTTGCCTGAGCCGCCGCGGCGGATGTGCTCGGGCCGCACGCCCAGCGTGACCTTGTTGCCGACCTTGGCCGGGCCGCCATCCACCAGTGCGCGCAGCACGACGTCGTTGGCGGCGAGCTTCACGTCCACGTGGGTCGCGTCGACGGCGACGATCTCGCCCGCGATGAAGTTCATCTTCGGGCTGCCGATGAAGCCGGCCACAAACAGGTTGCAGGGATGCTCGTACAGCTCCAGCGGTGACCCGACCTGCTCGACCCTGCCGGCCGACAGCACGACGATGCGGTCGGCCAGCGTCATGGCCTCCACCTGGTCGTGGGTCACATAGATCATCGTGGTCTTCAAGTCCTCGTGCAGCTTGGAGAACTCGTAGCGCATGCGCACGCGCAGCGCGGCGTCGAGGTTGGACAGCGGCTCGTCGAACAGGAAGACCTCGGGCTTGCGCACGATGGCGCGACCGATAGCGACGCGCTGGCGCTGGCCGCCGGACAGGTCCTTAGGTCTACGGTCCAGCAGATGCTCGATGTGCAGGATCTTGGCCGCGTTGCGCACGGCGGTCTCGATCTCTGCCTTGGGCACCTTGGCCAGCTTCAACCCGAACGCCATGTTGTCGAACAGGTTCATGTGCGGGTACAGCGCATAGGACTGGAACACCATCGCGATGCCGCGTTCGGCGGGCGGCACGTCGTTGACCACACGGCCGCCGATCGTCAGTTCGCCGCCGGTGATCTCCTCCAGCCCGGCGATGGAGCGCAGCAGCGTGCTCTTGCCGCAGCCGGACGGGCCGACGAAGACCATGAACTCGCCGTCGCGGATCTCCAGATCGATGCCGTGAAGGATGCGGATGTCGCCGTAGGCCTTCTCCACGCCGGTCAGTCGAACGTCTGCCACTTCAAACCTTTCTGTGACCCGGATTGGGTGGCCGGGCTTGTCTCGTTTTGATGTCGAAATTTTCATCTTTCGACAGTCGTTGTAGACAATATACATTGCACGAGCGCCGGACAACAACAGAGTTCACCCGCAGAGTTCTTCATGAAATCGTTATGAATCAATGATTTGATGATTGATTCGGGTTATCCCGATGTAGTCAAACTACACAATTCGTCAAAGGTGGTCGATACTTCGTTCAGCGCTGCCCTCCGGTAGCATTCTTGCCCTCGTGCCCCGAGGGTCGGCATTGATGAACACCCCCACCCGTCCCAGCTCCGCGCTGACCGCTCAACGCAAGCCTGGGTCCAAGAGCCCCACAGCGATGAAGCCGTCTGCCCTCACTCCTGAAGACAAGGCCCTGCGCGCCGCCTTCGAGGCCGCGTATGAGCGCGAGATCTCCCAGTCCAGCCACGGCGCGACGCCGCAGGCCGCGCTGCATGCCGCGGCCATTGCCTGCCGCGAGACGCTGGCGCGCCGCTGGGCCAAGACGCAGGCCGATGATGCCCAGCGCGGCGAGAAGGCGCCGGTGCGCCGCGTGCACTACCTGTCGATGGAATTCCTGATGGGCCGTGCGCTGTCCAACGCGCTGGCCGCGCTGAAGCTGACCGCGCCGCTGGAGGCCAAGCTGGCCGAGCACGGCCTGGCCCTGGGCGATGTGCTGGAGCGCGAACCCGACGCGGCACTGGGCAACGGGGGGCTGGGCCGTCTGGCCGCCTGCTTCCTCGACTCGTTCGCCGAGCTGGAACTGCCGTCCTTCGGCTACGGCCTGCGCTACCGCTACGGCACCTTCGCCCAAGTCATCAGCCAGGGCCGCCAGCTGGAGCAGCCCGACGACTGGACGCGCCATGCGCCCGACTGGGAGCTGCCGCGCCACGACCTGCGCTACCACGTCGGCTTCGGTGGTCGCGTCGAGGTGGACGCGACCGGCGTGCGCCGCTGGCAGCCGGCCGAAAGCATCGAGGCCGAGGCCTTCGACTTCGTCGTGCCGGCCCACTACAGCCAGCGTGTCTCCACACTGCGCCAGTGGCAGGCCACGGCCGCGCCCATTGCGTTCAAGCCCTTCTGCGAAGGCGACTACACCCGCGCCGCGCGCCACCAGGTGCTGGCCGATTCCATCAACTGGGTGCTGTACCCAGACGACTCCACCGAGGCCGGCCGTGAGCTGCGGCTGAAGCAGGAGGCCTTCCTCGTCAGTGCGTCGCTGCAGGACCTGGTGGCCCGCCATCTGCGCGAATTCGGCTCGCTGCACAACCTCGGCAAGACCAACGCCATCCACCTCAACGACACGCACCCGGCGCTGGCGCCCGCCGAGCTGATGCGCCTGTTGCTGGACGAGCACGGCCTGGGCTGGGACGAGGCCTGGAAGATCTGCTGCCAAGCGGTGGCCTACACCAACCACACGCTGATGCCCGAGGCGCTGGAGACCTGGCCGGTGCGCATGTTCGAGCACCTGCTGCCGCGCCACCTCGAAATCATCTACGAGATCAACCACCGCTTTCTGGCCGAGTTGCAGCAGCGCTTCCCCGGTGACGACGCGCTGGCCGCGCGCGTCTCCCTCATCGACGAAGGGCACCATGGCAGCGAGCGCCGCGTGCGCATGGCGTCCCTCGCGCTGGTCGCGTCGCACCGCGTCAACGGCGTCGCCGCGCTGCACTCGGAGCTGATGGTGCAGACCATCTTTGCCGACTACGCCCGCATCTGGCCCGAGCGCTTCCACAACGTCACCAACGGCGTCACGCCGCGGCGCTGGCTGCAGCAGGCCAACCCGGCGCTGTCGGCGCTGCTGGACAGCCGCATCGGCGATGGCTGGCGCAAGAACCTGGCTGAGCTGGGTGAGTTGGCGCCGCTGGCCGCCAACCGCGAACTGGGCGAGGAGTTCCTGGCCGTCAAGCGCGCCAACAAGGAGCGCCTGGCCGCCGTGATCCGGCGCGAGCTGGGCATCGCGGTCAACGTCGACAGCCTGTTCGACATCCAGATCAAGCGCATCCACGAGTACAAGCGCCAGCTGCTGAACCTGCTGCACGTCGTCAGCCGCTACCAGGCCATCCGCGACAACCCCGACGCGGGCTGGGTGCCGCGCACGGTCGTCATTGCTGGCAAGGCGGCCTCGGCCTACCAGATGGCCAAGAGCATCGTGCGCCTGGCGCACGACGTGGCCCGCGTCGTCAACAGCGACCCGCGCGTGGGCGACAAGCTCAAGCTCGTGTTCCTGCCCAACTACAGCGTCACGCTGGCCGAGAGCATCATCCCGGCGGCCGACCTGTCGGAGCAGATCTCGACGGCCGGCACCGAGGCCTCGGGCACCGGCAACATGAAGTTCGGCATGAACGGTGCGCTGACCATCGGCACCTGGGACGGTGCCAACATCGAGATGGCCGAGGCCATGGGCGTGGAGAACATGTTCGTCTTCGGCCTGCGCGCCGATGCGGTCGCCAAGATCAAGCAGTTGGGTTACGACCCCAAGCTCTACGTCGAAGAGAATCGCCAGCTCAAGCGCGTCATCGACGCCATCTCCGCCGGTGTCTTCAGCAATGGCGACACCGAGCGTTACCGCAGCCTCGTCGACAGCCTGCTGGGCCGCGACGTCTACCTGCTGATGGCCGATTTCGCCGATTACGTGGCCACCCAGGCCAAGGTCGACCAGCTGTTCGCCGACCGCGCCGCCTGGGCTGAACGCGCCCTGCGCAACATCGCCGGCATGGGCCCGTTCTCGTCCGATCGCACGATCGCCGAGTACGTGGACCGTGTCTGGTCAGTAAAGAGTCTCAATACCTGACGATGCTCACCGACGCCGACCTCGACGCCCTGCTGGCAGGCCGCCACGCCGATCCCTTCTCGCGGCTGGGCCTGCATGCAGACGACAAGGGGCGGCAGTGGGTGCGCGTGCTGCTGCCGGGTGCTGCCCAGGTTGCGCTGCTGGATGCCGGCAGCGACAAGCGCCTGGTCGAGCTGGAGCAGCGTCGCCCGGGCTTCTTCGAAGCGCAGGTGCCGCGTCGCAAGCATCGTTTCGACTACCGGCTGGCGGTGCGCTGGGATGACGGAGGTGAGGGCGTCTATGCCGACCCCTATGCCTTCTACCCGCAACTGGGCGATGCCGAGCTGAAGGCCTTTGCCGCGGGCAGCAACTTCCGGCCCTGGCTGAGCCTGGGCGCGCACCTCGTGCAGCACGGCGATGTGGCCGGCGTGCGCTTTGCGACCTGGGCGCCCAATGCGCGGCGCGTCAGCGTCGTGGGCAACTTCAACAACTGGGACGGTCGCCGTCACCCGATGCGGCTGCGCCACGAGGCCGGCGTGTGGGAGATCTTCGTGCCGCATGCGGCCGAGGGCGACCTCTACAAGTTCGAGATCGTGTCGGGCAACGGCACGCTGCTGCCGCTGAAGGCCGACCCCTACGCGCGCCGTGCGCAATTGCGTCCCGATACGGCCAGCGTCGTGGCGCCCTTGCCGGAGCCGACCCCGCTGCCGCGCCAGCGCGAGCGCGCCAACCGGCGCGAGTCGGCCATCAGCGTCTACGAGGTGCATGCGGCGTCGTGGCGCCGCGGCGTGGCCGGCGACTTCCCAACCTGGGACGAGCTGGCCGAGCACCTGCCCGCCTACGTGGCCGACATGGGCTTCACGCATGTGCAGCTGATGCCCATCAGCGAGCATCCGTTCGACGGCTCCTGGGGCTACCAGACGCTGGGCCTGTACGCACCCAGCGCGCGCTTCGGCCCGCCCGAGGGCTTTGCGCGCTTCGTGAAGGCTTGCCACGACGCCGGCCTGGGCCTGCTGCTGGACTGGGTGCCGGCGCATTTCCCAACCGATGCCCACGGCCTGGCCGAGTTCGACGGCACGCGCCTCTACGAATACGCCGACCCCAAGGAAGGCTTCCACCGGGACTGGAACACGCTGATCTACAACTTCGCCCGCACCGAAGTGCGCGAGTTCCTGATCGGCAGCGCGCTCTACTGGATCGAGCGCTGGGGCGTGGACGGCCTGCGCGTGGACGCCGTGGCGAGCATGCTCTACCGCGACTACTCACGGCCCGCGGGCGAATGGATTCCGAACATCCGCGGCGGCCGCGAGAACTTGGAGGCCATCTCGCTGCTGCGCGAGATGAACGAGCATGTCGGCGAGATCGAAGGCGCCATCACGGTGGCCGAGGAAAGCACCAGCTTCCCCGGCGTCTCCGCGCCCACCTACACCGGCGGCCTGGGGTTTCACTACAAGTGGAACATGGGCTGGATGAACGACACCTTGCGCTACATGGCCGAGGACCCGATCAACCGCCGCTGGCATCACGACAAGATGACCTTCGGCCTGATCTACGCGTTCAGCGAGAACTTCATGCTGCCCATCTCGCACGACGAGGTCGTGCACGGCAAGGGCAGCATGCTGGCCAAGATGCCCGGCGACGACTGGCAGAAGTTCGCCAACCTGCGCGCCTACTACGGCTTCATGTGGGGGCACCCCGGCAAGAAGCTGCTCTTCATGGGCCAGGAGTTCGCGCAGCGCAACGAGTGGAACCACGCCGAAGGCCTGCCCTGGGGGCTGCTGGAGGACGACCGCCACGCCGGCGTGCAGCGCCTGGTGCGAGACCTGAACAAGCTCTACCGCGAGCACAGCGCGCTGCACCGGCTGGACTGCGAGGCCGGCGGCTTCGAGTGGATCAGCGCGCACGACGCCGAACACTCCATCTACGCCTGGGTGCGCCGCGACGGCACGGGCCGCATGGTGCTGGTCGTCTGCAACATGACGCCGGTGCCGCGCGAGGGCTATTCGCTGGGCGTGCCCGACGGCGTGACCGCCTGGCGGGAGGCGCTGAACACCGACTCGGCCTACTACGGTGGCAGCAACATCGGCAACGGCGTGGCCGCGGCCGGCCTGCCGGTGCAGGACCAGCCGGCCCACGGGCGGCGGTTGTCCATCACGATCAATCTGCCGCCGCTGGCGACGGTCTTCTTCGTTCCCATTTGAATTCTTGAGTCTGCAGTAAATGGCTCATCTTCCCGACCTCCAACCCGGCTGGCATGAGCCACTGGGTTCACACGCTCGAGATGGCGGCGTCAACTTCGCCATCCCCAGCGAGCACGCGACGAAGGTCGAGCTGTGTGTGTTCGACGCCGAAGGCCAGCGCGAGCTGCGCCGCTACGCGCTGGACGGCCCGCATGACGGTGTCTTCCACGGCTTCCTGCCCGGTGTCGGGCCGGGCCTCGTCTACGGCATCCGCGCCCATGGCCCCTACGCGCCGGAGCAGGGCCACCGCTTCAATCCGCACAAGCTGCTGCTGGACCCCTGGGCGCGCGAGATCGTGGGCCACTTCGGCTGGCGCGCCGAGCACCATGGCTACGAGCTGGGCCACCCGGACGGCCCGCGCTCGCTGGACACGCGAGACAACGCGACGCAAGCGTTGAAGGCGCGCGTGGCTCCGATCTCTGCACCGCCTCCGGTGGGGCACGCGCACGCTCACAAGCCGCGCCGCGCACCGAGCGACGTCGTGCTGTACGAAGTCCACGTCAAGGGCTTCTCCAAACTGCTGTCCGGCGTGCCGGAGGATCTGCGCGGCACCTACGCCGGACTGGCCCACCCGGCGTCCATCGCTCATTTCAAGCGGCTGGGCGTGACGACGCTGTCGCTGCTGCCGGTGCACTACTGCATCGCCGAACCCCACCTGGCCGAGCGCGGCCTGCACAACTACTGGGGCTACAACACGCTGGGCTTCTTCTGCCCCGACCCGCGCTGGGCGCAGGCCGCCCACCGCCACGACCCCACCGCCGTGACGGCGGAGTTCCGCCAGATGGTCAGCGCGCTGCACGACGCCGGCCTGGAGGTTGTGCTGGACGTCGTCTACAACCACACGCCCGAGGGCAACGAGTTTGGGCCCACGCTGAGCTTCCGCGGCCTCGACAACAAGACCTGGTACCGGCTGACGGCCGGCGACCTGGGCCACAACGAGAACCTGACCGGCTGCGGCAACACCGTCAACTGCGCCCATCCGCGCGTGACGCAGTTCGTGCTGGACTCGCTGCGCTACTGGGTCGCCGAGCTGGGCGTGGACGGCTTCCGCTTCGACCTGGCACCCGTGCTGGGCCGCACGAATCACGGCTTCGACCCCGATGCCGCCTTCTTCACCGCGCTGCGGCAGGACCCGGTGCTGGCCGGCGTGCACCTCATCGCCGAGCCCTGGGACGCGGCTTACGACGGCTACCAGGTTGGCCGCTTCCCGGGCCGCTTCCTGGAATGGAACGACAAGTTCCGTGACGCGGCGCGCGGCTACTGGCTGGCGGCCGGACCGGGCGTCGGCCGCGGCGAGTTCGCGCGGCGCTTCATGGCGTCCAGCGACCTGTTCCACCACGGCCAGCGTCTGCCGACCGCCTCGGTCAACTTCGTTGCCGTGCACGACGGCTTCACGCTGGCCGACCTGACCAGCTACGCCACCAAGCACAACCACGCCAACGGCGAAGACAACCGCGACGGCCGCGACGGCGAGCTGGCCGCGAACTTCGGCGTCGAAGGGCCGACCGACGACGCCGCCATCAACGCCACCCGCGAGCGCGTGCGCCGCGCGCTGCTGGCCACCTTGCTGCTGGCCCAGGGCACGCCCATGCTGTGCGCCGGCGACGAGATCGCCAACAGCCAGCGCGGCAACAACAACGCCTACTGCCAGGACAACGAGACGACCTGGCTCAACTGGGACCGCGCCGACGGCGGCCTGACCGAGCTGGTCGCGCAACTGCTGGCGCTGCGTGCGCAGGAGCCGCTGCTGCGCCACCCGCGCTGGTTCGCCAGTGGCCCGGGCGAGGCCAGCATCGCCTGGTACGCGCCCAGCGGCCACGAGATGACGCCGCACGATTGGCACGACGCCGGCCAGCGCGCCTTCGGCGCCCAATTGTTTGAAGTTCGGCGCGAGGCGGGCGCCGCATCGCCACGGCTGATGGTGGTCTTCAATCCCGATCCCGCGCCGCTGCCCTTCCTGCTCTGCAACGGGCCCTGGCAACTGGTTCTCGACAGCAGCGGCGAGTCCGCCGCGCCCCTCGTCCTTCCCGGCCAGCCGCTCAGCGTGCCGGCCCGCTCCCTCATCGTCCTGCGCCACGTATGAACCTGAACCAACGCTCCTCCGGTGTGCTGCTGCACATCACTTCGCTGCCCGGCCCGCACGGCATGGGCGACTTCGGCCCCGACGCCTACCGCTTCGTCGACTGGCTGCAGTCCGCCGGCCAGAGCGTCTGGCAGCTGCTGCCGACGACGCCCATCGGCCCCGGCGACAGCCCCTACCAGGGCGTGTCCGCCTTCGCCGGCAGCCAGTGGATGGTGGCGCTGGAGCCCTTGATCGCGAAGGGCTGGCTGAGCGCGCCGCAGCTGCCAGACTTCAACGCCCAGCATGTCGACTACGGCCAGGTCACGCCGTGGCGCGAGCAACAGCTGCGTGCGGCTGCGACGGGCTTCTTTGCCAAGGGCTCTGCCGAAGATCGCAAGGCCTTCGCCGCCTGGTGCGAGGCGCAGCAGAGCTGGCTGGACGACTACGCGCTGTTCATGGCCATCCGCTCGCCGCTGAACGGCCAGCCGTGGTGGACCTGGGACGACGGCCTGAAGCGCCGTGAGCCCAAGGCCCTCGCGAAGGCTCGCAAGGACTACGCCCAAGAAACAGCCTTCTGGCAGTTCGTGCAATGGCAGTTCGACGTGCAGATTGGCGCGCTGAAGGCCTATGCCAACGAGCGCGGCGTGCACCTCATGGGCGACCTGCCCATCTTCGTCGCGCACGACAGCGCCGACTGCTGGTCGCGCCCCGACCTCTACTTCCTGGACGACGACTTCCAGACCACGGTCGTCGCCGGCTGCCCGCCCGATGACCTCGGCCCGCTCGGCCAGCGCTGGGGCAATCCGCTCTACCGCTGGGACCGCATGGCCGCTGAGAACTACGCCTGGTGGACGGCGCGCATCCAGCGCGCACTGAGCCAGGCCGACGTCTTCCGCATCGACCACTTCCGCGGCTTCGCCGGCTACTACGAGATTCCCGCCAGCAGCCCCGACGCCCGCCAGGGCCAGTGGCTCAAGGGCCCGGGCATGCCGCTGTTCGATGCGATCAAGAAGGCGTTGGGCCCGCTGCCCATCGTGGCCGAGGACCTGGGCTTCATCACCGAGGACGTGAACGAGTTGCGCGACGGTTGCGGCTTCCCGGGCATGAAGATCCTGCAGTTCGCGTTCGGCGCCGAAGGCGACCACGAGTTCCTGCCGCACATGTGGCCCAAGACCTCCGTGGCCTACACCGGCACCCACGACAACGACACGGTGCGCGGCTGGTGGAACCAGGCTCAACCACGTGAGCGCGCGTTCGTGGGTTCTTACCTCGCCTGCGGCGAGCACGACATCCACTGGGCCATGATCCGCGCCTGCGCGAACTCGGTCGCCAACATGGCCGTCTACCCGCTGCAGGACGTGCTGGGCCTGGGCACGGAGCACCGCATGAACGTGCCCGGCATCCTGGGCGGCAACTGGGGTTGGCGCTTCCGCTGGGACATGCTGGGCCACGAGCCGGCGCGCGTGCTGGGCCTGATCACGGCGGCCAGCGGCCGTGGACCGTTCGAACTGCTCAAGCTGCCAGGCTGATATCCCTAGGTTGAAGTTGCGCGGGTGCCCGCGAGTCGGGGGTGCCCTCCGCGGGTTACAGAAAGGTTCCGCTCCAGAATCGCGGCGCTTTTCGGGCCTGTGCCCGGCACTTTCAAGGGAATCGAACATGACGAAGCTGAAGACGCTCGCCGCCGCTGCCGCCCTGGTGGCCAGCGGTCTGGCCTCTGCCACCACCACGCTGAACACGGCCTACTTCTCGGTCACCTACGACGAGACCACCACCTTTGGCACGGTCAGCAGCTGGTTCACCAGCGGCCTGGGCACCGGCTTCGAGTGGTCGGTGAGTTCGGACGTCAACGTCACCAGCGTGGGCGGCGTGCTGGCCTCGGCGACCTTCGCCATTCCCGATTTCACGATCACGGCCAACAGCGGCTACGTGCTGTCGGGTGACTTCCTCTCCACGCTGGGCAACATCGTCTACGCTCAGAACGGCGCGGCCACCCTGTCGATCAAGGCCAACGCCACGGTCACCGTGGACGGTGGCGTGCCGAATGTGTTCCTCGATGCGCCGCTGCAGCAGTTCGTCGTGACGCCCAGCTTCGGCCACTTCGCGGGCACTTCCGGTGTCTCGCCCGTCGGCACGTTCAACAGCGTGACCGTGTCGGGTGCGTCCATCACGCTGAGCGCCGAAGGCGGCAGCTTCGCGATGATCGGCGGCCAGCCGCAGAACAAGCTGTCGTTCTCGTTCGCGGCCCAGCCGGTACCGGAACCCGAGAGCTACGCGCTGATGCTGGCCGGTCTGGGCCTCGTGGGCTTGCTGGCCCGCCGCCGTCGCCAAGGCTGATTGGCGGACCGCCAATGAACAAGGGCCCCGACGGGGCCCTTTGTCATTTCAGCGCGTGATCTCCAGGATCAGCGGGCTGCGCGGTGGCACGGTGAGTCGCTCACCCAGCACCTGTGCCTGCCCGCTCAACACGTCGCGCGCGCGCTGGCCGGGGGCGACGCGTTCGGGGAAGCGGGCCAGTGGCAGCTCCACCGGCTTGGCGGTCTTGTTCAGTACCACCATCAGCGTGCGGCCGGCGTCGAAGCGGAAGAACACATGGCAGCCCTCCAGCGGCGCGTACTGCATCAGCGCGCCGTCGTGGATCAAGCGCTCGCCCTTGCGCCAGTTGAACAGGCGCTTCACCCAGTCCTGCATGTCGCGCTGCTCGGGTGTGAGGCCTGCGCCTGTGAACGCGTTGACCGTGTCGCCCGCCCATCCGCCCGGCATGTCGGCGCGCACGCGGCCGTCGTCGCGCTCCAGCGGGCTTTGCAGCAGGATCTCGCTGCCGTAGAACACCTGCGGGATGCGGCGCGTGGTGGCCATGTAGGCCAGCGCGAGCTTGGTCAGGCCCGCGTCCTTCTTCAGCAGCGAGTACATGCGCGGCGTGTCGTGGTTGCCGTCGAACAGCACGAGGTTGGCTGCGTCGGGGTAGACGAAGTCGTGCGCCAGGCCTTCGTAGACGCGGGTCCAGCCGGTGAACGCGCCGTCGTCCTCGACCAGCGCGGCCAGCAGTGCCGAGTTCATCGGGAAGTCCATCATGCTGGGCGTGGAGGACACATAGCCGTCGTGGTTGCGCTTGCCGCGCTGCCAGTAGGACACCACGGCCGGATGCGGGCTCCATTCCTCGCCGACGATGTTGAGCCGCGGGTACTCCTGCATCACGCGGGCGGACCAGCGGGTCAGGAACTCGCGGTCGGAGTAGGAGTAGGTGTCGGTGCGGATGCCCGACAGCCCGAAGCGCTCTATCCACCACAGTGTCATCTGCGTCAGGTAGGTCGCCACCTCGGGCCGGCGCTGGTTCAGGTCGGGCATGGTCGGCACGAACCAGCCGTCGGTGAAGCGCTTGCGGTCGCTGGGCGCGGCGTAGGGGTCTTGCAGCGTCATGCGCGCGTGGTGGGTTTCGGTGTACTCCTTCCACTCATTGACCCAGTCCGGTGCCGGCAGATCTTTCATCCACCAATGGCCTGAGCCGATGTGGTTGAGCACCACGTCCTGGATGACGCCCACACCCTTGGCCTTGGCTTCCGACGTGAAGGCGCCGAAGTCGTCGTTGCTGCCGAAGCGCGGATCGATCTTGTAGAAGTCCGTCGCCGCGTAGCCGTGGTAGCTGTACTTCTCGCTGTTGTTCTCCAGCAGCGGCGTCGGCCAGACCTGCGTGAAGCCCAGGCCGGCGATGTAGCCGAGGTGCTTGCGCATGCCGGCCAGGTCGCCACCGTGGCGGCCGTCGTGGTCGGCACGGTTCACGCCTTCCTTCATGCCGGCCAGGCCGAGCTGCGCGTCTTGCGAGAAGCGGTCCGGCACGACCAGGTAGATCGCATCCTTGGGGCCGAAGCCCTGGCGCTCGGCCGAGCCGGGTTCGCGGGCCAGCAGCGGGTAGCGCAGCGTCGCGTTGCCGACGGTCAGCGTCAGTTCGCCGGGCTGGGCCGCGGGCGACACGTCCAGGTCCACGAACAGATAGTTGGCGCTGGTCGCGCGGTGGCTGGCCTTCAGCGTGACACCGGGGTAGGGCGCCAGCTGGGGCTTGGCATCGGCAACGCCGGCGCCGTGGATCATCAGTTGCAGCGAGGTGTCGCGCATGCCGACCCACCAGTTGGGCGGTTCGATGCGGTGGCGCTCAGAGGCGGAAGCGGCGGAGGCAGAGAGAGTCATCAGCAGGGCAGTGGCAAGGGTGATCAGGGCTTTCATGCGAGTCCTCTCAGGGCTCGGTGACGTCCAGCACAAGGGCGCCGCGCGGCGGGACGGTCAGCGTCGCGGCGAGGTTGTGGCGTTGGCTGGTGATGACGTCGGTGCCGGTCGAACGTCGTGTCAGCATGTCGCTGAAGCGGCGCGTGTCGAGCGTCGTCGCGGCGGCGTTCTTGCTGAGCACCACCATCACCTTCTGCTTGTCCGAGTAGCGGAAGTAGACGTAGATACCGTCCAGCGGGTTGTAGTGCATCAGCTTGCCGTGGTGGATGGCGGGTGCGGTCTTGCGCCAGGTCAGCAGCTTGCGCAGATGCTGCTGTGCATCACGCTGCGCGTCGCTGAGGCCTCGGCCCGACACGGCGTCCACCGCGTCGCCCGCCCAGCCGCCGGGGAAGTCGGCGCGCGTGGCGCCGTCGGCTCGCTCGATGGGGCTCTTCATCAGGATCTCACTCCCGTAGAAGAACTGCGGCGTGCGCACGGTGGTAGCGATGAACGTGATGGCCAGGCGGTTCAGTGCGGTGTCCTCGCCCAACGCCGAGAAGATGCGGTTGGTGTCGTGGTTGCCCTCGAACAGCACCATGCGCGTCGGCTCGGGGTAGAGCGCGTCGTTGGTCATCGCTTCGTAGAGCTTGCCCCAGCCGGTGCCATAGCCCTTGCCCTCGGGCTCCACCAGCGCCTCGCGCAGCCAGTAGTGCAGCGGGAAGTCCATCATGCTGGGCATGTGCGACACATAGCCGTCGTGCTTGGCGTGGCCGGCCAGCCAGTAGTTCAGCATCAGCGGGTTGTTGCTCATCTCCTCGCCAACGAGGTTGAGCTTCGGATACTCCTGCGTGATCGCGCGCGACCAGCGGGCCAGGAAGGCCTTGTCCGAGTACGGGTAGGTGTCCACGCGCAGGCCGGACAGGCCCGCATCCTCCACCCACCAGATCGCGTTCTGGATCAGGTAGCGCTCCATCTTGGGCTGGCGGCCGTTCAGGTCGGGCATGGTCGGCACGAACCAGCCGCTGGCGAAGCGCTCGCGGTCGCTGGGCGCGGTGTACGGGTCCACCTGGTTCACGTGGCGGTGGTTGGTCTCGGTGTACGTCGGATGCTGGTTGATCCAGTCGCGCGACGGCAGGTCCTTCATCCACCAGTGGCCGGAGCCGATGTGGTTGGGCACGATGTCGTGGATGAAACCCAGGCCCTTGGCACGCGCCTTGGCGACCAGCGCGCGGTAGTCGTCGTTGCTGCCGAAGCGCGGGTCGATCTTGTAGAGGTCGGTGGGCGAGTAGCCGTGGTAGCTGTAGGCCGGCTGGTGGTTCTCGACCAGCGGCGTGGGCCAGACCTGCGTGAAGCCCAGGCTGGCGATGTAGTCCAGCTTGTCGGCGATGCCCTGGATGTCGCCGCCGTGCCGGCCGTCGACGTTGGCGCGGTTCACCGCATCGCCCAGGCCGCCGGCGTTGTCGTTGGACGGGTCGCCGTTGGCGAAGCGGTCGGGCACGACGAGGTAGATCGCATCGCGGCCGTCGAAGCCCTGGCGCTCCGCCGAGCCGGGGGCGCGGGCTCGCAGCGGGTAGGCATGGCTCGCGACCGTCTTGCCGTCGGCGCCGATGAAGTCAATGTTCAGCGTGCCGGGTCTTGCCTGGGCGCCGACGTCGAGTTCCACGAACAGATAGTTGTCGCTGTCCAGGCGGCTGCTGGCCTTCACGCGCACGCCGGTCGGCGCGCCACGCAGCCTGGCGCGGGTCTTGGCGATGCCGGGTGCGTGCACCATCAGCTCCAGCTGCGTGTTGCGCATGCCCACCCACCAGTGCGGCGGCTCGATGCGGTCGATGCCGGCGGCGCCGGCTGACGTGGAGGACAGGACCAGGGCGGCCAGCAGGCCGAGCGTGAAGCGTGGAGTCATCGGTTCAGCGAGTAGATGCGCAGGGACAGCGGCGCCAGCGTCGTGCCGGCGGCCTTCTTGGGGTGGAGCAGGCGGGCGCCGGCGGGGACCTTCAGCGGGGCCGGCTGGTCGCCGTAGTTGATGGCCACAAGCACGCGCTCGTTGCCGTGCACGCGCTGGAAGGTCCAGAGCTGGCCCTGCACCTGGTCGGCCTCGTAGCGGCCCAGCGTCAGCGCTGTTGACGCGCGGCGCAGTTGAATGAGGTCGCGGTAGAAGTTGAACAGCGAGCCGGCGTCGCGCTGCTGGCTGTCGGCGTTGTGGCGGCTGCGGTTCAGCGCCAGCGGGCGGAAGGGCGTGGCGCTCGTCGTGAAGCCACCCGCCGCCGTCCAGCTCATCGGCGAGCGCAGTGGCGCGTCGCTGCCCGCCTCGGCATCGATGCCGGCCTGGCCGATCTCCTCGCCGTAGTAGACGAAGGGCGTGCCGGGCAGCAGCAGATAGCTGGCCGCTGCAAGGCGGTAGCGGGCCTCGTCGCCGTGCAGCTGATCCCACACGCGCTGGCCGGTGAAGATGTCGTGGTTGTGCAGGAAGGTCGCCATCGTCGGCGACATCGCGCGGTAGTAATCGGCCAGCTTCTGCACGGCCGCCGCGTCGCCCTTGGCGGCCTTCATCAGCTCGTAGTTCTGGTTGAACGCGAAGGCGCCGCCGCACAGGCCCGGGTCGCCGTAGGCGATGGGTTCGGCCGTCGCCTCGCAGACGACGTAGCGGCCGGGATAGCTCTTGATGAGGTCCTGGAACTGCTTGGTCAGCTGGCGGCTCTCGGGCTGGTCGTTCCAGTCCTTGGCGCTGTTCTCGATGAAGTGCGGCACGGCGTCCAGCCGGTAGCCGTCCAGGCCGCGGTTGAGCCAGAAGCGCAGCGAGTCCTCGTGGTACTTCACGACCTCGGGGTTGCGCATGTTGAAGTCCGGCATGTGCGGGCCGAAGGTGCCGAAGAAGACGTCCGGCGCGCCCGGCTTGGGCGGCGGCAGGTCCTTCAGCGCGCCGGTGAAGGTCCACGGGGCCGTGGCGGCGTCGTACCAGGGATATTTGCCCCAGATGTCCCAGCCCGGGCCGGGGTCGGGGTTCCAGACGAACCAGCTTCGCCAGGGGCTGGCGCGGTCCTTCAGCGCGGCCTGGAAGGGCGGGAACTGCCAGGACGAATGGTTGATCACGTAGTCCATGACGATGCCGATGCCACGCTTGTGCGCTTCGCGGATCAGCTCGTCGAAGTCGGCCAGCGTGCCGTACTGCGGCTCGACGCCGCGGTAGTCGGTCGTCGCATAGCCGTGGTCGTGGTCGGAGCTGGCGGTGATGGGCATCAGCCAGAGGCCGCTGATGCCCAGGCGCTGAAGGTAGTCCAGCCGGCTCGTGAGGCCCTTCAGGTCGCCGATGCCGTCGCCGTCGCTGTCCTGGTAGCCGCGCACGAAGATCTCCATGAACACGCCGTGCTGCCAGTTTGCAGGCAGGCTGCTGGTGCGTGGCTGGGCGGGCACGGGTCTGATGTCGATCTGGGCCTGGGCCGACGACGCGGCCAGCACCAGCGAGAGCAGCAAAGACTTGGTCATGGCGTTCAGCGGGGATGCGTGTAGACGCGCAGCGACTGCGCGGGAACGGTGACGCGGGCCTGGCCGGCCGCGTCGCTGGCGATGTTGGCGCTGCTGGCCGGGTGGGTGGTCTGCAGCGTCGTGTGGGCGGGCAGGCCCGTCAAGCTGGCTTCGGCGGCGCTGCTGCCGAAATTGATGGCGACCACCGCGCCCTGCGTGGCCGTGCGGCGCTGGAAGGTCAGCAGCGTGCCGCTCGCGGTGGCGTTGGCGTAGTCGCCGTCCCGCAGCGCGGGCGTGCCCTTGCGCAATGCCAGCAGCGCGCGATAGTGGTTCAGCAGCGAATCGGCTTGCGCCTGCTGGGCGGCCACGTGGTTCGTGGTGGCGTTGCTGGCCAGTGCGCGGTAGGGCGTGCCGGTCGTGAAGCCGCCGTGGGCGTCGGCGCTCCAGGCCATGGGCGTTCGCAGCGCCGGGTCGCCCGTGAGCGACGGCGCCGCGCGCATGCCGATCTCCTCGCCGTAGTAGATGAAGGGGGCGCCCGGCAGCAGCAGGTAGGCACTCGCCGCGAGCCTGAGCTGGGCAAGGTCGGCGCCCAGCTGGTCGGCCGCGCGCTGGCCGGCGAAGCCGTCGTGGTTGGACAGGAAGGGCGACATGCCGACGGGCGCGGACTTGAAGTAGTCGGCCAGCGCCGTGACCGACGCCGCCTGGCCGCGCGCCGCGCCGATCAGCGCGCCGCTGAGGTCGAACGCAAATGCGCTGCCGCAGGCGCTCGCTGCGCCGAAGCCGCGCGGGTCGGCCGGGCCTTCGCACACCATGTGGCGGCGCGCATAGCCGTTCAGCAGCTGGCGCATCTCGTTCATCAGGGTGTAGTTGCGCGGCTGGTTCTGCCAGGCGGCCGGGCCGTTCTCGACCAGGTTGCCTACGGCGTCGAAGCGGAAGCCGTCCACGCCGCGGTTCAGCCAGAAGCGCAGCGCGTTCTTGTGGAAATCGACGACCTCGGTCTTGTTCAGGTTGAAGTCGGGCATCTGGTCCCAGAAGGGCGCGAAGTAGGCACCGTTGGCGGTGCTGCGCCAGGGGTTGGCGCCATAGATGCTCCAGCCGCCGGGGGCCGGGTTTTGCCAGACGTACCAATCGCGCCAGGCATTGGTGGCCGCCTCCCTGGCGTTGACGAACAGCGGATGCTGGCCGGCGCTGTGGTTGATGACGTGGTCGATGATGACGCCGATGCCGCGCGCATGCGCCTGCTTCAGCAACTCGTCCAGGTCGGCCAGCTGGCCGTAGGCGGGCTCGATGTCGCGGTAGTCGGTCACCGCGTAGCCGTGGTCGCCGTCCTGGCTCTTGGTGATGGGCATCAGCCACAGGCCGGTGACGCCCAGGTCCTTCAGGTAGTCGAGCCGGCTGGTGAGGCCGCGCAGGTCGCCCATGCCGTCGCCGTCGCTGTCCTGGTAGCTGCGCACGAAGATCTGCATGAAGGCGCCGCGCTGCCAGCCGTCGGGCAGGCTGCTGCCGGGATCGGCCGCGCCGACGGCGCTGACCTCGGGTGTGGGAAGCGCCGCAGGGGCGGGCGCCGGAGCCGGGGTGGACGCGGGCGCGGCAGTGCCCCCGCCGCCGCAGGCGGCCAGGGCAGCGAGGGTGAGCCACGCCGCTGCGTTCGAAATCCTGTCTCCGATGCGAGTCATGTAATCAAACTACTTATAGTAATGACGCGCAGCATAGCGATGTGCGTGGGTGGTGCGCTAGTGGTGTTTTGATTGATGTAGTTTTGCTACCATTCAAAGACAACAAGGAGACCTTGATGCCACCTCGCCCCCTGCTGGCCGTGTTACTGGGCCTGGCGCTGAGCGCCACCGGTGCGGCGCGCGCCACCGATCTTGACGATTGCAACGTTGAGCCGCCCCAGCCGGCGCCTGCCGCGCGACCGGCGGCCGAGGCCTACTGGCTGGACGCGCGCCACCTGCAATGGCCGGGGTTGACGTTGCAGCCGGGCGAGCGCGTGCGCCTGCATCACGCCCGGGCCGCCG
>DASWWC010000035.1:0-19160 GCA_036401055.1 Roseateles sp.
CTGCGACCGGCCAGCGCGCCTTGTGCGCGACCGGGGCGACGGCGGGACCGGCGAACACCTCGCGCGCCGCGCGCCGCAGGATCTTTGGCGTCACCTGCGCGCTGTTCTCCACGTAGGCGCCCAGCAGCGCGCGGTCGCACAGCAGGTTGATGCGGCGCGGCACGCCGCGCGTGAGCTGGTGGATGAGCCGCAGCGCCTTGGCGTCGAAGGGCAGGGCGCCGGTGAGGCCGGCCACGCTCAGGCGGTGGCGCACGTACTGCGCCGTCTCGGCCTCGGACAGCGCGCCAAGGTGGAAGCGCGCGATGACGCGCTGTGCCAGCTGCTCCAGCTCCGGCCGCGCCAGCATGCCGCGCAGCTCGGGCTGGCCGATCAGCACCACCTGCAGCAGCTTGCGTTCGGCCGTCTCCAGGTTGGTCAGCAGGCGCAATTGCTCCAGCACGTCGGCCGACAGGTTCTGCGCCTCGTCGATGATGAGCACGTTGTTGCGCCCGGCCGCGTGCTGCGCCAGCAGAAAGGCGTTCAGCGGGTCGACGTAGTCCTTCACCGTCTGCGCGCCGGGCGGCACGGGGATGTGGAACTCGTCGCAGATGGCCTGCAGCAGCTCGGTGACGGTGAGCTTGGGATTGAAGATGTAGGCGACGTTGCAGTCCGCCGGAATCTGCTCCAGGAAGCAGCGGCAGACGGTGGTCTTGCCGGCCCCGATCTCGCCGGTCAGCAGCACGAAGCCGCCGCCGCCGCTCAGCCCGTAAAGCAGGTGGGCCAGCGCCTCGCGGTGGCGCTCGCTCATGAACAGGTAGTGCGGGTCCGGCGCGATCGAGAACGGCGCTTGTCTCAAGCCGAAGAAGGTCGCGTACATGGGGCGGCAGGATAACCAGTGCCCCGCGCCCCGCGGGCGCCGCCGCCCTTACAGCACGGTGCGGCGGACATCGATCTCGGTGTCCTCCCAGGCGGCCTCGTCCGGGCGGGGCTGGATGACGTGGTCCCGCTCGCCGTCCCCGGCCCATTCGCGCAGCCGTGCGGAGGCGATGCGCAAGGTGTTGGCGCCGGCCTGGCGCGTCGTAGTGGGGCGGCGGGGGGTGAATTCAGTCTGCATGGCGGGCTCCGATGTCGATGAGGACAGTCTCGGCGCCGCGTGCCACGCGGGGTATCGCCCCTTGGGGGGAACGAAGAGGGAGGGCCGATCCGCATCCCCCATCGACTCCCCCCAAAGGGGGATGGTCAGAACTCGTCGGCGGTGTCTCTGCCCGGCAGCGGCTGGGCAGCCTCGAAGACCCAGGCCGCACCGTCGATGCGGCCGCGGGCGATGCGAAGGTGCTGGCCGTGGATGGTCTTGTCGGCGCAGGCATGGAAGGCCGTCCAGGCGACCGCGTAGTTGACGGCCATGCCGGTGGCCGTGGCTTTGGCGCCGGTGATCGACAGCCGGGTGAGCTGCGCCAGCTCGTCGAACTCGACGACGCTGAGATCCAGCGCGCGGCCGAAGTCCTCGCGCTGCGCCAGCGTCTCGAAGTGGCGCTGCAGGTCTACGCCGGCCGGCGGCATGGGCACGCGAATCGGGTCGGGCATGCGGCGATTGTCGAGGCCGCGAGGTGAATCCTCACGCTAAAACCCGGAGGCATGGTCCGCCGTGCGCTTGGCATGGGACCTGACGTGGTCGGCCTCCGACAATCTGTGCGGGCCTTGCCCCCTGCCGTTCCTCCCTCGGCAGGCCGCGGCTTCACCGCCGCGGGTTGGCCTCAGGCCTGGTGCCTGAGGCCTCTTTTCTCCGGTCTGCGGGGACATCAGGGGGACGGCGCCACGACCCGGACGCCGACATCCTGCACGCAACGAGGAACTCTCATGAACGCCGCCCGCACCGCCACCTTCATCCAACATCTGCCACGCTGGATCGTCATGCCGTCCTGGGTGGCGGCGGGCGAGCGCGAGCGGCAGCAGCGGCGCGAGGCGGCCGACCGGCGCCGCGAGCTGGACTTCCTGTGCGGCGTCGAGGTGCGCGAGGGCAGCGTCGACGAATGGCAGGACACCGTCGCCGCGTTCGCCGCGCGGTGAACGCGGCACCCTGAGCGCACGGGCGCGCACGCGCCGGGGCTGACGGCTTGCTGACGCCTAACGCCTCCCTTTTCAGTATTGCTTGCGCGATCATGCAGCGCGGCTCCTTGCATCGGACGCCGACGCAGAAGCTTCTGCGCAATTGCATACATGGAGGTGATATGCGCGTCAACCAGCCCGTGACCCAGCGTGAGTTCGACTTCCCCGCCGACGCCACGCTGATGTCGACCACCGATCCGCAGAGCTACGTCAAGTACGCCAACGATGCGTTCATCGCGGTCAGCGGTTTCAGTCGCGACGAGGTCATCGGCCAGCCGCACAACCTGGTGCGCCACCCGGACATGCCGGAAGCGGCCTTTGCCGACATGTGGGCCACGCTGAAGGGCGGCGAGCCCTGGACCGGACTGGTCAAGAACCGCCGCAAGGACGGCGACCACTACTGGGTGCGCGCCAATGCCGTGCCCATCGTGCGCGGCGGCCGCACGCAGGGCTATATGTCGGTCCGCACCCGGGCCACGCGCGAGGACTCGGCCGCCGCCGAGAAGCTGTACGCCGACATGCGCGAGGGCCGGGCCGGCGGCGTCAAGCTGCACAAGGGCCTGATCGTGCGCACGGGGCTGGCGTCGCTGCTGAGCTGGCGCCAGACCCTGGGCGTGCGTGCCCGCATGCGGCTGACGCTGGCGCTGATGTGGCTGGCCATGCTGCTGGTGGGCATCCCGCTGTCCAGCGACACGACGGCGCTGGCCAAGCTGGCCGCGGTGGCGGGCGTGGCGATGGTCATCACCTCGGTGGTGCTGGACCACATGATCGCCAAACCGCTGGAGCAGTTGCGCCGCATGGCGCTGGCGGTGGCCACCGGCGCGCAGCAGGAAGTGAGCGCCATGGACCGTGTCGACGAGATCGGCATGAGCATGCGCTGCATCAGCCAGCTGGGGCTGATGTTCCGCTGGCTGGTCAGCGACGTCAGCCAGCAGGTGATGAACTTGCAGACCGCCGTCAACGAGATCGCCAAGGGTAACGAGGACCTCAGCGCGCGCACCGAGCAGGCCGCCTCCAGCCTGGAGCAGACGGCCTCGTCGATGGAGCAGATGACGGCCACGGTGAAGAACAACGCCGAGACGGCCGGTCAGGCCAACGACTTGTCGGGCCAGGCCAGCGAGGCCGCCACGCAGGGCGGTCAGGCGGTGTCGCAGGTGGTAGCGCGCATGGGCGACATCAGCGCCAGCTCGCGCCGCATTGCCGACATCATCGGCACCATCGACGGCATCGCCTTCCAGACCAACATCCTGGCGCTGAACGCGGCCGTGGAAGCCGCCCGTGCCGGCGAGCAGGGCCGCGGCTTCGCGGTGGTGGCCGGCGAGGTGCGGCTGCTGGCCCAGCGCAGCGCCGAGGCGGCCAAGGAGATCAAGACGCTGATCAATGCCAGCGTGGAGCAGGTCGAGACCGGCACGCGGCTGGTGGATGACGCCGGCCAGGCCATGGGCGAGATCATGTCCAAGGTCCAGCGCGTGTCCCACCTGATCGGCGAGATCAGCGGCTCCATCCGCGAGCAGAGCACCGGCATCGCGCAGGTGGGCCAGGCCGTCAGCCACCTGGACCAGGTGACGCAGCAGAACGCGGCGCTGGTGGAGCAGAGCAGCGCGGCGTCCATGAGCCTGAAGCAGCAGACCGCCAGTCTGGTGGAGGCCGTGGGCGTGTTCCGCTGAGGCCGTCAATCCCGCCGTGGGCAGTGACGAAGGGCCGGTGCGACGAAAGCCCTGAGAATGCCGGCGCCCGTCCACACGACGGTGGTGATTGAAGGAGACAAGATGAGGATCAAGCTGGACGGGCGCCTGGCCCGGGGGCTGGGCATGGCGTTGCTGGCGCTGGCGTTGGCCGCTGGGCAGGGGGCACAGGCCCAGCCGCAGGCGGTGGCCAAGGCCAAGCCGGGCGCAGCCCGGGCCGAGGTGCCCGCCGCGCCGTCGCTGCCCGAGCGGGTGCGCGAGCTGGGCGGCATCGAGGAGTACCGCCTGCCCAACGGCTTGCAGGTCCTGCTGCTGCCCGACGCGACGCAGACCACCACCACCGTCAACATCACCTACCGCGTCGGCAGCCGCCACGAGGCGCCGGGCGAGTACGGCATGGCCCATCTGCTGGAGCACCTGCTGTTCAAGGGCACCGAGCGGCAGAAAGACATCCCCGGCGCGATGGCGCAGCGGGGCGTGCGCTTCAACGGCACGACCACGGTGGACCGCACCAACTACTTCGCGTCCTTCAACGCGAACGCCGACACGCTGGCCTTCCTGCTCGACCTGGAAGCCGACCGCATGGCCAACAGCCGCGTGGCCAAGGCGGACTTGGACACCGAGATGACGGTGGTGCGCAACGAGTTCGAGCGTGGCGAGAACCAGCCCTTCGCGGTGCTGAGCCAGCGCGTCAACGCGGCGGCCTTCGCCTGGCACCCCTACGGCAACGCCACCATCGGCCCGAAGAGCGACATCGAGAACGTGCCCATCGAGAAGCTGCAGGGCTTCTACAAGCGCTACTACCGGCCCGACAACGCGACGCTGCTGATCGCCGGCCAGTTCGACAAGGCAGCGACGCTGGCGCTGATCAGCAGGCACTTCGGCCCGCTGGCCAGGCCCGCGCAGCCCGTGCCCCAGCCCTACACGGTGGAGCCGGCCCAGGACGGCGAGCGCAGCGTGGTGGTGCGCCGCGTGGGCGGCCAGCCCCTCCTGCTGGCGGCCTACCACGTGCCGGCCATCACCCACCCGGATACGCCGGCCATCCTGGTCTACGGCCTGCTGATGAGCCTGCAGCCCAGCGGCCAGCTCTACAAGCAGTTGGTGGAGCCCAAGATCGCCCTCGCCGCCGGCATCGCTGGCCTGGGCGGCGTGGACCCCGGCACCGCCAGCGCCTTCGCCGCGCTGCCGCCGGGGGCCGACGTGGACAAGGCCGAGAAGCTGCTGCTGGACCTGGCCGAAGGCCGCACGGCCCAGCCCTTCGACGAGAGCGAGCTGGCGCGGGTGCGCGACATCGCCGTCAACAGCTACCGCCAGCAGATGAAGAACCCCGAGGCGCTGATCCAGCAGATCTCCGGGCTCATCGCCGCGGGCGACTGGCGGCTGCTTTTCCAGCTGATGGAGGACATCCCCAAGGTCACGCTGGCCGATGTGGAGCGCGTGCGCGCGGCCTATTTCCGACCCGCCAACCGCACGCTGGGCCGCTACCTGCCGGCGGACCAGGTCGAGCGCGTGGAGATTCCGGCCGCGCCGGCGCTGGACCAGCGCCTGGCCACGCTGCAGGGCCCGCCCAAGGTGGAAGAAGGCGAGCAGCTGGAGCCGGTGCCCGCCGTGCTGGAGTCCCGCATGAGCCGCGCCACGCTGCCCAGCGGCATCCGGCTGCACACGCTGCGCAAGCAGACGCGCGGCAACACCGTCATGCTGCAGATGCAGCTGCGCTGGGGCGAGCGTGACGCGACCTTCGCGCGCAACGGCACCGGCTTCATCGGCTCGCTGATGAACGAGGGCAGCGCGGGCTACACCAAGCAGCAGCTGCAGGACGCGCTGATCAAGTTGCGTGCCGGCCTCAACGTCAGCAGCTACGACCAGGGCGCCAGCATCTACCTCAGCGCCGAGCGCGACACCTTGCTGCCCGCGCTGCGCGTGCTGGCCGACACCTTGCGCCGGCCGCTGCTGCCGCAGGATGCGTTCGACCGCGAGATCAAGTCGGCGATCGCCGGCATCGAGGCCTCGCGCCAGGAGCCGGGCGTGCTGCGCCAGGAGGCCACGCGCGGCCACTACAACCGCGCCCGCGGCGTGGTGCTGGGCCACCCCGACTACGTGATGAGCGTGGATGAACGCCTGGCCGAGGTGAAGCGGACGACCCTGGACGATGTGAAGCGCTTCTACGCCGACTACTGGAGCGCCGACGACGCGCAGGTCAGTGTGGTGGGCGCGCTGCCGGACGGCCTGGCCGCCGAGCTGGACCGGCTGTTCGGCGACTGGAAGAAGCCCACCGCGCCGCGCTTCGTGCGTCATGTGCCCAAGTACTTGGCCGTGCCGCCGGCGCGCTTCGATGCCATCGCGCGCGACAAGCCCAACGCCATCGTGCGCCTGCATCAACCGCTGGCATTGAACAGCGAGCAGCCCGATTTCGTCGCGCTGCAGCTGGCGGTGCAGATCTTCGGCGGCGGCGGGCTGGAGAGCCGGTTGTCCGAGCGCGTGCGCCAGAAGGAAGGCCTGACCTACGGCATCGGCGCGTCGCTGAGCGCCAGCTACTGGGGCAACGACGGCAGTTTCGCCATCCAGGCCAGCTATGCGCCGGACAAGCGCGACCGCATCATTGCCGTCATCCAGGAGGAGATTGCCCGCATGGGCCGTGACGGCGTCACCGCGGCCGAGCTGGCGCGGGCCCAGAAGGACATCGCCGAAGCCCGTCGCCAGGGCCGCGCCGACCCGGGCACGCTGGTGGGCATTCTGGGCAACCTGGCCGAGTACGGCGAAACCTGGCTGGCTTCGCAGAAGCGCGACGAGGCGCTGGCGGCGGTGACCGTGGAGCAGGCCAACGCGGCCTGGCGCCGATACATCCGTGCGGAAGGTTTCATCATCTCCACGGCCGGTGACTTTAAGACGCCGTAAGGTCTAGAGTCGTCATCACCCGCCACCGGAGACCGCGATGAAGATCGATCCCGACCTGTTCTTCGAAGGCAACTGCGAAGAGGCCATCGAGTGCTACGAGCGGGCCCTCGCGGCCAAGGTGGAATTCATGATGGTGGACGTGTCGGACGACGCCAGGTGACGCACACGGTCCAGCTGCCGCCGCACCTGAAGGCCGATTGCTCGGCCTGCGTGGCGCTGTGCTGCGTGATCCCGCCGTTCGATGCGGTGCAGGGCTTCGGCTTCGACAAGCCCGCCGAGACGCCGTGCCACCACCTCTGCGCCGACCACCGCTGCGGCATCCATGACGGTCTGGTCGCGCAGGGCTTCAGCGGCTGCGTCGCGTTCGACTGCCTGGGCGCCGGCCAGCGGCTGACCGCCCAGGCCGTGCAGCGCTTCGGCAGCGCCGACTGGCGTGCGCGGCCCGAGGTGGCGCGCTGGCTGTTCGCCGCCTACCCGCGCGTGCGCCAGGCCCAGGAATGGCTGGCTCGCCTGACGCTGGCGGCCAGCGTGACCGGCCGGCCGGTGCTGCAGGCGCTGGCCGACGAACTGGAGGCCGAAAGCACGCGCTGGGCGGACTGGACCGCCGCCGAACAAGCTGCCTGGCAAGGCCGCGTGCAGGCGGCACTGGTGCCGTTGGCACAAAATCGCGTCTCGACTTCCAGGAATTGACGCGATGTACGGATTGATTGGCAGCTTCAAGGCTGCCGAGGGCCGCCGCCCCGAGCTGGTCCGGCTGCTGCTGGCCGAGTCCGGCGCCTTGCCCGGCTGCCTGAGCTATGTGGTGGCCGAAGACCCTGCCGACGAAGTGACGGTCTGGGTCACCGAGGTCTGGACCGACGCCGCCGCGCACAAGGCCTCGCTGCAGCTGCCGGCCGTCAAGGCCATCATCGCCCAGGCCATGCCCCTGATCGCCGCCTTCGGCGAGCACCGAGAAACCCGACCCGCAGGCGGCCATGGCATTGCTCACTGAATTCGTCGAGCCCAAGTGGCAGCGGCCGCGCGGCGTGCGGCGCATCCATGTCGTGGCGGTGCTGTTCGCGCTGGCGGCTGTCAGCGTCGTGTTGCTGATGTTCGTCAGGTTCGGCATCGTGCACCTGGACACCTCGGGCGACCGGCTGCTCGTCGCCACGGTGGACCTGCGCCTGGGCACGCCCGCGCTGGCGGCCGAGCGTGGCGCGGCCGTCGCGCGGGCGGACATCGAGGCCGGCGAGCTGAAGCTGCAGACGGTGGGTCCCCAGCCCGGCAAGGCCGAGACGGCGCGGGCCGAGCGCATGAAGCAGCGCTACGGCGTCACCTGGGTTCACAAGGGCACGGAAGTCACGCCCGCCTCGACGGCCTTCGTCGAGGCCTACAACCGCGTCATGCATGCCGAGATCGAGCGCAAGCACGGCAAGGCCGTGGCCGACGGCCTGCTCGGCTTCGATGGCGCGAAGCCGCGACCGTCTTCGTCGTCTTGAGGGGTTCGCACCGTCACCGGTGGCGATAAGGCGAGCTTGCAAGGGAGATCGACATGCCACCACGCCACCGACCGCAGACCGTCTACGTCTTCCAGGGCGGCGGCGCCCTGGGCGCCTACCAGGCCGGCTTCGTCGAAGCGCTGGAAGGGGCGGATCTGCCGCCGGACTGGCTGGTGGGCACGTCCATCGGCGCCATCAACGCCGCGCTGATCGCCGGCAACGCGCCCACCGAGCGCCTGCCGGCGATGCGTCGCTTCTGGGACCGCGTGACGCAGCCGGGCTGGGCGCCGCACCTGCCCGCCAACCCGTTCACTGCGGCCTTCCAGACCTGGCAGACGCTGACGACGGGCATCCCCGGCTTCTTCAAGCCGCGCGGTCCGCAGGCCTGGGACATGAACCGCCGCGCGCCGCTGGACGAGCTGGGCTTCTACGACACCACGCCGCTGAAGGACACGCTGAACGAGCTGGTGGATTTCGAGCGCATCGCTGCCGCCGAGGTGCGGCTGACGCTGTGCGCCGTCAACGTGCGCTCGGGCGCGATGGCCCAGTTCGACAACCGCGACGGCCACACCCGCATCGGCCCCGAGCACGTGATGGCCAGCGGCGCATTGCCGCCCGGCTTCGCGCCCGTCGTCATCGGCGACGAGGCCTATTGGGACGGCGGCATCTACAGCAACACGCCGCTGGACGTCGTGCTCGACGACGCCGAGCGCCGCAACACGCTGTGCTTCATGGTGGACCTGTGGGACGCCAGCGAGGCCGCGCCGCACACGATGGCGCAGGCGCTGACGCGCTACAAGGACATCCAGTACGCCAGCCGCATCCTGGAGCACCTGGACGACCACGAGCGCATGCAGAACCTGCGCCGAGCGCTGCGTGTCGTCGGCCGCCAGCTGGGGCCCAAGGCCGCCGCCGACCCGGCCGTGAAGGCCCTGCTGGCGCTGGGCTGCGACTCGTGCATCGACGTGGTCCACATGGTCATGCAGGCGCTGCCGGGCGAGGATTCGTGGCGCGACATCGACTTCAGCGACTCCCGCCTGCGCGCTCGCTGGGCGGCCGGGCTGAAGGATGGCCGCACCATGCTGGCCCGCGCGCCGTGGAAGGCGCCGGCGGAGCAGGGTGTGGGCATGCGCGTGCACACGCTGGACGGCGCGGGCTGATTCAGCGCGGATTAGCCAGCGCGTCGAGCTTCTCGACGGTGGTCCAGTTGCGCGTGGTGCCGGCTTCGCCCAGCTGCTTCAGCAGCGTGACGGCGGCCTTGCTTTCCAGGATGCCGTTGCCGCACCACAGGTAGGCGGCATGGTCGGTCACGACGAAGCGCTCGCCGCTGCCGGCCACGATGCCCGCGGTGGCCTGCAGCGCCTCGGCGTGCGCCGGGATGGCGACCAGCAGCCGGCTGGGATCGTCGGCTTCCTTGATCGGCTGTTCCGCCGCGATGCTTGCCCACTCGGTTGCCGTCTTCAGGATGACGGCGGCATCGACGCCGAGCTTCTCGGCCACTGCGGCGCGGATCTTGTCGGCGCCGAGCTTCTTCTTCGCGTCGAACACGGCGTTGCCGCTGTTCAGCAGCGTGGCCACGTTCGTCGCCCCCAGCTCGGCGAGCAGCAGCTTCAGGTCGGCCATCGCAAGGCGCTTGGCCTTGCCGACGTTGATGCCGCGCCAGAGGGCGACGTGGCGCATCAGCTCATGCCTTGGTGACGGAGGAGGGCGTCGATCTTGGGCTCGCGGCCGCGGAAGGCCTTGAAGTTGTCGATGGCGTCGCGCGAGCCGCCTTGCTCCAGCACCTCGGTCAGGAAGCGCTTGCCGGTGGCCGCGTTGAACACGCCTTCCTCCTCGAACGCGCTCCAGGCGTCGGCACTCAGCAGCTCGGCCCACTTGTAGCTGTAGTAACCGGCCGCGTAGCCGCCCGCAAAGATGTGCGAGAAGCTGTGCTGGAAGCGGTTGAACGCGGGCGGGATCAGCACGGCGACCTCGCCGCGCACTTCGTCCAGCAGCTTCTGCACGTCGGCTTCCGCACCCGGCTCGCCATGCAGGCGCATGTCGAACAGCGCGAACTCGATCTGGCGCAGCGTCTGCAAGCCACTCTGGAAGTTCTTGGCTGCCGTCATCTTGTCGAACAGCTCGCGCGGCAACGGTTCGCCGCTGTCGACATGGCCGGTCAGCTGCTGCAGCACGTCCCATTCCCAGCAGAAGTTCTCCATGAACTGGCTGGGGAGCTCGACGGCGTCCCACTCCACGCCCGAAATGCCGGACACGCCGAGGTCGTCCACCTGGGTCAGCATGTGGTGCAGACCGTGGCCGAATTCGTGGAACAGCGTGATGACGTCGTCGTGCGTCAGCAGCGCGGGCTTGTCGCCCACCGGGCTGGCGAAGTTGCACACCAGATGCGCCACCGGCAGCTGCTGCTCGCCCGTGGGCTTGAGCCAGCGGCTGCGCACGCCGTCCATCCACGCGCCGGGGCGCTTGCCCGGTCGGGCGTAGAGGTCCAGGTAGAAGCCGGCGACCAAATGGCTGCCGCGCTGCAGCTGGTAGTAGCTGACGGTGTCGTTCCAGGTGGGCGCGGCGGCTTCCACGACGCGCACGTCAAACAGGCGCTCGATGATGGTGAACAGGCCCGCGACGACCTTGGGCGCGGTGAAATACTGCTTCACCGTCTGGTCGCTGAAGGCGTAGCGGGCTTCCTTGAGCTTCTCGCTCCAGTAGCTGACGTCCCAGGCCTCCAGCGGCGCGCCCTTGGCGAACTCGCGCAGCTCGGCAAGGTCCTTCTCGGCAAAGGGGCGGGCGCGTCGGGCGAGGTCGCGCAGGAAGCTCGTCACCTCGGCCGGCGAGGAGGCCATCTTGGGTGCCAGCGACACCTCGGCGAAGTTGGCATGGCCCAGCAGCCGGGCCTCTTCCTGGCGCAGCGCGACGATCTCGCGCATGGCGGCGCTGTTGTCCAGCTCGGGCTTGCCGGCCTCGCTGGCGCGGGTCACGTAGGCGCGGTAGAGCTTCTCGCGCAGTTCGCGGTTCTCGGCGTACTGCATGACGGGCAGGTAGACCGGGAAGTGCAGTGTCAGCTTGTGCCCACCGTCGTCGAGCCTGGTGGCGTCCAGCACGTCCTGTGGCACGCCGGCCAGTTCGTCGGCGCTCGCCACGTAGCTCCAGCCGTCGGTCGCGTCCAGCACATGCTCGCTGAACTTCTGCTGCAGCTCGGCGCTGCGCTCCTGGATGGCGGCGTAGCGCTCGCGGGCCTCGCCCTGCAGTTCGGCGCCGGACAGCACGAAGTCTCGAATGGCGTGCTTCAGCGACTGCAGGCGGGGGGCGCTCAAGCTTGCGCCCTGCGCGGCCATGACGGCCTTGTACTTGGCGAACAGCGCCTCGTTGGCGCCCATGGCCGTGTAGAACTCCGTCACGGCCGGCAGCATGGCGTTGTAGGCCTCGCGCAGCGCGGGCGTGTCGGCCACGGCATTGAGGTGGCCGACGGCGCCCCAGGCCGTGCCCAGGCGTTCGGTGGCGGTGTCGAGGATGGCCGACAGCGCGTCGTAGTCGGCGGGCGTCTCGGGCTTCACCGCTTCGTCCAGCGCTGCCTGCGCATCGGCCAGCAACTGCTGGATGGCGGGCTGCACATGTTCGGGCTGGATGGCGGCGAACTCGGGCAGGGCGGCGGTGGAGAGCAGGGGATTCGTCATGGTGGGTTCAGCTTGCGGCGCGTTCTGCGGATTCAAGCGTATTCACGAGCAGCATGGCGATCGTCATCGGGCCGACCCCACCGGGTACCGGGGTGATCCAGCCGGCGACTTCTCTGACGCCGTCGAAGTCCACATCGCCGCACAGCTTGCCCTCGTCGTTGCGGTTCATGCCCACGTCGATGACGACGGCACCCGGCTTGACCATGTCGGCCGTCAGCACATTGCGCTTGCCGACGGCGGCGACGATGACGTCGGCCTGGCGGGTCATTTCACCGAGGTTGGCCGTGCCGCTATGGCACACCGTGACGGTGGCGTTGGCGGCCAGCAGCATCAGCGCCATCGGCTTGCCGACGATGTTGCTGCGGCCGATGACGACGGCGTGCTTGCCCTTCAGGTCCTTCATGCCGATGCTCTCCAGCATCTTCATGCAGCCATAGGGCGTGCAGGCCTTGAAGCCGGGCTCGCCCACCACCAGCGCGCCGGCGCTGGCGATGTGGAAGCCGTCCACGTCCTTGGCCGGCGAAATCGCCTCGATGACCTTGTGGTCGTCGATGTGCTTGGGCAGCGGCAACTGCACGAGGATGCCGTGGATGGTCGGATCGTTGTTCAGCGCGTCGACGCGGGCCAGCAGTTCGGCCTCGGTCATGGAGGCGTCGTACTTCTCCAGCCGCGAGTGGATGCCGGCTTCTTCGCAGGCCTTGACCTTGTTGCGCACGTACACCTGGCTGGCCGGGTTGTCGCCAACGAGGACGACGGCGAGGCCGGGCTGCTTGCCCTGGGCAGTCAGCGCGGCGGCGCGGGTGGCGGCTTCGGCGCGCAGTTGCTTGGAGAGGGCGAGGCCGTCTATCAGTTGGGCGGTCATGTCAGGGCTGCTTTCTGGAATGCTGGAAATGCAAAAGGCCGCTGGAGTGCAGCGGCCTTTGGAGAGGAGTCGGAGATCAGGCCTTGGCGGTCGCGCCCAAGGCAATCTTGAGCAGGTCCGCCACCGTGTTGGCGTTGAGCTTTTCCATGATGTTGGCGCGGTGCGCCTCCACCGTCTTGATGCTGATGCCGAGGTCGTCGGCGATCTGCTTGTTCAGGCGGCCGGCGACGATGCGCTCCAGCACCTGCGCTTCGCGCGTTGTCAGGCGGGCCAGCAGGGCGTCGCGGCTGGCGGCTTCCTGGTGGCTGGAGAAGGCGTCGCGGGCCAGATCGAGCATGCGCTCCACCAGGGCCAGCAGTTCCTCTTCCTTGAAGGGCTTCTCGACGAAGTCCATCGCGCCCTTCTTCATCGTCTGCACCGCCATGGGCACGTCCCCGTGGCCGGTGATGAAGACGATGGGCAGCGGGCTCTTGCGCTCGATGAGGCGGTCCTGCAGTTCCAGGCCGGTCATGCCGTCCATGCGGATGTCGGCGATCAGGCAGGCGACTTCGCGGGGGTCGTAGCGCGCGAGGAAGGATTCGGCGGAGTCAAAGCACTTGACCCGGTAATCCTTGCCTTCGAGCAGCCATTGCAGGGAGTCGCGAACCGCTTCGTCGTCGTCGACAACGTAGACGTTGCCCTTCTTGGGGATCAAGCTCATGGTGTGGTGGGTTCTGTTCTCTGAGCGCTGCCTGCAGCTTCTGCCCGCAGGTGTTCTGAGGTGATGGTGACCGGGATCGTGAACGCGAATCGGCACCCGACGACAAGGCTTCCATTGTAGAGGTTCTCGGCTTTTATCCGGCCCTGGTGGGACTCGACGATGGACCGGCATAACCCTAACCCGATGCCCAGGCCGTCGGCCTTGGTCGAGAAGAAGGCCTCGTACATGCGCGCAAGTACCTCATCGGGCAAACCCGGCCCCATGTCGGTCACCGAGAACTCGATCTGCCCGCCCATCTCGGCGCTGTGCTTGGGCACCACGCGCAGCTCGATGTGCCGGCGCGACGCCGGCAGCGAGGCGTTGTCGATGGCCTCGGCGGCGTTCTTCAGCAGGTTCATCAGCACCTGCTCGATGAGGATGGGGTCCACCATCATCTGCGGCAGGCGCTGGGCCACATAGGTGTGGATGGCCACGTTGCGGCGGCGCAGCTCGATGCCGGCCAGTTCCACCGCATCCTCGACGATGTCGGCCGCGTGGGCGGGCTGGCGCTGCGGCTCGCTGCGCTTCACGAAGTTGCGGATGCGGTGAATGATCTGGCCGGCGCGCTGGGCCTGCTTGGCGGTCTTCTCCAGCGCCGCCATCAACGCGTCCTTGTCGATGGAGTCGGCCCGCACACGGCTGACCATGCCGTTGCAGTAGTTGGTGATGGCGGTCAGCGGCTGGTTCAGCTCGTGGGCCACGCTGGAGGCCATCTCGCCCATGGTCATCAGCCGGCTGGTCACCTGTGCCTTCTCGGCCTGCAGCGCGGCCTGGGCCTCGGCGTGGCGGCGCATGGTGATGTCGGTGGCGATCAGCATCTGCGCGAGGCGGCCGTCGGTCCACTGCAGGTAGCGGGAGCGCACGTCGAACCACATGGCCAGCGACTCGACGTAGATCTCGCGGGGGTCGGAGCCGATGTCGGTCAACGCCTCGGCGGGAAGGCCGGAGTAGTCGTCGACCTCGTCGTCCTCGCCGTCGCCCAGACCACCCCGGCGGCTGGTGGTGCCGCCGAGCTGGCCGCCGGCCAGCAGCGCGTGACCGGCCGGGTCGGCGCCGAACCACAGGCGGTAGCTGCGATTGGCGAACAACAGCTCCGGCGGCTGCACCGACAGCACCGACACGGCGGCGTCCAGACCTTCCAGCACGGTCGTGAAGCGCTCGTGCGAGGCCGACAGCTGGTCGCGCACCCGCTTGGCCTCGGTGATGTTGGTCATCGAGGTCATCCAGCCGGTCTGCTTGCCGCGCGTGTCCACCAGTGGCGACACGTAGACGCGGGCGTCGAACTGGCTGCCGTCCTTGCGCTGGATCTTGACCTCCACGCCGCCTGAGGGGCTCTTGCCCTGCAGCTCCTGCTGCAGCAGGCGCGCGTTCTCCTCGCGGCGGTCCGCGGGCCAGAAGGGGTAGGGCGGCGTGCGGCCCACCAGGTCGGCCTCGGAGAAGCCGGTCATCGCGCAGAACGCCGGGTTCACGTAGGTGATGCGCGTGTCCATGTCCATGGCGCGCATGCCGGTCAACATGGAGTTCTCCATCGCGCGGCGGAAATTGGTCTCCAGCGTCAGCGCGTTCTGGATCTGCGTGCGTCGCCGCATGTGGCGCCAGGTGCCCAGCAGCATCCACACGGTCATGCCGGCCAGCGCCAGCACCAGCCAGAACAGGGCGTTGTTGATCAGGCCGATGGAGGTGCGCCATCCCTGGCCGCGCAGGACCAGGCCGTTCAGCGCCGGCGCCAGCGGCACGTCGTGCAGCAGGGATGCGCGGCGCAGGCCCTGGCCGGGCATGGGCGTCACGGTGCTGCTGACGACCTGGTCGGTGGCGTCCAGCACGGCGATGCTGTGGCGCGTCGCGACCTCGCTGGGCACGTAGTAGCGCAGCAGCGCCTCCACCGTGTACTCGGCGATCAGCACGCCGGCAAAGCCTCCGCGGTCGATCAGCGGGATGTGCAGCTGGAAGACGGTCGCGCCGTTGGCGTCGATGAAGGGCGGCGAATAGACCGGCTGGCGGCGGTCCTTGGCCGCTTCGAAGGCCACGCCCGGCGCGTTGGACTGGTTGGGCATGGGCATGGACGGGTCGCTGCCGTCCGCCGACATCAGGCCGTCCGCCTGGAAGCCGGCCGCGCCCACGCTGCTGCGGCGGTCACGACGGGCGCTGAGCCACGTCACATGCGTCAGCTCCGGGCGCTCGCGCGCGAACGCCTGGGCCTGCGCCGAGAATTCGTGCGCGTCGATCTGGCGCGTGACGACCTCACGCGCAATGCGCACCAACTGCTCCTGGTTCTCGATGAGGCGCAGGCGGATCTGCTGCTGGGCGATCTCGGTGTCGCGCTTGACGGACTCGGTCTCGCGCTCGATCTCCTCGTTGCGCAGATACCAGAACGCCGAAATGATGGCCGCCAGGAACAACAGCACCGAGATCAGCGGCCCCAGCGTGGCCAGCCGGTCCTGGCGGGACGGCGACTGCCGGAACCACCACCCGGTGATCAGGCGGCGCAATGGCGTCAGCAGGCGTTGGCCCCGGCTGCGGCGCGGGGCGAGGGTGTCGTCGGGCATGGCGAAATTATCCCGGCCGTGGCAGCGAGGTTGAAAATTTCATAATAAGAAAACACTTCGCACGATTTGAGAATGCGACGGGCTTTGTGAGACACTCCGCCCGCTCGCGGCCTGCGTCCGCGCTCGCCCCTGTCAGAACACCCCGCCGCCCGCCAGAGGCGGCACTTGAAGGAGACCGGCCATGTCCGCCCAGCCGCAAGAGTTTCTCGGCACCGCCGCGAACGACAACGACCCGCAGGAAACCCGTGAGTGGCTGGACGCCCTCTCGGCCGTCATCGACCGTGAAGGCGCCGAGCGCGCGCACTTCCTGATCGAGGAGATGCTGGAGCATGCGCGCCAGCACAGCATCGACCTGCCGTTCTCCGCCACGACCGGCTACGTCAACACCATCGAGGCGTCGGCCGAAGCCCGCTGCCCCGGCAACATCCAGATCGAGAAGCGCCTGCGCGCCTACATGCGCTGGAACGCCATGGCCATGGTCGTGCGCGCCAACCGGCTGAACCCGGCCGACGGCGGCGACCTGGGTGGCCACATCGGCTCGTTCGCGTCGCTGGCCTCCATGCTGGGCGCCGGCTTCAACCACTTCTGGCACGCCGAGAGCGAAGGCCACGGCGGCGACTGCCTCTACATCCAGGGCCATAGCGCGCCGGGCGTGTACGCCCGCGCCTTCCTGGAAGGCCGGCTGAGCGAGGAGCAGCTGGACAACTTCCGCCAGGAGGTGGACGGCAAGGGCCTGTCCAGCTACCCGCACCCGAAGCTGATGCCCAACTTCTGGCAGTTCCCGACCGTCAGCATGGGCCTCGGCCCGCTGATGGCGATCTACCAGGCGCGCTTCCTGAAGTACCTGCACGCCCGCGGCATCGCCAACACCGAGAACCGCAAGGTCTGGGCCTTCATGGGCGACGGGGAGATGGACGAGCCCGAGAGCCTGGGCGCGATCGGCCTGGCCGCGCGCGAGGGCCTGGACAACCTGGTCTTCGTCGTCAACTGCAACCTGCAGCGCCTGGACGGCCCGGTGCGCGGCAACGGCAAGATCATCCAGGAGCTGGAAGGCGAGTTCCGCGGCAGCGGCTGGAACGTCATCAAGCTGATCTGGGGCAAGGGCTGGGACGAGCTGCTGGCGCGCGACAAGAGCGGCAAGCTCAAGCAGCTGATGATGGAAACGCTGGACGGCGACTACCAGGCCATGAAGGCCAACGACGGCGCCTACATCCGCAAGAACTTCTTCGGCAAGTACCCCGAGACCGCCAAGCTCGTGGAGCACATGAGCGACGCCGAGATCTTCGAGCTGCGCCGCGGCGGCCATGAGCCCGAGAAGGTCTACGCCGCCTTCCACCAGGCCCACCACAACACGACGGGCCAGCCCACCGTGCTGCTGGTCAAGACCGTCAAGGGCTACGGCATGGGCAAGGCCGGCGAGGGCAAGAACACCGTCCACCAGACCAAGAAGCTGACGGACGAGGACATCAAGTACATCCGCGACCGCTTCAACATCCCGGTGCCGGACAGCGAGCTGCCCAAGATCCCGTATTACAAGCCGGCCGAAGACACGCCGGAGATGCGCTACCTGCACGAGCGCCGCAAGGCGCTGGGCGGCTACCTGCCCAGCCGGCGCGCCAAGGCCGACGAGCAGTTCAAGGTGCCCGAGCTGGCGGCCTTCCAGGCCGTGCTGGACCCGACCGCCGAAGGCCGCGAGATCTCCACGACCCAGGCCTATGTGCGCTTCCTGACGCAGCTGCTGCGCGACAAGGAGATCGGCCCGCGCGTCGTGCCCATCCTGGTCGACGAGGCGCGCACCTTCGGCATGGAAGGCCTGTTCCGCCAGATCGGCATCTACAACCCCAAGGGCCAGCTGTACACCCCGGTCGACAAGGACCAGGTCATGTACTACCGCGAGGACAAGGCCGGTCAGATCCTGCAGGAAGGCATCAACGAAGCCGGCGGCATGGCCAGCTGGATTGCCGCTGCAACGAGCTACTCGACGAGCAACCGGATCATGGTCCCGTTCTACGTCTACTACTCGATGTTCGGCTTCCAGCGCATCGGTGACCTGGCCTGGGCGGCCGGCGACATGCAGGCGCGCGGCTTCCTGCTGGGCGGCACGTCCGGCCGCACGACGCTGAACGGCGAAGGCCTGCAGCACGAGGACGGCCACAGCCATATCCTGGCCGGCACCATCCCCAACTGCATCTCCTACGACCCGACCTTCGCGCACGAAGTCGCGGTCATCATGCAGCGCGGCATGAAGCGCATGGTGGAAGACCAGGAAAACGTCTTCTACTACATCACGCTGCTGAACGAGAACTACCCGATGCCGGGCCTGAAGGCCGGCACCGAGGAGCAGATCCTGAAGGGCATGTACCTGCTGGAAGAGGCCGACGCGTCCAAGACCGTCAGCGTCAACCTGCTGGGCTCGGGCACCATCCTGCGCGAGAGCCAGATCGCCAAGATGCTGCTGGAAGAAGAGTGGGGCATCGGCGCCAACGTGTGGAGCTGCCCGAGCTTCAACGAACTGGCCCGCGACGGCCAGAACGCCGAACGCTGGAACCTGCTGCACCCGACCGAGCTGGCCTGCGTGCCGTTCGTGACGCAGCAGCTGGGCCGCACGACCGGCCCGGTCATCGCGTCCACCGACTACATGAAGAACTACGCGGAGCAGATCCGCGCCTTCATTCCCAAGGGCCGTTCGTACAAGGTGCTGGGCACCGACGGCTTCGGCCGCTCGGACTTCCGCTCCAAGCTGCGTGAGCACTTCGAGGTGAACCGCCACTACATCGTCGTTGCCGCGCTGAAGGCGCTGGCCGACGACGGCGCCATCCCGCTCGCCAAGGTGGCCGAGGCGATTGCCAAGTACGGCATCGACGCCAACAAGATCAACCCGCTCTACGCCTGAGCGCGCCCCGGAGACAAGACATGGCATTGGTTGAAGTCAAGGTTCCCGACATCGGCGATTTCGACGAGGTCGGCGTCATCGAGCTGCTGGTCAAGGTCGGCGACACCGTCAAGGTCGAGCAGAGCCTGGTGACCGTCGAAAGCGACAAGGCGTCGATGGAGATCCCGTCGTCGCAGGCCGGCGTCGTCAAGGAGATCAAGGTCGCCGTGGGCGACAAGGTCAAGCAGGGCAGCGTGCTGGTCGTGGTGGAGGGTGATGCCGCCGCCGCGCCGGCGCCCGCAGCCGCTGCGCCTGCGCCGGCACCTGCCG
>DASWWC010000036.1:0-3267 GCA_036401055.1 Roseateles sp.
CATGGCGGGGTTCAGCGGTGTCCTCGGCGCCAATACTGCTCAACCTCGTCAGCCGCTGCTCCGCCCTTCATGACCGCGCGCTGCTCGCCGGCACCGCCCCGTCAGCGAGTTGCGTGGAAATGGATTTTGCAGGTCTGACCAGGTAGTCCAGCGCGGCCAGCTCGAAGGCCTGCAGCGCGTGCTCCGCATGGGCGGTCGAGAACACGACGCAGCGCACGCCCACGTCACGCAGCGCCGCGGCGAGCTGAACGCCGTTGCCGCCGGGCATCTCGATGTCCAGCAGCGCGAGGTCGGGCGGCGCCGGCTGCGCCCGCACCAGCGCCAGCGCGGCCGGCGCGTCGGGCGCTTCTAGCAGCTCCGCAACATCGGCCTCGGCCGCGAGCAGGCGGCGCAGCCTGGCACGCGCGGCCGGCTCGTCGTCGACGATCAGGATGCGCATGGCAGGCTCACCACCAGGCTCATGCCGTCGCCATCGGGGCCGAAGGCGACGCTCGCCGCGCTGCCGTAGCGCGCGTCCAGCCGCTCGCGCAGATTGCGCAGGCCCAGACCGCCGTCGGGGTCGGGTCGCGGCTCGGGCACCGGCCGGTCGCCGTGGTTGCTGACGACCAGCCGCAACCGGTCGCCCGCGCGCTGTGCAGTCACCACCACCGTCACCCGCCCCAGATGGCGCGCCACGTCGTGCTTGACCGCGTTCTCCACCGGCGCCAGCAGCAGCAGCGCCGGCAGCCGGCAGGCCAGCGTCGCCTCGTCCGCGTCGATCTGCATGACCAGCCGCTCGGCGCCGAAGCGCGCCTGCATCAGCGCCAGGAAGGGCTGCACCAGCGCCAGCTCCTCACGCACGGTGTGCTCCACGCGCTGTTGCGCCGCCAGCGTCTGGCGCAGCAGGTCGGCCAGCTGGCACAGCAGCCTGTCGGCACGGGCGACGTCCTCGTACATGACCGAGCTGATCAGGTTCAGCGTGTTGAACAGGAAGTGCGGCTGCACCTGGTCGGCCAGCCGCGCCAGCCGCACCTCGGCCAGCTCCACGCGTGCCTGGGCTGCGGCCTGCGCCATCCAGACGCCGCGCGAGATCAGGCAGAAGCTGATGTAGCTGACCGCGTCCTTGCCGCCCTCGAAGACCAGCAGCGTGGGCACGTCGTCGGGCCGGTAGTCCACGCCGACGATGCCGTACACCAGCAGCCGCAGGCCGAACATGCCGGCGATGTGCAGCACGCTGAAGGCCGGCAGCGCCAGCGCATGCGCGGCCAGCTGCTGCGGCCAGGGCCGCCCGCGCAGGCGGCCGACCAGCGCATGGATGCCCAGTGCCAGCAGCCCGATGACGACGATGGAGCTGAACTCCCACAGGAACGGCTCCCACGGCCGCGTGCCGCCGCCGTTGCGGTAGGCCTGCAGCGCCGAAAAGCTCAGCAGCAGGCCCACGACGGTCAGCAGCGCGGCATAGGGCAGGCGCCAGCGGGGCGGGAGCAGCGTCATTCGCGCAGTGTGCCCGCGCAAGCGCAGTGCTTCGTCACCATTCACCACACCCGGCCCACCATCCGCCCCGGCCGGCGCGCCTAGACTCGCAGCTCCACGAGCGGAGGGCCGGCCGTGCTCGACATGCTGGAGTTGCGCACCATCAGCGGCGTCACCGGGGTGATGGGCTGCCTGATGGCGCTGGTGATGTTCTTCCAGCGCCGCAGCTATCCGCCCTCCATCCACGGCCTGGGCCACTGGACGGCCGCGCCGCTGGTGTCCTTCGCGTCGGCCGTGCTGTTCACGGGGCGCGGCCTGCTGCCCGAGCTGCTGTCGGTGGGGTTGGCCAATGCGCTGATGTTTGCCGGCGCCGCGCTGTTCCTGGCCGGCACGCACCGCTTCTTCGAGCAGCCGCTGTCGCCGCGCGCGCAGGCACTGCTGTGGCTGGTCGGCCTGGGCGTGCTGCTGTTCATGCGCTTCTTCGCCGGGGCCTATGGCTGGCGCGTGCTGTTCATGGGCCTGCTGCTGGGCGGCGTGGGGGTCTGGCATGCGCGCCTGGTCTGGCGCCAGCCGGTGCAGAGCTTCGCGACCCGCTTCACCGCCGTGGTGCTGGCGCTGAGCAGCGCCGTCATCCTGGCGCGCGGCATCAGCGCGCCCTTCATGCCGCCGCAGGAGGGCCTGTTCACGCCGTCGCCCATGCAGGTGGTTTACCTGCTGGGCCTGGCCTTCGGCACGCTGCTGACCAGCATAGGCACGGTGCTGATGGCGTCCGAGCATCTGCGCCAGGAGCTGGAGCGGTTGGTCACGCATGACAGCCTGACCGGTGCGCTCACGCGGCGTGCGCTGTTCGCCACCGGCGAGGCCGAGCTGGCGCGCTCGCGCCGCCAGGGTCGGCCGCTGTCGGTGCTGATGCTGGACCTGGACCACTTCAAGCAGGTCAACGACCAGCACGGCCATGTCGTGGGCGACCGCGTGCTGGTGGACTTCGTCGCGCGTGCCCATGCGGTGCTGCGCCGGCCGGCGGTGCTGGGCCGCTACGGCGGCGAGGAGTTCGTCGCGCTGCTGCCCGACACCGACGCCGGTGCAGCGCTGGCCGTGGCGGAGCGCATCCGCGCCAGCCACTGCGCCGACCCCGGGCTGCCTGGCTGCCAGGTCAGCATCGGCGTGGCCACGGCGCGGCCGCAGGACTCGCTGGACACGCTGATCAACCGCGCCGATGCCGGCCTCTACGAGGCCAAGGCGCAGGGACGCAACCGGGTTGTCCTGCAGCGGCGGGTGGCGTCCTGACGCCCCCGCCGACCCCTCAGGGCGCCGTCAGCTTCGCCGCAAAGGCCTTGTGCACCGCCAGCAGCGCCGCGGCGCGGTTGGTCTGCACCTGGATCAGTGCATCCGCCGCGGCCAGGCGTTCCTGCTCAGCGCTGAGCAGCGCGTAGAAGTCGGTCACGCCGGCGTCGTAGCGCTTGAAGGCGAGGTCGCGGGCACGCACGGTGGCGTCGGCGGCCTGGGCCTGGGCCACGGCCTGCAGCTCGGTCTCGCGCAGCGTGGACAGGCTGCCCTGCGCGTCCTGCAGCGCGACCAGCTGGGCCTGTTCGGCGGCGGCCACGGCGGCATCGAAGCCGGCGCGGGCGGCGCGCTCCTCGGCCTTGCGGGCGCCGAAGTCCAGGAAGTTCCAGTTCAGCGCCGCGGCCAGGCTGTGCACGCGGGTCGCGCTCTTGAACAGGTCGTCCGCGCTGCCGGTGCTCCAGCCGATGGAGCCGGTCAGGCCCACGCTGGGCCAGCGCGCCGCCCAGGCGACCTGGGCGCGCGACGCCGCGG
>DASWWC010000037.1:0-5372 GCA_036401055.1 Roseateles sp.
GCGCTGGTGCTGGCGCTGCCGCCCGTGCAGGCGCTGGGCCGCCTGGCCGATGCCGACGCCGATGCGCAAGCCTGCATCGCCGCGCTGGCCGACGCGCCGCCGGCCTGGGTCGTCGTGGACCACTACGGCCTGGACGCAGCCTGGCACGCCGCTGTGCGAGCCGCGCTGGCATGCCGCATCGCCGCCATCGACGACCTGGCCGACCGGCCGCTGGACGCGGACGCGCTGATCGACCACAACCTCGTGCCCGCCGGCACGCACCGCGAGCGCTACGCCGCCGTGTTGCAGCGCGAGCCCGCACGCTGGCTGTGCGGTCCCCGCCATGCGCTGCTGGGCCCGGCCTATGCCGACCTGCCGCCCTTCGTCGTCGGCGACGCGGTGCGCAGCCTGGGCATCTTCATGGGCGGCACCGATCCGCTGGGGCTGAGCGCCACCGTGCTGGCCGCCTGCCGCGACGCCGGCTTCGCGGGCCCCGTCGAGATCGTCAGCACGCCGGCCTCGCCCGCCCTGCCCGCGCTGCAAGCGGCCATCGCCGCCGACGGCCGTGCGACGCTGAGCCTGGACCTGCCCGACCTGGCCGCCTTCTACGCCCGCCACGACCTGCAGATCGGCGCCGGCGGCGGCGCGGCCTGGGAGCGCTGCGCGGTGGGCGTGCCCAGCCTGACGCTGTGCGTGGCCGACAACCAGCGCGCCGTCATCCCGGCGCTCGTCGCAATGGGCGCGACCGCGGGCGCCGAAGGCATCACGCGCGAAGCCATCGCCGCCGCGCTGCGCCCGCTGCTGGCCGACGCTTCGCGGCGCCGGCAACTGAGCCAGACCGCATCGACCGTGGTGGACGGCTGGGGCGCCCGCCGTGTGGCGCTGGCCCTGTGCGCAGGCCAACGCCCCTCGCTGCGCCCGGCCACGATGGCCGACGCCGAGCTGCTCTGGCAGTGGCGCAACCACCCGGCCACGCGCGCCGTGTCGCGCCAGCCGGACGAGATCCCGCTGGCCTCGCACCGCCAGTGGCTGCAACGCCTGCTGTACGCCGGTCGCAGCCGGCTGCACGTGGCCGCGCTGGGCGGGACGCACTTCGGCGTCATCCGCTTCGACCCGCTGCAGGCCGACACCTGGGAGGTGTCGCTCTACCTCGCGCCCCAGCTGCACGGCCTGGGCCTGGGCACCACGCTTTTGCAGGCCGGCGAGGCGGCGCTGCGCCAGCACCTGGGCCGGCCGCTGCGCGTCCATGCCGAGGTGCTGCCCGGCAACACCGGCTCGCTGCGGCTGTTCGAGTCGGCCGGCTACAGGCAGCAACCCGCCGGTCACTGGATCAAGCCGCTCGCCTGAACGCTGTTCGCCCGGCCGGTCAAGCGGGCGGTGTGCGAGCATCGCGGGCGTCCTGTCTCCCCAGCCTGCCATGCACATCGCCGAGCGCCCCATCAACGCCCAGCACCGCCCCTATCTCATCGCCGAGATGTCGGGCAACCACAACCAGTCGCTGGCGCGCGCGCTGCAGATCGTCGACGCGGCCGCTGCGTCGGGCGCCGACGCGATCAAGCTGCAGACCTACACCGCCGACACGATGACGCTGAAGGTCGACGCGCCGGACTTCATCGTGCAGGACAAGCACAGCCTGTGGGCCGGCCGCCATTTGCACGACCTCTACGACGAGGCCCACACGCCGTGGGACTGGCACGCGCCCATCATGGCCCGCGCCAAGGAGCACGGCATGCACTGCTTCAGCACGCCGTTCGACGACACGTCGGTGGACTTCCTGGAAAGCCTGGGCGTGCCCGCGTACAAGATCGCGTCCTTCGAGCTGACCGACCTGCCGCTGATCCGCAAGGTGGCGTCCACGGGCAAGCCCATGATCATGTCCACCGGCATGGCCACGGTCGCCGAGATCGACGAGGCGGTGAAGACCGCGCGCGCCGCCGGCTCGGGGCCGCTGATCATCCTGAAGTGCACCAGCACCTACCCGGCCACGCCGGAGAACACGCATGTGCGCACCATCCCGAACATGCGCGAGACCTTCGGCTGTGAGGTGGGCCTGTCGGACCACACGATGGGCGTGGGCGTGTCCGTCGCCGCCGTGGCCATGGGCGCGACGCTGATCGAAAAGCACTTCACGCTGCGCCGCGCGGACGGCGGCGTGGACTCGGCCTTCTCGATGGAGCCCGAGGAATTCAAGCTGCTGCGCGTGGAGACCGAGCGCGCCTGGCAGGGCCTGGGCCATGTGGCCTACGGCGGCACGGCGGCCGAGGAAAAGTCGCGCGCCTACCGCCGCTCGCTGTACATCAGCGCGCCGGTCAAGGCCGGCGAGCCGCTGACGGCGGCCAACGTGCGCATCGTGCGCCCCGGCTTCGGCCTGGCGCCCAAGTTCTACGACCTGGTGCTGGGCCGCCGCGCCAGCCGCGACCTGACGCCGGGCACGGCCGTCAACTGGGACTGCCTGGCTTAGTCCATCCAGGCGATGCGGCGCGTGAACGCCGCCCACAGATCCTGACCGTCCCAGACCGGGTCGAAGTCCAGCGCCCGGCCCACCGGCACGATGCGGTCGATGCCAGCCACGGGCTGCGCGGCCAGCCAGGCCTGCCAGCGCTCGGCACCCAGCCCGAACTGCGACACCGTCTGCACGCGCCGGCTCCACAGCGGCGCCAGCTGCCCGAACTGCTCGAAGCTGGCCTCGTGGAACAGGCCGCCGCCGCAGTGCGCCTCGGGCAGTACGGCGGGCGCGTCCAGCCACACGCGCTGCAGCACGCTGCGCGTCGTCGGCAGCACCTGCACGCCGGGCTGGGCCATGGCCAGCAGGTCCACGGCCACGCGCTTGTTCATCGCGTCGGCCGCCTCCAGCCCGTGCGCGAAGCCGGCCACGCGCTGCGCCACCGCAGCCCAGAAGCGTTCAGCCCCGGCCCGCGCGGCCGCCGCCTCGCCGTGCCACAGCACCAGGCGTGGCGACGAGCAGGCCATCTGGCCGAAGCTGTAGGCATCGGCGGTGAAGCGCTGCGCCAGCTGTGCCAGCGCGGTGTCGTCCAGCGCGGCCACGGCGGCCACGTCCAGCACGGCCAGCGAGAACTTGTCGGGGAAGCACAGCTCGGTGGCCGTGGTGGGCAGCGGCAGTGCCCGCAGCGCGCGCACCGCGTTGTCGCCGCCCCAGACGATGCGTATGTCGCAGGCGGCGCTGAGCCGGCCGCTGATGGCGTCGTCGTGGCCGTAGCGCAGCACCAGCACGCGGCGCGCGATCTCCTGCCATTCGGGCAGCGCCAGCTGCCGGGCCAGCACGCCCAGCAGGCAGCGGGTCTGTTCGCTGTCGCGCGAGGACAGGCGCACCACGCTGCGGTTGCCGCACAGCAGCGACAGCATCCACGAGTAGACGAAGATGGTGTCCACGTTGCCCGGCGCAACGTGGAAGCACAGGCCGCGCGGCTGCAGCCAGCCGCCGCCCTCGGCGCGGGCACGCTGCGCCTCGACCAACGTGCGCAGGTGCGCCGGCCGCAGCCAGAAGCCCAGCGCCACCAGCTCCGCATGCGCCCGAGCCTCCGGCGACTGCGTCAGCGCGCGCGATAACGCGGCGGCGAACGCGAGCTGCAGCTCGCCGAACACCGGCAGGTCGGGCGCGGCCAGCAGGTCTTCCAGCCGGCCGCCGGTCGGCAGCAGCACATCGGGTTCGGACATCGTCGTCACGCCTGGGCGGCCAGGCCGGGTTGGGTGTCGCTGCAGCCGCGCAGCTCGGCGCGCGGCAAGCGGCCGTGCACATGGAAGTAGCGGCCACGGCGGCCACAGGGGCAGTCGTCCTCGCCCAGCAGCACGCCGCGGTCCTCGGTCAGCAGGCTGTGGCCGGGGTAGCTGTGCGGCAGGCAGGACAGCACCTGCAGCAGGCCCTCGCGGCCTGGCGGCAGCACGGACCAGTCGGCCGCGTCGCGCACCAGCACGTCGGCGAAGGCCGGTGCATGCAGGTGGCCTTGCTCGCATTCGACGAACACCGAGCCCACCTGCTCCACCATGCCGTAGAAGTTGTGGATGCGCACGTCGCCCAGCAGTTCGCGCAGGCTGGCCTTGAAGGTGGCGTTGTCCACCGCCTGGTCGACCAGCTTCTTCCAGCCGCCGCTGTGGATCAGCACCAGGCCGGACAGGTCGACTTGCTCGCCGGCCTCGCGCAGCGCCTGCGCGAAGTGCTGCCAGACCATGAAGGTGAAGCCGAAGGCCAGCTTGGGGACGCCGCGGTGCTTGTCGGCGAAGGCGCGCAGCGCATCCAGGTCCAGGCTCATGTCGTCGCGCAGCGCGTAGACATGCTGGCGACCCAGCGTGGACAGGCCCAGGATGCCGGCGCCGCGCGCCGAGAAGCTCTGCCTATCCTTGATGACGCCGGGGTGGTCGATGATGAGCATGGGCAGCCGCGCCGGGCCGAGGAAGCTCTGCATGATGCGCGCCAGCGCCGTGGTCTGGCGTTGCGCGGTGAGCTTGTCCAGCACGATGCGCGACGGCGCCTGGCCGGTGGTGCCGGACGAGGTCAGCGTCTTGAACACCTGCTCCGGCGGCACGCTGGACAGCAGCTTGTGCTTGAACAGCTGCACCGGCAGCCAGGGCAGTTGCTCCAGCGTCAGCGGCGCGTCGGGCGCAATGCCGTAGGCGGCCAGCAGGCGGCCGTAGTCGGCGCAGGCGGCGGCGTGGTGGCGGGTCAACGCCTGCAGCGCCGGCTCCAGCCGGGAGCGCTTCAGCGCGCGGTCGGCCTCGTAGACCGGCCAGGACAGGAATTCGTCGTGCTCAAGCATGGGCGGCCTCGCGCTCGTCCAGCAGCGCCTGCAGGCGCGCGTACAGGGGCTTGCCATTGCTGCCCAGCGGCAGCGCGTCCACCGGCCAGGCCTGTACCGCGTGGTGGGCACAGCGCAGCTGCGCGGCCAGCTCGCGCGCCAGCGCCTGGCAGGCGTCGGCATCCAGGCCCACCAGCGCGAGCTGCAGGCGGTCGTCACGGCCCACCACGCCGGCCTGCAGGCCGCGCGCGCGCAGCATCTGCTCGACCTCGTCGAGGTTGACGCGGTGGCCGAACAGCTTCACGAAGCGCTTGAGCCGGCCGGTGATCCAGTGGAAGCCGTCGGCGTCGCGGCGCGCCAGGTCGCCGGTGCGCAGCCACTCGACCTCCGCACCGCGCAGCAGGTCGGCCGGCGCCTCGGCATAGCCCAGCATCACGTTGGGTCCGCGGTAGGCCAGCTCGCCCTCGGCGGCGCCGGTGGCCGGCTGGCCGTCGGCCAGCAGGATGGCCAGCTCGCCGCCGGGGATCGCGATGCCGATGCTGCCGGCCTTCTCCGCCAGGCGCTCCGGCGGCAGGTAGGCGATGCGCGCGGTGGCCTCGGTCTGCCCGTACATGACGAACAGGCGCCGGCCCGCCGTGGCAG
>DASWWC010000038.1:0-4201 GCA_036401055.1 Roseateles sp.
CCTGCAGCCGCTCTGCCATGCGGTTGAAGCCGCGCGCCAGGTCGCCGAACTCGTCCAGCGCATCCTCGCGGATGCGCACATCCAGCGTGCCCTGCTCCAGCGCGTTCAAGCCACGCCGCAGCCGGTCCACCGGCGCGAACACGACCAGATGGGAGGCGTACAGAAAGATCACCGACGCCGCGATGGCCAGGCCCACCAGGGCCAGCTGCACGGCGGACAGCAGCGAGTTCCACGCCGCCATGCGCGCCTCGATGGCATCGACCAACACGTCCACCCGGCGCACCAGCGCCTCGGCCTGCGCGCCGCTGGGGGCCGGCAGGCCGCCGGCCGCCGAGGTGAGCCGGCGCCAGTCCTCCCGCACCGCCTGGTAGGCAGCCAGGGTGCGCTCGTCCTTGGGCAGGAACAACGGCCGCGCCGGATCGCCGCTGAGCAGTTGGCGCAGTGCCGACTCGTAGGCCCGCGCCTGGGTCTGCAGCTGTTCGCGGTCGCCGGTGGCGGCGAGGTGGGCCATGCGCCAGGTCTGCATGCGCAGCCGCCCGGCCTCGTTGACGGCCGCCGCCCCGCCCTCCAGCTGCCAGCCTATCCACAGCGTCAGGCTGATGGCGGCCAAGCCTATGGTCAGCAGGGCCGCGCCGACGATGCCGATCTTGGTGGCGAGGCGGGCGTGGCTCCAGCGGATGGTCATGCGGCGATTCTGGGCAGCGGGCTTCGCCCGGCCCTTGATGCGGCTCAAGCTTGGCTCATTGCGTTGCGTCAACACCGGGCGCGGGCGCGCGTGGCATCGTGCAACCGTGGCCAAGAAGTTCCCGATCAAGCCCGCCCACCCCGAACGCGTCTGCTGGGGCTGCGACAAATACTGCCCGGCCGACTCGCTGCAGTGCGGCAACGGCAGCCTCGCGACGCCTCACCCGTCCGAGCTGTTCGGCGACGACTGGCAGGAATGGGGGCTGGACGCCGACAAGAAGCCGGACGGCGGCGACGCGCCGGCCTGACCCGTCAATCCGCCAGCGCGCAGGCGTGCCGCTTCACGGGGCGCAGCATGAACACGGCTGGGTCGCGCGCGCAGTCCAGCAGCAGATGGCGCACGCGCTGCTGCCACAGCCGCCCGAACTCGCGCTCCTCCACCGCCGTGGCCCGGCCCGCCGCGCAGCGCTCCAGCAGCGGCTCCAGGGCCGGGTCGGTCGGCACATGGGTCATGTCGACCGTGGCGTCCACCGCATCCTGCGTGTCCAGCCGCGTGAAGCGCAGCAGCGTCAGCAGGTCGGGCTTGTAGCGGATCAGGCCGGCGCGGCCGTAGCGCCCGCCCAGGCCCTTGAAGCCCGAACCGCCGGCCGCGCCGGTCAGCATCTGCACGACGGTGGCCATGACGCCGCTGTTGCCGGAGCGCGCATCGTCGCGGAACTCGACCTTGATGCCGCCGCGCTGCGGCAGCTCATCGGGGTAGAGGTGTTCCAGCGCCAGGAAGGTCAGCCAGTAGGCCGAGGCCACCGTGGGGCAGGCATGGCCGGTGAGGCGCACCACGTCGCCGAAGCCGTACTCCAGGCGCCCATCGTCGGTGCAGCCCAGCAGGCGGGCCAGCGGGTCCTGCACGCGTATGCGGGGAACTTCGTCGAAGAAATGCTGCAACTTCATGGCATGTGAACTCGTCGTCAGGACTTCGGGAGGCGCCATGTTCGGCCCCGCCCGAGAGTGTGGGTTTGACATGGATCAAGACGCGACCGGCACCCAGGCGGCGAGAAAGCCCAGCGGGCTTTTTGTCACGGCCACGGACACGATCCAGCCCACCACCACCAGCGCTGCCACCCAGGCCGCAGCGCGCACGGCGCGGGAGCGGCCGGGCCTGAGCGCCACGACGCCCAGTGCGATGTAGGCCAGCAGGCCGGCGATCTTGGCCGCCAGCCAGGGGGCGCCGTCGGGTGTGAGCCGCAGCGTCCAGGCCAGCATCAGCGCCGACAGCAACAGCACGGAGTCGACCAGGTGCGGCAGCGTCTTTGCGGCGCGGCCCTGCACCCAGCGCGCGCCTGCCAGCGAGGCCGCACCGCGCACCGCGAAGCCGGTGACCGACAGCGCCACCGCGGCCTGATGAATGAGCTTGAGAGTGAAGTAGTCCATGCTCATCCCGGCCGGCCATCCAGACGGGGCCGCGACAGCACGGGCCAGTAGCGCACGGCATACAGGCCGAAGCCGGCCGACCACAGCGCCGCCGAGGCCTGCACGGCCGGCAGCGTCCATTCGGGATGGACGAGCGGCACGGCGACCCGCACCAGCGCGGCCAGCAGCACCGCCACATAGCAGGCGACCTCGTAGCCATCGGCGCGCAGCGGCCGGCCGGTATGGCCGCGCGCCGTGCGCGTGACCATGCCGATGATGAGGCCGCCGACGGCACCCACCGTCAGCGCATGGATGGCCAGCGACGGCGCCACCAGGCCCAGCGCGGCCAGCGCCCGCAGCAGCAGGTGCACGGGAATCCAGGCATAGGCCAGATGCAGCACCCAGACCAGCGGCACACGGCGCGTGCGCCAGGGCCGCCACAGCGCCCAGCGCGCGGCGTGGGCCGCGCAGGCGGCGAAAGCAATGAGCGCCACGGGCCCGCCCGCCAGGCCCAGCAGGTCGGCCACGCCCAGCGCCAGCACCAGCCCCAGCGCGGCCTTCTCCACGGCCGGCTGCTTCACCGCGCCGGCGCCCGGCACGCCGTTGTTCGTGAACATCGGGATCACGCGCCCGCCCATGACGGCGAGGATGAACAGCACCACGTCCAGCGCGACCTGCATGCCGGGCAGCGGTGCGGATTCGATGACGCCAAGCTGCCCGAGATGGATGACGCCCGCCGCGGCGGCCAACAACAGCAGCAGGCCGATGAAGAAGTAGTTGCGCTGGTTCCTCGCCTTGATGAAGGGCACGGCCAGCGCGGCGGCGGCGGCCAGCGGGAAGGCGACGTTGGCGACCGCCGCCGCCACCGCCCACGGCGTCAGCACCAGCACGCGCGCCGCCACCCACAGCAGCGCCAGCGCGGCGAGCTTCCAGCCGGTGGGCGTGGGCAGGCCGGTCCAATTGCTGCCGGCCGTGAACAAAAAGCCCACGATGACGGCCAGCGTGAAGCCGAACAGCATCTCGTGCGCATGCCACAGCGGCCCGGCCAGATAGGCGTGACCCAGCAGACCGGAGAACTGCAGCGCCCACAGCGGCACGGACAGCGCCGCGAACACGCTGGCCAGCAGGTAGAAGGGCCGGAAGCCCAGCGCGAACAGCGCGAAGCCTCGCGGCGCCGCGCGCGGCGGCTCTTCAAGACGGATCAATGCCATGGGGTTCCTTGAATTGAAGGCGCCAGGCCAGCGCCGCGCCGCCCACGGTGGCGACGAATGCGACCAGCGCCAGCGCATTGCCGGCCGCGCCCGCGGCGAGCAGGCCGGGGCCGCCGAACAACCGCAGCGCCAGCGACGCGTGCAGCAGCGCCAGCGGCACATACCAGGGCCTGCCGAAGCGCAGCTTGATGCCCGCGATGGCCGGCAGGATGACCGGCGCATGGCCGAACACCATGCCGATGACGAAGCCCAGCGCCAGGCCGTGCAGCGCGGCGTCGCGCAACGGCCAGCCCGCCGACGTGGCCGCCCAGGCCAGCCCGGCGACCAGCAGCCAGCCGTAGCCCAGCAGCAGGCAGACGGCCATGTAGCGGCTCAGGCCGTGGGCGCGCACGGTGCGGCGGGCGATGTCGAAACTCAGCAGCCACAGCGCCAGTGCCGCGAGCGCCAGGCCGTACAGCACGCCCGACAGCGCCGCGCCCAGCAGCAGCGCCGCCAGCACGGCATACAGCGCCCATTGTGCGCCGGGCCGGCGGCGCATCAGCCGCGTCATCTCCAGCCGCTCGGCGGCGATGGTCAGCACGAGGAAGGCGAACCACCAGGGCACCTCGTTCACAGGCGCATCGAGCGCGTAGCCCAGGCTGCCGATGGCCCAGCACAGCGCGCCCAGCCACAGCAGCACGGTGTGGGCCGCAAGCTGACGGCGCACGATGACGGCGTTGACCCCGACGAAGGCCAGCGACGCCGCCGCCGCCAGCCAGGCGGCCCCCTGCCCTGCCCCGCCCAGCTGCGCGACGCCGGCGAGGGCCGAGGCCAGCGGGCCGGCGAAGCACAGCCCGTGCTTCAGCGCCACGGCGCGCTCGATGGCGATGACCGTGCCGAGCACGCAGCAGATCATCAGG
>DASWWC010000039.1:0-14553 GCA_036401055.1 Roseateles sp.
CAGCGCGGCGCACGCGTCCCGCATCAAGGCGTCGGCGCGGGCCGGCTCGGCGAGCAGCGCGGCGATCAGTTCGGCATTCGGGGGAGTCATGGGAAAGGCCCTCGTGGATAATGAAATTCTAAGAAGCCGGCCCCGGCAATCCCCCTGACTTCGAGGCTCCGCCGCCCGTCCTGCCGCCCGTGCCGCGCTCGTTCCGACCACCCCGCCCCTCGCTGCTGCCCGCCCTGATCGCCCTGGCCTTCGGTGCCTGTGCGCCGGTGCAGGCGCAGCAGTCCCGCCCCGACGACGGGCTGGCCCTGAAGAACAGCCGCATGCTGGGTGCGCCCATGCGCACCGGCGGCAAGGCGGCGCTGGCCATCAGCGCCGGCAAGATCGCCGCGCAGACCGAGCAGCAGGCCGAGGCGACGGACGGGGTGGAGCTGCGCTACGGCGAGGTGCTGCTGAATGCCGACACGCTGAACTACCGGATGGTGGACGACTTCGCCCGCGCGGAAGGCAATGTGCGCGTCCACCACAAGGGCAACGTCTTCACCGGCCCGCTGCTGCAGATGTATGTGGACCGCTTCGAGGGCGAGTTCCTGACGCCCAGCTTCTTCCTCGCCGCGACCGGCGGCGCGGGCAAGGCCAAGATCGTCAGGTTCCATGACAGCGAGCACCTGAGCATCACGGCCGGCAGCTACAGCAGCTGCCCGGTCGTCGACGACCAGGAGCCGGCCTGGCAGATCTCGGCCAAGGAGATGCGCCTGGACCTGGCCGCCAACGAGGGCCAGGCCGAGGGCGCGGTGTTGCGCTTCCTGGGCGTGCCGCTGCTGGCGGCGCCGGCGCTGAGCTTTCCGCTGAGCTCCGCGCGCAAGTCGGGCTGGCTGCCGCCCAACATCTCGCTGGACAACCGCAGCGGCTTCGAGTTCGGCGTGCCGTATTACTGGAACATCGCGCCGCAGCGCGATGCGACGGTCACGCCCTTCGTCATGACCAAGCGCGGCGTGGGCGTGGACAGCGAGTTCCGCTACCTGGAGCCGGACCACGCCGGCCGCATCAACGTGGACCTGCTGCCCGGCGACCGCGTGTTCGGCCGCTCGCGCTGGGGCCTGAAGCTGGACAACGATGGCCGCCTGGGCGACTGGCGCTACAAGCTGAACAGCGAGCGCGTGTCCGACGACGACTACTGGAAGGACTTGTCGCGCCGGGTCGAGAGCCAGACGCTGCGGCTGTTGTCCAGCAACTTCAGCCTCAACCGGCAGCGCGAGCTGTCCTGGGGCGTCATCGACACCTATGCGCGCGTGCAGCGCTGGCAGACGCTGCAGGGCAGCGACGCGCTGGCCCAGTTCGACTCGCCCTACCAGCGCAGCCCGCAGGTGGGCGTGCGCGTGACGACGGCAGCCGACGAGGCCGTGCTGGACAGCTTCCGGCCCTGGGGCCGCAAGGCGCGGCTGGAAGGCAGCCTGGAGCTGGAATACAACCGCTTCGACCTGCCCGGCTCGGCGCTGGCCGGCCAGCTCAGCCAGTTGCCCGGCGGCCAGCGCGTCCATGCGCTGGGCCATGTGGCCGCGCCGCTGGGCGGCGAGGCGTGGTGGTTCATCCCGCGCCTGGCCGTCAACGCGGCCGCCTACGATTTGGACCGCCCGCTGGACGACGGCCGCAGCCGCATGAGCCGCGTGATCCCGACGTTCAGCATCGACCACGGCTGGGTGTTCGAGCGCGACACCAAGCTGTTCGGCCGCGCCATGCGCCAGAGCCTGGAGCCGCGCCTGCTGTACGTGAACACGCCGTACCGCGACCAGCTGGCGCTGCCCAACTTCGACGCGGCGCCCAAGGACTTCAATTTCGACTCCATCTACACCGACAACCAGTTCTCGGGTGTGGACCGGGTGTCTGACCTGCACTCCCTGAGCTTCGGCGCCACCAGCCGCTGGATCAGCGCGTCGCAGGGGCAGGAAATTCTGCGCGTGGGCGCGGTGCAGCGCGTGCTGTTCCGCGACCAGCGCATCACGCCGGACGGCCAGCCGGTCACGCAGCGCTTCTCCGACCTGCTGCTGGCCGCGGCCGCGCAACTGGACGAGCGCTGGTGGGCCGAGACCACGCTGCAGCTGAACCCCGAGACCCACCGCTTCGAGCGCTCGGTCGTGCGGGCGCGCTACTCGCCGGGCGCCTACAAGACCGTCAGCGTGGCCTACCGGCTGGCGCGGGCGCAGAGCGAGCAGGTCGAGTTCGCGTGGCAGTGGCCCATCTACGGCACGCCGGTCACCCAGCGCGGCGCCAACAGCCAGAGCTGCGGCGGCGCCTGGTACAGCGCCGGCCGCGTGCAGTACTCGCTGCGCGACAAGCGCCTGACCGATTCCGTCGCCGGCTTCGAGTACGACGCCGGCTGCTGGCTGCTGCGCTTCGGCCTGGAGCGGCTGTCCACCGGCCGCGCCGAAACCAACACGCGCTTCATGCTGCAGCTGGAGCTCGTGGGCCTCAGTCAGCTGGGCTCCAATGCCCTCAAGGTCTTGAAGGACAATGTGCCCGGTTACCGCAGGCTGAGCGCCGACCGCTCGGCGAGTTCAGATTTCCAACCATGATCCAACGATTCGTTCCCCTCGTTCTGGCCCTGGCCGCTTCGTTTGCCGCGGCCCAGACGCCCACGCTGCAGGCGGGGGACTACATCGCCGCCGTCGTCAACCAGGACGTCGTCGCCGCCAGCGAGGTCGTCCAGCGCACCGAGCGGCTGCGTCAGGAGGCCCGCCAGAAGGGCGAGGTCATGCCCGAGACGGCCGGCCTGCGCAAGCAGGCGCTGGAGGCGCTGATCGAGGAGCGCGTGCAGATCACCCACGCGCGCGACAGCGGCCAGCGTGTCGACGAGGCCGAGCTGGACCGCGTGGTCGCCAACGTCGCGGCCCAGAACAAGCTGACCATGGCGCAGCTGCTGGAGCGGCTCAAGCAGGATGGCACCGACTACAAGAGCTTTCGCGAGAACCTGCGCGACCAGATGATGACCGAGCGCGTGCGCGAGCGCGAGGTGCAGGGCCGTATCAAGATCACCGACGCGGAGATCGACGCCTGGCTGGACAAGCGCCGCGCGGCGCTGGAGCAGGGCGGCCAGATCAACCTGGCCCAGGTGCTGGTGCCGGTGCCCGAGGGCGGCGGCGAGGCCGTCATTGCCGAGCGCCGCGCCAAGGCCGAGGAGGCGCTGAACCGCATCAAGGGCGGCGAGGACTTCGCCAAGGTGGCCCGCGAGGTCTCCGAGGACGGCAACAAGGCGCGCGGCGGCGAGATCGGCATGCGCCCGGCCGACCGCCTGCCGGATGTCTTCGTCAACGCCGTGAAGGACTTGAAGAGCGGCCAGGTCGCGCCGCAGCTGCTGCGCACCGGCGCCGGCTTCCACATTCTCAAGGTCGTCGAGCGCCAGGGGGCGGCATCGCTGACCCAGAGCCAGCAGACGCACGCCCGCCACATCCTGCTGCGCCCCTCGGCCCAGCTGACCGCCGAGGTCGCCGCCCGCCGGCTGGCCGAGATGAAGCGCCAGATCGAGGCGGGGCAGGCCAAGTTCGAGGACCTCGCCAAGGCCAACTCCGAGGACGGCAGCGCCGAGGCCGGCGGTGACTTGGGCTGGATGGGCGCGGGCGGCTTCGTGCCCGAGTTCGAGGAAGCGATGAACGCGCTGCCGCTGAACGGCATCTCGGGCCCAGTCATGTCGCGCTTCGGCGTGCACCTGATCCAGGTGCTGGAGCGTCGCTCGGTCGAGGTCGAGATGAAGGTGCTGCGCGACCAGGCGCGTGGTGCGCTGCGCGAGCAGAAGTACGACGAGGCCTACCAGGACTGGGTCAAGGACCTGCGCGCCAAGGCCTTCGTGGAGGTGCGGGAATGGCTGGACTGAGGCCGGACCGAGGACAGCGCCTGCGCGCTGTCCGACGCCTGCCGAAGGACTGCCCGCATGCAGGCGGGCAGGCATGAAGTCGCACATCCCGCGCAAGCGGTTTGGCCAGCACTTCCTGACCGACAAGGTGCTGATCGACGCCATCGTCGATCTGATAGACCCGCAGCCCGGCGAGACGCTGGTCGAGATCGGCCCCGGCCTGGGGGCGATGACGCTGCCGCTGCTGGAGCGCATTCCCAAAGGTTCGGTGCCGCTGACCGTCATCGAGCTGGACCGCGACCTGGCCGCGCGGCTGCGCAAGCGTGACGACGTGGAGGTCATCGAGAGCGACGTGCTCAAGGTCGACTTCAACGCGCTGGCTGCCGCCAAGGGCGCCAAGCTGCGCGTCGTCGGCAATCTGCCGTACAACATCTCCACGCCCATCCTGTTCCACCTGCTGGATGCGGTGGACCAGGTGGTGGACCAGCACTTCATGCTGCAGAAGGAAGTCGTGGACCGCATGGCCGCGGCACCGGGCAACAAGGACTACGGCCGGTTGTCGGTGATGCTGCAATGGCGGTACGACATCGAGTCCGTGCTGGATGTGCCGCCCGAGGCCTTCGACCCACCGCCGCGGGTGGATTCGGCCATCGTGCGCATGGTGCCGCTGAAGACGCCGCCGGCGCTGGACGCGAAGCTGCTGGGCGAACTGGTCGCCAGCGCCTTCTCGCAGCGCCGCAAGCTGCTGCGCCACAGCCTGGGCAAGTGGCTGACCGAGCGTGGATACGCCGGCCACTTCGACCTGCAGCGCCGCGCCGAGGAGGTGCCCGTGGACGAGTTTGTCGCGCTGGCGCTGGAGGTGGCGCCAGCCGCCGCCTGACATTCTGGCGCTGGCCGCCGCGACCGCGCTGCTGATGATGGCCGCCGCGCGTCGCCGAGCTGTGTGCCTGCATGCTGACCGGTGCGGCCTACTTCCTCGTCAGCGCCGAGGACGGCTTCACGTTCCTGCGTCCGCTGGCCTGGCTGGGGCCGCTGGCCTTCAACCGGGCGCTGCATGCCGGCTGGCCGCGCCACCCGACCCTGGGGCGTGGAGGCCGTGCTGGCGCTGCTGAGCCTGGCCATCGCGCCGACCATGGCGCACAGGCGCCAGGCGTGCTCCGCGGGATTCAGCCAGCGGCGCCAGGGCGCCGGGAAGCGGGTGTGCGCCAGGTCGTAGCCGGCGATGAACAGCATCGCCCCCGCCACGGCCCGCACGCGGGCCGGCTCCCAGGCGGTGGCGCTCCAAGCGGCCAGCAGCGCCAGCCCGACCAGCCCCAGCATCAGCGCGGGCGCGACGTCGGCGGCACTGCGGCCGTTGCGCGGCAGGCGCAGACAGCGGCGGCCGCTGTAGAGCTGGTAGCCCACCGGCAGGCAGACCGCCAGCAGATCGGGCCGGGGCCGGAACACCAGGGCGCCCAGCGTGGCGCTGGCGATGCTGGTGCCGGCCAGCGCCAGGGCCCAGCGTCCGCGGCGTCGGTGGGCGGTGTCGCCGTGCGGCGCGGCCAGTTGCCACAGGCCCAGCAGCAGCACGGCCAGGCCCGTGCTCGCGTGCAGGGCGATGTTGAGAAGGTGCAGCGCGGCGTCGTTCATGGCCGGAGGCGGAGTGGAGGTCGCTTCATGCTGGCCAGATGGGCGCTGGCCGGCTCCCGGTCTTCTGCAATCCGTCAGCTTCGGTGCCGCGCGGACATGAAAAAAGCGACCCGGAGGTCGCTTTTGCTGGATCTGTGCGCGCCGGCGCTCAGGCCGCGTTCTGCCACATGGACGTGTCGAACGCGCTGCACATCATCGGCATGTTCATGCCGAAGTTGGGGTTGCCAATCGTCGTCTTCGCCGTCTTGGCAGGCTTTTCAATCACCGGGGCCACCTCAGCAGCCCGCTCCCATGACCCGTTTTCTTGGGAGCGGGCTACTGAAAAGAATAGAAACACCGGAACGGTATCTTCCGGTCGGCCCAGTAGTCGGCCGTGTCGCGGAACACATCGAGCAACTGCTCGCGGGCCTCGCGGTCGAAACGCACGTTGTCAGGCAGTTGTTCCAGCACGACGACGAAGCCTGGCTGACTGCCGGCCTTGTGAACGAGGTCGGTCATGCAGTCGTGCAGCGCGTCCAGGTTCTTGCCGAAATGAGCGGGAAAGAGGAAGGCCTGCGCAATGCCGTCGAGCACGTCCTGCTTGGACTGGGCCTCCGACAGATTGGCATAAAGGAAATGCTGGCCCGCTTCATGGGCGGCCTGCATCAAATCCTCGACCCGGTAGGCCCGTATGGCCTGCACGATATTGGGACGGACGGTCTGCAAAAGCATGGTCGCGTTCCTCCTTTCAAGTCACAAAACTGCCAAAACTCGTCTTCGCTCGACCTTCACCGCGCCGCTGCAGCGCGGATGCGCTTGAAGCTGGCGTAGTGATCGTCGGTGTAGTAACAGACCTCGGGCGCGACAGGCGGCTCGCCGCCACAGACGAGGCGGCGGGCGCCGCGGTTGCGCGCGCCAGGGGTCTTGACCGTGTATTCGCGATAGAAGCCGCGAGCCTTGCGGGGCAGCAGGCGTTCGCGATTACCGAACACCGTGCCATCCTTGCTGTACGGAAACGGCCCGCCCGCATGAACGAGACGGTGCGTTTCCTGGGCCTGGACGGGCAGCTCGCTCAGCCGGATTTCAGCCAGAGCGGGCGTTGCGGTGTTGGGAGCTTCCTTGGCTTGCGCGCCTCCGGCAAGGCCGGACAACAGCAGGGCGGATAGGGCCGCCGAGGCGCCAGAGCGCGCCAGCCACGAGAGCAAAAACACGGGTTTACCCTGAATTCGAAACCACAATGGTACCGAAGCGACCCCAAAAGCTCAAGCCGCAGCCCGGTGGTGGACTCTGGACAAGGGGTATGTGAGCCTGCGCTCACACAGAGTTAAGTGATTGTTTTTGCTGTCTATTTGGCGACCGAGTGACGGATTTCTTCGAATGAAAACTTCTGTCAATTGGGGGAGTCAGGCCGCTTTTGCCCATTTCCCCCTGGGAACGCGGCCAGGCCTCAGTTCCGTGCCGCGTTGGCATCGGCGACGGTCAGCGCCGTCATGTTGACGATGCGCCGCACGGTGGCCGACGGTGTCAGGACATGCACCGGTTTGGCCGCACCCAGCAGCACCGGGCCGATGGCGATGCCGCCGCCGGCGGCCGTCTTCAGCAGGTTGTAGGAGATGTTGGCGGCGTCGATGTTGGGCAGCACCAGCAGGTTGGCTTCGCCGCTCAGCGGGCTGTGCGGCATCAGTTGCTTGCGGTAGCCGGCGTCCAGCGCCGTGTCGCCGTGCATCTCGCCGTCCACCTCCAGCCACGGCGCCAGTTGCTGGAGCAGCGCCAGCGTGTCGCGCATCTTCACGGCCGAGGGCTTGTCGCTGGTGCCGAAGTTGCTGTGCGACAGCAACGCCGCCTTGGGCGTCAGGCCGAAGCGGCACATCTCCTGCGCGGCCATGATGGTGATCTCGGCCAGTTGCTCCGCGGTGGGGTCGTAGTTGACGTGGGTGTCGACCAGCATGACCTGACGGCCCGGCAGGATGAGCCCATTCATGCAGGCGTAGGTCTTGACGCCGGCGCGCTTGCCGATGACCTGATCGATGTAGGCCAGGTGGGTGGCCGTCGTGCCCCAGGTGCCGCACAGCATGCCGTCCACCTCGCCCTTGTGCAGCAGCATGGCGCTGATCAGCGTCAGGCGGCGGCGCATCTCGATCTTGGCGAGCTGCTGCGTGACGCCCTTGCGCTCGGTCATGCGCAGATAGGTCTGCCAGTAGTCGCGGTAGCGGTCGTCGTGTTCGACGTTGACGACGTCGTAGTCGCGGCCCTGCTGCAGGCGCAGGCCGAAGCGCTCGCAGCGCTCGGCGATGACGGCCGGGCGGCCCACCAGCGTGGGGCGGGCCAGGCTCTCGTCGACGACGACCTGCGCGGCGCGCAGCACGCGCTCCTCCTCGCCTTCAGCGTAGGCCACCCGCTTGTTGGGCGCGCGCTTGGCGGCGGAGAAGATGGGCTTCATCGTGTTGCCCGACGCGTAGACGAAGCTCTGCAGCTTCTCGCGGTAGGCATCCCAGTCGGTGATGGGGCGGGCGGCGACGCCCGAGTCCATCGCGGCCTTGGCGACGGCCGGCGCGATGCGCATCATCAGCCGCGGGTCGAAGGGCTTGGGGATGAGGTACTCGGCACCGAAGCTCAGCGTTGCGCCCACGTAGGCAGCGGCCACCACCTCGCTCTGCTCGGCCTGGGCCAGCTCGGCGATGGCGTGGACCGCGGCGATCTCCATCTCCACGTTGATCGTCGTGGCGCCCGAGTCCAGCGCGCCGCGGAAGATGTAGGGGAAGCACAGGACGTTGTTGACCTGGTTGGGGTAGTCCGTGCGGCCGGTGGCCATGATGGCGTCGTTGCGCACGGCCTGCACTTCTTCCGGCAGGATCTCGGGCGTCGGGTTGGCCAGCGCAAAGATCAGCGGCTTGGCGGCCATCGTCGCGACCATGTCGGCCTTCAGCACGCCGCCGGCCGACAGGCCCAGGAACACGTCGGCGCCTTTGATGACCTCACGCAGCGAGCGCGCATCGGTCTTCTGGGCGTACTCGGCCTTGTCCGGGTCCATCAGCTCGGTGCGGCCCTCGTAGACGACGCCGGCCAGGTCGGTCACGAAGATGTTCTCGCGCGGCAGGCCCAGCTTGACGAGCAGGCCCAGGCAGGCGAGCGCGGCAGCGCCGGCGCCCGACGTGACCAGCTTGACGTCCTTGACGTCTTTGCCGACGACCTTCAGGCCGTTCAGGAAGGCTGCGCCGACGACGATGGCCGTGCCGTGCTGGTCGTCGTGGAAGACGGGGATCTTCATGCGCTTGCGCAGTTCGCGCTCGACGTAGAAGCAGTCCGGTGCCTTGATGTCTTCGAGGTTGATGCCGCCGAACGTGGGCTCCAGCGCGGCGATGCAGTCGACCAGCTTGTCCAGGTCGTTCTGATCGACTTCGAGGTCGAAGACGTCGATGCCGGCGAACTTCTTGAACAGCACGCCCTTGCCTTCCATGACCGGCTTGGAGGCCAGCGGGCCGATGTTGCCCAGGCCCAGCACGGCGGTGCCGTTGGAGACGACGGCGACGAGGTTGCCGCGCGACGTGTAGCGGAACGCGTTGGCCGGGTCGGCGACGATCTCCTCGCAGGCCGCAGCCACGCCGGGCGAGTAGGCCAGGGCCAGGTCGCGCTGGTTGACCAGCGACTTGGTCGCCGCGATGGCGATCTTGCCGGGCGTCGGGAACTCGTGATATTCGAGCGCGGCCTGGCGGAGTTGGGCGCGTTTTTCTTCTGGGCTCTTCATGACGTGAAACAAGCAAAGGCCGGCCGGCGGGGTGGGAATCATGCCACCGTAGCCCGGCTCGGGGTCTGTGGATGCCCACACGGAGACAATCGCAGCAATGGGTGAATTCGATCTGATCCGGCGCTACTTCCAGCGCCCCGCGGCGCCAGGCGTTGAAGTGGGCGTGGGCGACGACTGCGCCGTGCTCGTGCCCACGTCGGGCGCGCGCTGGCTGGTCTCCAGCGACATGCTGGTGGAAGGCCGGCATTTCCTGTCCACCGTCGATGCGGCGCGGCTGGGCCATAAGGCGCTGGCCGTCAACCTCAGCGACCTGGCGGCCTGCGGTGCGACGCCACGGGGCTTCACCTTGGCGCTGGCGCTGCCGCGCGCTGACGAAGCCTGGCTGGCCGCTTTCTCGCGCGGCCTGCTGGCGCTGGCCGACGCGCATGGCTGCCCGCTGATCGGCGGCGACACGACGCAGGGCCCGTTGAATATCTGCATCACCGTCTTCGGCGAGGCGCCGCCGGGCCAGGCCTTGCTGCGCAGCGGTGCGCGGGCGGGCGACGAGATCTGGGTGTCCGGCCGGCTGGGCGATGCGCGACTGGCGCTCGAGGTCTTCCGCGGCACGGCGGCATTGGCGGGCGACGGCTTCGACGCCGTGCGCGCGGCCATGGAATGCCCCACGCCGCGTGTGGTGCTGGGCCAGGCGCTGCGGGGCCTCGCGACGTCGGCCATCGACGTGTCCGACGGCCTGCTGGGCGACCTGGGCCACATCCTGGCGGCCTCGGGTGTGGGCGCCTGCATTGACGTGGATGCGCTGCCGCGCAGCGCCGTGCTGGCCGATCAGCCGGCGGCGCTGCAGCGCGAATGCCTGTTGGCGGGCGGCGACGACTACGAGCTGGTGTTCACGGCACCACCCGGCGCGGCACTGCCCGACGCGGGCGTGGCGCTCACGCGCATCGGCCGCATCGAGGCCGAGCCAGGCCTGCGCGTCGTCGATGCGCGCGGCGCGGCCGTCGAGCATGGCCTGCGCTCCTTCGACCACTTCCAGGCATGACCGGCGCTCCCGTCCGCCCGACGGCCGCCTTCATGTGGCGCCACCCGGCGCGCTGCATCGCGCTGGGCTTTGGCAGCGGGCTCGCGCCCAAGGCGCCCGGCACGGTGGGCACGTTGTGGGCCTGGCTGGCGTTCTGGGCCCTGGCGCCGTGGTTGAGCGATGTCGGCTGGGCACTGGTCATCGGCATCGGCACGCTAATCGGCTGGTGGGCCTGCACGCGCTGTGCGCAGCACCTGAACATACCGGACCCGGGCTCCATCGTCTGGGACGAGGTGCTGGCCTTCTGGCTGGTGCTGTGGCTGATTGCGCCGGCCAACTTCATGGGCCAGTTGCTCGCGTTCGCGCTGTTCCGCTTCTTCGACGCGGCCAAGCCCGGGCCGGTGGGCTGGGCGGACCGGCTGTTCAAGACGGAGCGCGGCGCGCCCATCGGCTGGAAGCAGGGCCTGGGCATCCTGGTGGATGACTTCGTCGCGGCCGGCTGTACGCTTGCCGTCATTGCGCTGGTCCGCGTGCTGATGGGGTGATGCCATGTTTTCCGAAGCTGACGCTCTGATCGACCGCATTGCCGTCGCGCTGATCCGCCGCCGCGAGCGCATCGGTACGGCCGAGAGCTGCACCGGCGGCCTCATTGCCGCCGCCTGCACCAGCCTGTCCGGCTCCAGCGCGTGGTTCGAGCGCGGCGTGGTCAGCTACAGCAACGAGGCCAAGGCCGAGCTGCTGGGCGTGCCCCAGGGCCTGATCGCGCTGCACGGCGCCGTCAGCGCCGAGGTGGCCGAGCACATGGCGCGTGGACTGCTGGCGCACGCGCCCATCGACTGGGCGCTGGCCGTCACCGGCGTGGCCGGCCCCACGGGCGGCAGCGAGGCCAAGCCGGTGGGCACGGTGTGGCTGGCCCTGGTGCATGCCGGGAGGCCGGCCCAGGTCTGGCGCGAGAACTTTGCCGGCGACCGCCACGCGGTGCGTGCGCAGACGGTGACGGCGGGGCTGAATGCGCTGTGTGAGGCGCTGGAAGACCGGGACCGCTAACCCAGCTTCGCCATCAGGCTCTCGGCCGTGACGGACGAAATATCGGGCGCCTGCCAGCTCTTGGCCCAGGCGATGAACTGCTCCTGCGGCATGGGCTTGCAGACGTAGTAGCCCTGGCCCTCGTCGCAGCCCAGGCGGTTCAGGATGACCCAGGCCTTCAGCGTCTCCAGGCCTTCGGCCACGACGCTGAGGCCCAGGTTGTGGGCCAGCTCGATGGTGGAGCGCACGATGCGCGCGTCGTCCAGGTCGCGCTCCATGGCCATGACGAAGCTCTTGTCGATCTTCAGCTCGTCCACCGGCAGGCGCTTCAGGTAGGCCAGCGACGAGTAGCCGGTGCCGAAGTCGTCGATGGACAGCTTGAAGCCCATCGCGTGCAGGTGCTCCAGCGTGGACAGCGCCCGCTCGGGGTCGTCCATGATGGCGCTCTCGGTGATCTCCAGGCACAGCGACGCGGGCGGCACCTGCAGCGGCGTTAGCAGGGCCTCGATCTTGGTCGGCAGGTCCTGGTCCATCAGGTCGCGCGTGGACAGGTTGACCGACAGCCGCAGGCTCAGGCCCGCGTCCAGCGCCTCGCGCGAGAACTTCGCCGCGCCGGCCAGCACCCAGGCGCTGAGCATGCGGATGAAGCCGGTCTGCTCGGCGAACGGGATGAACTGCATGGGCGGCACCAGTCCGCGCGTCGGGTGCTGCCAGCGCACCAGCGCCTCGGCGCCCACCACGCGGCCGCGCTGCAGGTCCACCTTGGGCTGCAGGTACAGGCGCAGCTCGTCGTCCTCGACCGCGCGGCGCAGTTCGGACAGCAGCGACAGCGACTCCTGGCTGCCGGCGTCCAGCTGCGCGTGGTAGATCAGGCTGCCACACTGCCGGGTCTTGGCCGCGTACATGGCCAGCTCGGCGCGGCCCAGCAGCAGGTTGACGTCCTCGCCATGCTCGGGCAGCAGCGCGATGCCGATGCCCGCGCCCAGGTCGATGGTCTCGTCGTCGATCTGCAGCGGGCGCTCGAAGTCCTTCAGGATGGCCAGCGCGGCTTCGCTGGCGACGCGGGCGTCGGCGTGCGGCACCAGGATGGCGAACTCGTCGCCCGACAGCCGCGCCAGCACCGAGTGGATGGGCTCGCACAGCGTTTGCAGCCGCCGGGCCACGCTTTGCAGCAGCCGGTCGCCCACGTCGTGGCCCAGCACGTCGTTGACGTGCTTGAAGCGGTCCAGGTCCAGCATCAGGATGGCCGCCGGCAGGTGCGCGAGGTCCAGGTGCATCTGTACGATCTCGGCGAAGCGGGCGCGGTTGGGCAGCAGCGTCAGTGGGTCCACGTAGGCGAGGTTGTTCACCAGAGCGTCGCGGCGGCGTATGCCCTCGCGCATGCTCTCCAGTGCCACCGCGAGCTTGTGCACCTCGTCCAGCCGGGAGGGCGTCGGCACGGGGGTTTCATAGTCGCCGCCTTCCAGCCGCCGGGCGGATGCGGACAGCGCGGTGATGGGTTCGCTGATGCCGCGTGCCAGCCGCACGCTGACCAGCGCAAACACGGCCACGCCCAGCAACGTCAGGCCCAGCAGGATGAGCTGCAACTGGCGGTAGGGCGCCAGCGCCGCGTCCAGCGAGCGCAGCAGCAGCACGCCCAGGCGCTGATCGCCCACCGGCAGCGCAACGAAGCGCGCGCGCAGGCGCTCGCCGGCCAGCTCCAGCACGCCGTCAACGGGCGGCTCGCGGTCCAACTGCGCCTTCAGCGCCGCAGCCGTTTCGGCACGCAGGTTGCCGACGATGTCCAGCCAGGCCTGGCCGGCGGGCTGCAGCAGCACGACACTGTCCAGCTCCGACAAGGCCTTCAGGTCGTCCAGCACCTCGCGGTCCAACGCGAAGCCCATGACCACCCAGCCCACCGGGGCTGGCGTGCGCACCTGCACGGCGACGAGCTGGTAGACCTGCCGCCCCTGCACGGCCAGCGCGGCGCCTTCCTTGCTGGTGCTCAGCTGGCGCAGCGACGGCCCGAACGCGGCCGCGCCGTCGCGTGTGGCGGCCACGAGCTGCAGCTGGTTGTCGAAGTAGGCGACGACCGAGGCACCGATGCGCTCGCCCTGGTTGGTCAGCGCGTCCTTGATGGTCTCGACCGTGCCGGCCTCGGCCAACGACAGGCCCACCGCGCCGCGAAAGCCATAGTCCTTTGCCAGCAGCTCGGCCGCGTCGTGCAGCTTGCCGGACTGCTGGGCCAGCAGCCGGCGCAGCACGCGCTCGCCGGTCTGCAGCTCGGCGGCCAACGAGGCCTGGGCGTTGTGGGTGATGCTGGCGCCGATGGCGCTGAAGCTGACCAGTTGCACCACCAGCAGCAAGGCCAGGAACAGGGCCACGATGCGGCCCTGCAGGCGGTTCAGGTTCAGCCAGGCGGGCCAGCGCATCGCGTTGCGCTTACTCGGCCAGGGTCAGCACGACCGGGCCGCCGGCGGCCGGCACGTCCAGCTTCAGCCGCTGCAGCGTGGGTGACCTCTGGCCCGCGTGCCAGGCCTTGACCCCATGTTCGCCCGGGGGCAGGTCGAAGCTGGCCTGGCCCTTGTCGTCGGTGCGCGCGAACAGCGGCGTGTCCACCACCACCACGTGGGCGCTCATGCGGTCGTGGATGTTGCAGCCCAGCGTCGCGACGCCCGGCTTGTCGAACACGACCGGCTCGGCCGGCGTGCCGGAGTAGAGCTTGATGTCGATGACCTTGATGGGCGAGAACGAGTAGACATGGTGGCGCACCGTGTCGAAGTTGGGGAAGTTGACCGCCGTGCCGGTCTGCACGATGAGCAGTTGGGGCGTGAACTGGCGGTCGCGCTGGCCGATCTCGGCCTTGGCCGAGCTGGTCCTCGTGGCGCGGCCGCGGATCTCGACGGCCACGGCCGCGTCCGCGACCGGCTGGCCGCTGGCAGCGCGCAGCTGCACCGTGACGGGTACCGCCATCGCGGCGAGCGGACTCAGAGCGAGGGCCAGGATGGTGAGGCGGCGGCTGGGCGTCATGGTGGCGGGTGTTGCGCCCGGACGATAGCCCAATCGTGCTCAGCGGGGCGTGAGAACTGCCCCGGTTTTGCCGCTTGCGGCCTCGGCCAGCATCAGCGCCAGCCGGCGCAGCGCGGCCCAGGGGTCCGACGGCCAGTCGGGGTGGCGCAGACCCTTGACGAGGCCGTCGCAGACCTGGGCGGCCTGCACCAGGGCGCCGGCCTGTTGGGCATCCAGCCGCGGCGCGATGCGTTCTATGAGGCGCTCCTTGGCGCCCCACACGCGCGCCTCGCGCAGCGCCAGCGGCAGCGGCCGGCCGGCGTCCAGCGCGGCGCG
>DASWWC010000040.1:0-18146 GCA_036401055.1 Roseateles sp.
TCCGATGCGTCGCCGAGGCCGCCACGCCGAATCGCCATAGGCACGATGCCTCGACAACCGTTGCCACATGCGCCGCGGTTTCCTCCCCCGAGGTTTATCCAACACCTGTCCTCAGGTCGGCTTGGCGCATCGACATGTTCAGCGCGCCGGACAGGTGTCGGACAAACCTAAACAATCTGTGTCGTTCATGGCTCGGGGGCTGAGCGACCGCTTCTTTCGATAGCCGCCAGTCGGCGCGGCCCGCCTGGCCGGCAGCTTCACCCCTGGAACCGGCCGCTCAACTGGTGCTGGGCAAAGCCAGCTTCGATCACGTCGATGCGCGGAACACTGATGAGCGCGCTGAGCAGGTGCGCGCAAGGAGCCGCGGCTGTGCCCGCGTTCGTTCAACTGCCAATGTCACAAGCGCCGTCGAAGCGGTCGGTGTCCATCACTTTCACCCAAGCCGCCACGAAGGCGTGTACGAATTGCTCTGGAGCATCTGCACCGGCGTAAACCTCGGCTAATGCACGCAGTTGTGCGTTAGAGCCGAAGACGAGGTCGGCCACCGTCGCCGTCCACTTGCGCTGGCCGGTCTTGCGGTCCACGCCTTCCAGCACACCGCCGTCGGCTGCCTTCTGCCACTTCGTGCGCATGTCGAGCAGGTTCACAAAGAAGTCGTTGGATAGCACGCCTGGACGCGTCGTGAACACACCGTTGGCGCTTCCGCCGGTGTTGGCGCCGAGCACGCGCAGGCCGGCGACGAGCACGGCCATCTCGGGGGCGGCCAAGCCCAGCAGCTCCGATTTGTCGATCAGCATCTCCGCCGCCGACGCCGCAGTCAGGCCCGGGCGAAGGTAATTGCGAAAGCCGTCGGCCTGGGGCTCCAGCACGGCGAAGGAATCGACGTCGGTCTGTTCCTGCGTTGCGTCCCCACGGCCCGGGTTGAACGGCACGGTCACGTCGAAGCCGCCTTGCTTTGCCGCAGCCTCGACGGCAGCGGCGCCGCCCAGCACGATCAGGTCGGCAAGGGAAACCTTCTTGCCACCGCCCGCCGAAGCGTTGAACTCTTGCTGCACCGCTTCCAGCGTAGCCAGCACTCGGGACAGCTCGGCCGGCTGGTTGATAGCCCAGTCCTTCTGCGGTGCGAGTCGGATGCGCGCGCCGTTGGCGCCACCGCGTTTGTCGCTGTGGCGGAAGGTCGAGGCCGATGCCCAGGCGGTGGAAACGAGCTGCCGCGTGGTGAGACCGGATGCAAGCAGTTTCGCCTTCAGCGCGGCCACGTCCTGCGCATCGACGAGCGGATGGCCCGGCTTCGGGATCGGGTCCTGCCAGATCAGTTCTTCGTTCGGTACCAGCTTGCCCAGGTAGCGCGCGATCGGGCCCATGTCGCGATGCGTCAGCTTGAACCAGGCGCGGGCGAACGCGTCGGCAAACTCGGCCGGGTTGGCATGGAAGCGACGGGAGATCTTCTCGTAGCCGGGATCGAAGCGCAGCGCCAAGTCGGCGGTGGTCATCATGGGCGCGTGGAACTTGCTCGGGTCGTGCGCGTCGACGACGTCGCTGGCCCCCGCGCCACCTGTGGGCCGCCACTGATGGGCACCGCCTGGGCTCTTGGTCAGCTCCCACTGGTACTTGAACAGTGTGTCGAAGTAGCCGTTGTCCCAGGTCGTCGGATTCGGCTTCCACGCGCCTTCCAGGCCGGTCGTGATGGTGTGGCCGGCCATGCCACTGTCGTAGCTGCTGCGCCAGCCCAGGCCTTGGTCCAGGACGTCGGCGGCCTCGGGCTCCTTGCCCAGATGGCTGACCGGGCCGGCGCCGTGTGCCTTTCCGAAGGTATGACCGCCGGCCACCAGCGCCACGGTCTCCTCGTCGTTCATCGCCATGCGGGTGAAGGTGTCGCGGATGTCATGGGCCGACAGCACCGGGTCCGGGTTGCCGTCAGGGCCTTCCGGATTCACGTAAATCAGGCCCATCTGCGCGGCCGCGAGGTGCTCAGCCAGCTTTCGCTCGCCGCTGAAGCGGCTGTTCTCGGCGCTGCTGAGCGCCAGCCATTCAGCTTCGGCGCCGAAGTCGATGTCGTCGGGCTCGTAGATGTCCTCGCGCCCGCCGCCAAAGCCGAAGGTCTTGAAGCCCATGGACTCCAGCGCGACGTTGCCGGTCAGGATGAACAGGTCGGCCCAGGACAGCTTGCGACCGTACTTCTGCTTGATGGGCCATAGCAGACGGCGGGCCTTGTCGAGGTTGCCGTTGTCGGGCCAGCTGTTCAGCGGCGCGAAGCGCTGGCTGCCGGTGCCGCCACCGCCGCGGCCGTCGGCCGCGCGGTAGGTGCCGGCCGCATGCCATGCCATGCGGATGAAGAAGGGCCCGTAGTGCCCGTAGTCGGCCGGCCACCAGTCCTGCGAATCGGTCATCAGAGCATGCAGATCCTTGACGACGGCGTCGAGGTCCAGCGTCTTGAACTCGGCGGCGTAGTCGAAAGTCTCGCCCATCGGGTTGGAGAGCGCCGAGTGTTGATGCAGCAGGCCGACGTTGAGCTGGTTGGGCCACCAGTGGCGGTTGTTGCGGGAGCGGGCGGTACTGGGTGTTTCACGCGCGCCGGAGAACGGGCATTTGGCTTCTGTAGACATCGTGGTCCGGAGGGGTGTTCGAGTTGAACGCGACGGGCAATTGCGCCTCGTCGCAGGCATGGCGGGCGGCAGGCTTGCCGTCGAAGCCTTCACAGGTCTGCCGGTCGAGATCCGGGAGACCGAGGGGAAGCGGCGATGAACTCGAGCAGGTCCGCGTTCAGCTGCTCCTTGTGGGTGTCCATCAGTCCGTGCGGTGCGCCTGCGTAGACCTTCAAGGTTGAGGAGCGCAGTTCTCTGACAGCCAGCGCTGCGGAGGTGCCAATCGGGACGATCTGGTCGTCATCGCCATGCACGAGCAGCGTGGGCACGGTGACCTGTCTCAGGTCCTCAGTGAAATCCGTTTCCGAGAACGCTTCGATGCATTGATAGGTCGCCCGGTGGCTGGCCTGCAGGCCCTGGTCTACGAACCTGTCGATGAGCGCAGAGGAGGGGACGCTACCGGGTCGGTTGAAACCGAAGAACGGGCCTGAGGCGATGTCCGCATACAGCTGCGCGCGGTTCTCGAGCTCAGCCTTGCGCAGGTCGTCGAACACGGCCTGCGGCAGGCCTTCGGGGTTGGCGTCAGTGCGCAGCATCAGCGGGGGCACCGCGCTGACAAGAACCAGCTTGGAAATCCGTCGCGTGCCGTGGCGCCCGATGTACCTGACCACCTCTCCGCCCCCCGTGGAGAAGCCCACCAGTACCGCATGACGAAGATCCAGCACCTCAAGCAGACTTGCGAGGTCGTCGGCGTAGCTGTTCATGTCGTTGCCGTCCCAGGTCTGCGTGGACCGGCCGTGGCCGCGCCGGTCGTGGGCGATGGTGCGGTAGCCGTTGGCGGACAGGAACAACATCTGTGATTCCCAGCTGTCCGCGTTGAGGGGCCAGCCATGGCTGAAGACGACCGGCGGCCCGCTTCCCCAATCCTTGTAAAAGATGCGGGCGCCGTCCCGGGCAGTGAAGTAGTGATTCATCGATGGCTCCTGGCCTTGAGGTTCCGCGAGGCTGGCACGGGCTCGCCCCGCGGTGGTTCCCGATTCAAGAGGGAGTCAGTGCTCGACCTTGACGAGCGGCTGGTCTTTGCGGACGAAGTACGTCGCCAGCTCCGACGCCTTGCCGTCGCCGACGTTGCGCGCGATGTGCGGTGTGCCGGCCGGAATGACGAGGGCGCTGCCGGCCGTCAAGATGACAGGCGCCCGGCCGGCCAACTGGTACTCGAGCGTGCCCTCGAGCACAAAGGCGACTTCCTCGCCGGGATGGGAATGCCGCGGGGAGGCGACGCCTGGGGCGAAATCGACGCGGGACTGAATCAGTTCGTAGCCCGTCTTGGAGACGTCTTGGCGAGCCAGGTCCGTGCGCGTCAGGCCTGCGCGCCAGCGGGGCGAGGCTTCGGAGTTGGGCGAGTCGGTGGCCTGCGCGTACGCCGTGGATGAAGTGGCAGCCAGCAGGCTGCAGGCAAGCGCGAAAGATGTCAGCTTCATAGTGACTATTCCTGTGGAGTTTTGAGAGGAAGGGAGAAGGCGCGCCGCGGCAGAGTGGTGCGGTGAGACCACACCACCCGCCCGGCACGCTGCATGCGGGCAGAAGGCCCCGCATGACGACAAGCGCCTTCTTCAGGCGCCGCGATGTGCGCGGACCGGCTCGCCGGTGCGCTGCGCAATCTGCGTGACCAGCGTGGCGTAACGCTCACCTTGGCGCAGCTGCGCATAGCGTGCGCGGGCGGCATGCAGCTGCGGCGTGTCCAGGCCGGCTTCGCTGTACAGGCGCTCGGCGGCAGCCAGACCGGACTCCTGGTAGATCTTCAGGTCAGCCAGCACTTCGGCGCGTGTCAGCTGCGAAGTCGGGCTGCTCGGGTACACGGCGCGGGCGTCGCCATGGTTGTCAGCGTGCGCGGCCGCGCTGCCGAAGGTGGCGGCGATGAGGACGAGAGCGGTCAGGGTGCGGTTCATGTGAGAACTCCTTGAGGGGGGCGATGCCGGGGGGCGGAAGGTGGGGTGCCCGATGGGCGTGAAGAGCGGGGCGAATCGACTTCCAACTCAGCCGCGAACGAAGGCCAACAGGTCCTGGTTGAGGCGGTCCTTGTGGGTGTCGGTGATGCCGTGGGGGCCGTCGGCGTACTCGATGAGGCGTGCGTTCTTGACGAGGCGGGCCGTCGCACGGCCGGTGGTCTCGATCGGTACGATCTGGTCGTCGGCACCGTGGATGACGAGGGTGGGCACATCGAACTTCTTCAGGTCGTCACGGAAGTCCGAGTAGAAGAAGGCGTCGATGCAGTCATAGGTGGCCTTGCTGCTGGCCTGCATGCCCTGGACGTAGAAGCTGTCGATCAGGCCAGCCGATGTCTTGGCGCCAGGGCGGTTGAATCCGAAGAAGGGCCCGCTGGCGATGTCCTTGTAGAGCTGGGCCCGGTTGTCCAGCGACGACTTGCGGAGGCTGTCGAACACGGCAGTCGGCACGCCATTGGGATTGGTTGGCGTCTGGCCCATGATGGGCGTGATGGCGCCGACGAGGACCGCCTTGGCAACTCGGCCGGTGCCGTGGCGGCCGATGTAGCGAGCGACTTCGCCGCCGCCGGTCGAGAAGCCCACCAGCGTCACGCGCTTGACGTCGAGGTGGCGCAGCACGGCGTCCAGATCGTCGGCGTACTGATCGATGTTGTTGCCGGCCCAGGGTTGGCCAGAGCGACCATGGCCGCGGCGGTCGTGAGCGATGACGCGCATCCCCTTCTCAGCGAGGAACTGCATCTGCGATTCCCAGCTGTCGGCATTGAGGGGCCAGCCGTGGCTGAAAACGACGACGGGGCCGTTGCGCGGGCCCCAGTCCTTGACGTAGAGCGCAGTGCCGTCAGCGGCAGCGATGTACTGGCTGGCGGCTGCCTGCAGCGGCTGGGCGGGTGTGGCGGCCGCGGCGGGCTGCAGTTGGGCCCCGAAACCACCAACGGCAAGGGCGGTCGTGGCGGCAAGGCGAGAAAGGCTGTGCATGGTGTTCTCCTGAGACTTGAGGGGGTGGTTGAGACCGTCTTTTCGGCCCGGATGCAGTCTCGAAGCGCACCCCCTTTAACGCCAGTAAAGGGGTGCAAAGCGTTGAAAACGGCGTGCTTCGCCCCGCCGCGAAGGCGGGCGTCACTGCGTGCTGACACGCGCGCCGCGCTTGGTTTGGCGACCGCCAAGGACGAGGGCGTTGGCTGAAATCCTGACGTTTGCCTCGCCACCGCTTGGCCCGCGGTGGTGGTGAGCAAGACGAACAGCTGAGAGGGAATCCAAGAGGTCGGTCTGGTCGCCGATCAGCGGCACCGCGACCCAAAGACCGGATCAATGGCTGCTGCGGAATGCGAGACGCCTACCGCATGGCCTGACGGCCCGTCAGCGCCTGGAGCGGCCTCAGCTCAGCGCTTGGGCGTCTATCTGCGAACGCAGGCTTGCCAACAGCTGCGAGCCGGCTGCCCGCATGTTGTCTTCGCTCCACTGGGTGCCACGCTCATAGGCACGCTCGTACGCCGTCTGACCCATTCGTTCCTGCGCGCAAAGCTGAGAGGCCTGTTTGAAGTGGTCCTCGACATCGCCGCGGCTCCCTCCGGTCGCCTTGTAGCTACGGTCCGCATAGCCATTGGACTGCGCGGCCTGTTCATACAGGCCGCCGAGGCAGGCCATCTGCGCCAAAGCATCCGCCCACCCATGCAGCAGGCCGCCGACCGCGTCCAGCTCGAAGCAATCGCTTGCGATAGCCAAGGCGCGGGCAACGTCGTCGATGTGCAGATGAGCTTGGACGAGGTTGATGGGCAGCCAATGCAGTGCCCGCCGGTAGCGCCCGTGGCGAAGCTGCTCGTAGAGCGGCTCGCCCAGCTCGATGGCCTCCCGAGCCCGCCCGGCCGCAATCTGAATGCCCATGAGACGGCACACCAGACTCATGCGCCCATGCTCGTCGCCTGGCGGCAAGGTCGCGGCCAAACGCTCCACCCACCGCACGTCGGCATCGCGGCCCAGTCGGTGGGCGACAAGAACGATGACCGATGCACAGAACACGCGAAGCCGATTGGGCATCTCCGGTGAGTCGAGTGCTCGGATCTCGTCGAGCACTCCCCCCAGAGCTTGCGTATCGCCCTGCACGTAGGCGATGCTGTTCGCTTTCTGCGCCAGCGTTTCGATGAGCCCGCAGACGTTGCCGGTCTGTCGGTATGCGGCCTCTGCCACAGCGATCCACTGCGAAGCCCGAGGGTTGTCGTAATACGTCCAGTGGACGATAGCTTCGCGAATCCATCCGCAACGCAATGCGTCCGCGGGTGATGCTTCTGCGAGGGCCGAGGTCACCACCAGGTGGCGGCCTGCCTCTCCGATACCTCCGGAGCGCCACAACACGAAAACCAGGCCGGCGGCCAGGCTCATGGCCAGCTTTCCGTCGTGTTCCACCGCCCATTGCATCGCTGCGCGGGCATTGCCGATCTCGGGTTGAAGCAGGTCCACGGCATCGTCGATGCCGGACTGCCCGCCCAGGGCCGATGCGCGTGTGGAACCGAACAGGCGTTCCAGCGCGGCGGCGTGCCGCGCGCGCATGTTTGTCGCCTCATCACGTTCGTTCAGCTGCGCGATCGCAAACGCTCGCGTGCTTTCGAGCAGTCGATAGCGCGGTGTGGTTCCATCCTCGGCCACCACCAGCGATCGGTCGAGCAGCTCGGACAGGGCCTCCATCAGCCGCCAAGGGTCTTCGCGTTCCAGGTTGACCACCGGGTCCAGCAAGGCCATCGAGAAACTGCCCGCGAAGACGCCGAGTCGGCGGAACACGAGCTGCTCGAACGGGCCGAGCAATGAGACGCTCCACTCGAGCGCAGTCCGCAGCGTTCTATGGCGCTCGGGCGCATCGCGACGACCGGCGCTCCACGCCAATCTTCGTTGTTCCAGCGCACTCGCCACACCCAGCAGGCCAAGCAAGGGAACCGCTGCTGCGGCGTATTCGATGGCCAGCGGCACCCCATCAAGACGTAGGCAGATGTCGCTCACCAGGTCTATCGATCGCTGATCGACCTGCAGGGGCCGTCCAGCCTGCACGCAGTGCCGCAGGAACAGCGCCTGTGCTGGCCATCCCTCGGCCTCGCCGACCGGCGTGCCCACCTGCGCGGCATCCAGAGGCGGGACCACGACAACCATCTCGCCGCTCAGCTTCAGCCGCGCCTGGCTGGTCACGAGCAGCCTGAGGTTTGGACAGCCGGCCAGCAGCTGGTGAGACGCGGCAGCGACCGCGTCCAACAGATGTTCCGCGTTGTCCAGGATGACCAGCGCGTGAGACGCGCGCAAAGCGCCGACCAGAGCCTTCACGCCACCCGGCTCGCCCAGTGTCACCTCGCAGGCCTGCGCCATCGTCGCTTCGAGCAAATCCCCGTCATTCAGTGCCGCCAGGTCCACCCAGTGGGCCGCCACGGGTGCGGCACCGGCGGCGTCTGTCTCTGCCAGGAGCACCGCTTTGGCGAGTGCGGTCTTCCCACTGCCGGAGGTACCTGTCAGGGTCAACAGCCGGTGGGTATTCAGCTGGGTGCGGATGTGTTCCAGCAAAGCGTCGCGCCCGATGAGCCGATGTGCGGCTTTCGTGGGCTGCGCTGGTGCGACCTGCGCTGTGTTGTGCTCGTTCGGCAGACTCGGATGGCTGCCCGGTCCATCGATAAGCGCCGTGAACTGATAGCCCCGGCCCGGGATGGTTGCGATGAGGTCGGGGCCGAGCTCCTTACGGATGCCGCTCATGTTCACCCGCAGGTTGGCCTCTTCGACCACGGTGGTCGGCCATACGAGGCTCATCAACTCGCGCTTGGAGACGACCCGACCGTTCCGCTGGGCCAGGACCGCGAGCATGTCGAATGCCCGCGCACCGAGATGAATCTCCTTACCGGCCTTCAGCAGCCGACGACTGTCCAGGTGCAGTTCGTGGTCACCGAAGCGGATGCAGGTAGAAGTCAAGGGAAGCGACGCGCGCGAGCAGTTCAGACGAACCCCGGCGGTGGGCGGCTGTCTGGTAGGCGCATTCCGGGGGGGCAGGATGCTGGAAGTATCCGTGATCAACTCGTCGACAGAGCGGCGCTCGCCAGGCGCGCATGGGGCCGGTAGGCCGCACGCATCGCGTGAACTCCTATGCCGCCCTGGCGACGAGTCGAGCGGTGGCCACCTCTTCGACGCCGGCCGGAGGGACGAATCGCGAACGGTCGAAATCAGGTCGAGCCGTGCTTGCAGGATGCCTACGGTTAGGATCGCCGCCCTCGCGTTTTCGCGTAGATGAATTGAACTTTTCGTGAGCTGGGGTTTTCGTGGGACTTGTTGACTTGCTGGCTTCGAAGAAAGGCCGCTTGTCGGCGTTCTTTCTGCTGTACGTCGCTGAGGGGCTTCCGCTGGGGTTCGCGACCGTGGCCGTGGTGTCGCAGCTGAGGCGCGAGGGGGTGGGGCCAGGGGCGATCGGAGCGTTTATCGCTGCAATGCTGCTGCCGTGGTCCTTGAAATGGATCGGCGGCCCCTTCGTCGACGCCATTCGTTCGCGCAGGTTCGGCCATCGCCGCGTCTGGATCCTCGGCTGTCAGCTGGCGATGGTGGCGACCCTTCTCGCGCTTTCGCAGGTGAGCTTCGCCGCCAACATGGCCATCCTCACAGCGCTCTTCTGTGTTCACAACTTGTTCGCAGCCCTGCAGGACGTCGCCATCGACGGCCTCGCGATCAACACTCTCCAGGAGGACGAGCGTGGGCTCGCGAACGGTCTGATGTATGCCGGCATGATGGTCGGCCAGATCTTGGGCGGTCCCATGCTCTTGCTGCTGGTTGGCGAGTCTTCCTTCAACATTGGTTTCTTCCTGGTGGCGGGGGCGCTGCTGGCGATCGCCGCGTTCGTCGTACTGCCGATGCGCGAGCCGCCAGCCTTGGAGACCGCTGGAGAGCCTGCTTCAGCGGTGGGGATCCGCGGTTCGCTGGGAGCCGTTCGCGACTTCTCATTGCGGGCATATCAGGCACTGATCGGATCGCGGGGCGCGTTTGCCTGCCTGCTGTTCTGCATGCTGCCCGCCGGCGCCCTCTCCCTGAACTTGTCGCTCAAGGCGGCGCTTGCGGTCGAGATCGGTTTCACGCCGGCACAGATTGCGCAGCTCGGGCTCGTCGGCACGCTGGTCGCCGCCTGCGGCACTGTGGCAGGCGGGCTGCTCACCCACCGTGTCGGCAAAAGGCGGTTGATTGCATTCGGCACCGTGGCGGCCTGCATCCCAACGCTCTGGCTGATGTGGCAGCTGCAGGCGCATGGTCACGTGATGCCGAACACCTCGAAGCAGGCATCGAGCGCGCAACTGACGCAAGCGCTGTGGATCGCGGTGGTCAGCTATCAATTCCTCGCCTACCTCATGATCGGCGCCCGCTTCGCGGTGTTCATGGACGTCACAAATCCGCGTGTCGCGGCGACCCAGTTCACTGTCTATGCGTCCTTGAACAACGTCGGGCTGGCCGTGTCCGCGGCTTGGCAGGGCAAAGCCGCGGAAGCTTGGGGCTATCCCACCGTTTTGGCCGTCGACGTGGCGGTTGGACTCTTGGGCTTGCTGGTGCTGCCATTCGTGCTCAAGCCGTCGGCGGCCGAAATGGCGCACGGTGATGGCAAGGAGCCGATGCGCGCACGGCTGATCGCAATATCCTTGGCCGCGGCTTGCCTTGCCTGGATTCCGGTACATCATCTCCTGGCCGGTTCACCGGCGATCCGCGGTCTCTTCTCGGCGCCTTTCACCCTCGCGTTCCTGGCCGCCAGCATCTTCCTGCTCGTTCGCAGCGGCGCAAGTGGGCGCAAGCCGTTTAATCTCTTCCTGCGGGGTGCGGGTGTGCTGTTGCTCCTCATGCATACGCAGCCCTACCTCGCCGCGTGGGCCAGCCGCCTTGGCATCGAGGCAGCGCTGCTGCCGACGGCATACCGGATCCTCGACGCCATCTCGGTCTTTGGCGTCGCCGCACTCAGCGCCGTGTGGTGGACAGGAAAGCGCTCGACGGTGTACCGCCCCGAATCCGTCAACAGTGCGACGGCCAGTTTGCACGCGCGGCTGTGAGAGTGCCGATGCAGCCTGCCCGTTGGGCCAATGATCTACTGCCCCACCGCAAATTGTTGGCTGACGCTTACGGACCGCCGGCCATCTTGAAGTGGCACAACTGAGTGACGCCGGACCGACATTCACCGCTGGACGACTGCTAGGTGCTTACCACTGGTCGTTGAAGTAGTCTGGCGGCCAGGTGCGCCAGTGACTGCTTCATTGCTGGCAGCGTGAACTCGGCAGCGAATCGCAGATGACGGCAACCGCTGCACAGCGGCCGCTCGATGGCCATTGCCGTTTCACGCTAGCCGCGGCGTTGAGCTGACCATGCTGGCCTCAGCTGGCGCGGCGCCGTTGAAGGCCGGTGGCGCTCCCCATAATCAAGGTCGAACCCTCGGTTGCTCGAAGCCCCCACCTTTCATCATGGACAAATTCTTGTTGCAGCAGCAGGTGCTGGAACGGCTGCTCGAAGACCTCCAGCAAACCGAACAGGCAGCGCGAACGGCCCATGAGACGGCGACCCACGAGGAAAACATCGCCGAAAACAAGTACGACACCTTGGGGCTCGAAGCCGCCTACCTGGCCACGGGCCAGGCGCGTCGTGCCGAAGCCATCCGCCAGGCGATTGCCAATTGGCGCCAGTTCCGCCCGCGCCCCTACGACGCCAGCAAAGGCATACAGCTCGGCGCGCTGGTCTGCCTGGTCGATGCCGAAGACAGGCAACAGCACTTCTTTCTCGGCCCGGACGGGGGCAGCATGAAGTTGGTGACTGACGGCGGGCAGCTTGTGCAGGTCATCAGCAGCGAAGCGCCGCTGGGCCGGGCCATGCTGGGCAAGTTCGAGGGGGATGAGGTGTCGATACAGGTCGCCCCCACCCGACAGCAGTTTGAGGTGTTGCGGGTTCAGTGAGCCGCGGCCAGGTTCACGCCGAACGGGTCGAGGTCAGCAGCGCTTGCTCGCACTGAACGTGCCGGCGCGCCAGGCCAGCGTCACTTTGAAGCGGGCCACTCGGCGCGACGACCGAGAACGCGCCCTGCACGCGCTCGCGGCGTGCCGGCTTCCAGCGCCAGCTCACCGTTGACCCAGACGGCCGCCAGCCCGTCGGCGGGCATGCAAGGCTCGCCGTAGTCCGCCCGGTCGGCCAGCTGGTCCGGGTCGAACAGCACCAGATCCGCCGCCGCGCCCGCGCTCAGCACGCCGCGGTCACGCAAGCCGAAGCGCCGCGCGGTCAGCCCCGTCATCTTGTGCACTGCCTGCTCCAAGGTCAGCAGCCCGCGCTCGCGGCCGTAGTGGGCCCACACGCGCGGGAAGGCGCCCCACAGCCGCGGGTGCGGAAAGCGGTCGTGCGGCAGGCCGTCGGAGCCGATCATGGCCAGCGGATGCGTGAGGATGCGGTCCACATCGTCCTCGCACATCTGGAAGTAGCAGGCACCGCCCGGCTGCAGCCGCGCCACGGCCTCGGGCTCGCTGCACGCCCAGTCGCGCGCAATCTCGGCCAGCCAGCGGCCCGCCAGCTCGGGGTGGGCCTCGCTCCAGGTCAGACGGATGGGCGTGAGGCCGTCGGCCAGGTCCTCGCGCAGCACGGTGGAGCCGGCCAGGTAGGGGTAGACGTCCAGCCCCAGCACCTGGCGCTGGCTGAGCCGCTCGATCAGCGCCAGTGTCTGCAGGCTGCGGCCCCACTGCGCGCGGCCGGCGCATTTGTGGTGGGAGATGACCAGCGGCAGGCCGGCGGCGTGCGCGCAGTCGGCGGCTTCGGTGATGGCGTCCAGCACGCCGGCCATCTCGTCGCGCAGGTGCACGGCGTAGACGCCGCAATGCCGCGCGGCGACGCGGGCCAGCGCCAGCAGCTCGGTGGCGTCCGCGGCGGCGGCTGGCGCGTAGAAGGTGCCGGAGGACAGGCCGGCCGCGCCCTGCTGCATGGCCTCGTCCAGCAGCGCGCACATGGCCTCCCGCTCGGCGGCGTTGGCGGGGCGGGCGAGGTTGGCCATGCAGCGCAGCCGAAGCGCCGTGTGGCCCACCAGGCCCACCGCGTTGACGGCCGGGCGTGCGGCGTTGACGGCGTCGCGCCAGGCCGCGAATGACGCATGACGGAACTGCTCGCGCGCCAGCAGGTTCATGGGCGGCGGCGGGTCGGGCGTGACCAGCGGCGCCAGCGAAATGCCGCAGTTGCCGGTGACCACCGTCGTCACGCCCTGCGTGAGCTTGGGCGCCATGTCCGGCGTGGTCAGCAGCGCGGCGTCGTCGTGGCTGTGCGCGTCGATGAAGCCGGGTGCCAGCACCAGGCCGCGGCAGTCGCGGCGCGGCACCGAGGCGTCCACGTGCAGCGCCGGGCCCAGCGCCGCAATGCGCTCGCCGGTGATCAACAGGTCGCCGACCCACCCGGGCGCGCCGCTGCCGTCGACGATCAGCGCGCCCTGCAGCAGCATCAGGCGAAGTGCGTCGTGATCGCGTCCACCACGCGGTCGTGCTCGTCCACGACGGTCATCCACGCCCATTTGTCGAAGGTGGTGCAGGGGTGAGACGGGCCCAGCGCCACGCGCTCGCCGACGGCCGGGCCGTCGCATTCCAGCGGGTCCCAGCGCAGGTAGGCGTGCTGGTCGTTCAGCCCCGTCACGCGCCAGCCGCGTGGCGCGGCCACGCCGCCGCGCCCCTGCCAGACCGGCACGGGCCAACCCTGGTCGAACGACAGGTCGCGCCGGCCGGCGTTCAGCAGCGCCAGGCCCGGCTCGGGCGCGGACAGCACCTGGGTCCACACCTCCAGCGCCGCCTGCAGGCTGGGCGCGCCCAGGCGTTGATCGATGGCGCCGGCATAGCGGCCGTAGTGGGCGTGGTCGTGGCAGATATAGCAGCCCGAGCGCAGCAGGCCCAGCCGGCCCGGCCGGCTTTGGAGCACCGGTGCGACCAGGTCGAACAGCGCCGAGCCGCCGCCGCTGAGCCACAGCGGCTGCACCGCGATCAACTCCTCGGCCTCGATGGCGGCCAGCAGCGCCTCGACACGGGCCTGCCAGTGCTGCATCAGCGCTGCGTCGGGGGCGGTCTCGCCCTGAACCTGCAGCCCCTCGTAGAAGCCGATGCCGCGCAGCCGCAGCGCCGGGTGGGCCTGCAGCGCCCGGGCCAGCGCGAGCGCCGTGCCGTCGTCGCGCACGCCGCAGCGCGTGGTGCCCAGCTCGATCAGCACGTCCAGTTGGGTCTCGCCCGCGCCCAGCGTCTGCCAGTGCGACGCGATCAGGTCCAGCTGCGCCTGCGAGTCCACAAAGAACGCCACCTCCAGCCCCGCGTGCCGGCGGCGCAGGTCCAGCAGCAGTGCCAGGTCGGCGTGGCCGACCAGCTGGTTGGCGATCAGCGCCCGGCGCGCACCGGCGGCCAGGCCCAGGCGCAGCTGGTGGACGTTGGCAAAGGTCAGGCCCCACGCGCCGGCGTCCAACTGGCGCTGGAACAGCTGCGGGCTCATGGTGGTCTTGCCGTGCGGCGCCATCTGCACGCCGTGCGTGGCGGCGAACTCCTGCATCCAGCGGATGTTGTGCGCCAGCGCGGCCTGGCGGACGACGGCCAGCGGTGTGGGCAGGTCGGCCAGCGTCCAGCCCTGCCGCGCCACGTCGGCCAGCGCCACGGGCGCGTGCAGCGGCGGAAAGCCCTTCACCCAGGGGCCTAGCGTATCGGCGTCGTTCATGGCGCCATCATCGCGCCGCTGTCTGAAGACCATCTAAAGGGCGCTCTTGCGCTAGCCGGGCCAGCACACCAGACTGCCGCGCCATGACTGCACTGACCTTCCTCGGCGCCGAGCCCACGGCCAGCGACCGCCAGCCCCGCCCCCTGTCCCCGGCCGTGCGCGCGGGCGACTTCATCTACGTGTCCGGCCAGGTTCCGGTCGATGCGCAAGGCCACATCGTGGACGGCGGCATCGAGGCGCAGACGCGCCAGGTCTTCGCCAACCTGGAGGCCGCGCTCGCGCTGGCCGGCGCGACGCTGGCCGACGTCTGCAAGGTGAACGTGTGGCTGGAGGACGCGCGCGACTTCGGCGCCTTCAACCGCGTCTACATGGGCTACTTTCCCGGGGGCAAGCCGGCGCGCTCGACGGTGGAGGCGCGGCTGATGATTCCGGCCAAGGTGGAGATCGATGTGGTGGCGTATCGGCCGGCTTGAGCCGGCTGCTTCATTGCTGGTGAAGCGCGTCTTGCGGGCCCTCAGGCCGCTGCCGCAGACGAGGCATCGCGTTCCAGGCGCCATGCTTCGATGAAGCTCTCCAGCAGTTGCTGGTCGGCGCTCGTCAGGCACCTGTACGGCAAGGGCATGGCGCCGCCGGTCTTGCGGATCAGATATCCGCGCGTGTATCGATGCACCGCGACGACGTCCGCCCATGGCACTTCGAGCGTGCCCAGTCGGGTGGTTCGGCGAATGCCGTCGGCGTCGATCAAGAAACTGCAGACGGGCATCTGCAGCTTCTTGATCGCGAAGCCGATGCACAGCATCGGAACCAGCAGCAGCTTGAGCAGCCCAGGGTTGCGCGTCAGCGGTTTGCCCTGCTCAGCTTCATAGCTTGCGAGCGCGTCGGGTACATGATCCCGCACGATGCTGAGGTACTCACTCAATGAATAGCTGACGCGAAAGGTCAGCGCTGGACTTGGCTGTATTTGCTCCATGCCGCCAAGTTGGGGAGTTCGGTTGTCGTCCGTATCGGCACTTACCCGTAACGGGCGCGGCCTGGCCGAACTGATGGTCCTGGGCGGCAAGCCGGCACGGTCCACCGTGGAGTCGCGGCTGATGATTCCGGCCAAGGTGGAGATCGACGTGGTGGCGTACCGGCCGCTGCCGTGAGGCCGGCGCGCCACTTGGAGCTCAAGCCGCCGCCGGCTCCCCCTGCTCGGCATGCTGGACCACCGGCCTTGCCGCCTGCGCCGTGAACCGCGCACAGCCCGCCAGCACCGCCGCAAACCCCAGGTAGCTCAACGCCAGCGGCAGGCTGCGGCCCAGGCCGATCTGCTCGCCGTGCATGAAGCCGAAGAAGGTCAGCAGCGCGCCGGCGGCCGCGAAGGCGGCGGCCTTGGTCAGCTCGCGGTCGATGATGAAGGCGGCGATGGCGCCCAGCACCAGGCCGCCCAGGATGGCGCCGCCGCCCAGCACCTCCAGGCCGTGATACAGCACGCCGGCCTGGCCCAGCTTGTCCAGCCCGATGGCGGCGGCGCTGGTGCCGGCGGCGCCCAGTGCGTTGTCGATCTGCAGCTTGCCCCAGGCCGCCAGGTGCGGCATGAAGGCCAGGATGACGGCCGGCGCGTGGCTGCGCGGCGTTTCCTGGAAGGCCTGCGCGCCGATCAGCATGCCGATGTAGAGCAGGATGGGCGCAATGGCGACGACCGGGATCAGCGCGGTCAGCACCGCGATGATGCCCAGCCAGCACATCAGCAGCACCGCGATGCCGGTGGCCAGCGAGTAGCCGATGCGCCCGCCCATGGCCTTCCAGCCCGGGTGGCCGATGTAGACGGCGTTGATGAAGGGGTTGCCCATCAGGCAGCCCACCAGGCTGACCACGCCGTCGGCCGTCAGCACGCAGGTGGTGGGGAAGGCGTCGCCGCTGGCGGCGGCGCTCTCGACGTTGTCCATGGCTTCCACGAGGTCGTAGATGCCGAAGGGGATGGCCGTGACCAGGATGACGGCCAGGAACTCGAAGCCCGAGAACACATGGCCCACGGCCGGCAGCGGCACCGAGAAGCCGAAGTTGGCGAACGAGTCGCCCAGGGCGCCCAGGCTCATGCCGCCTATGGGCGCGCCCAGGGCGGTGGAGCCCCAGGCGATGGCGCAGCCCAGCGCGATGGCCACCAGCCCGGCCGGCAGGCCGCGGAACCAGCGCACGCCGCCAAACCAGCTGACCAGGATGACGGCGAAGCACACCAGGCCCAGCGCCGGCGTCATGAACATCTCCAGCGCCGGGCGCAGCGCGATGAAGGCGATGGACACGCCGGCCAGCGTGCCCAGCAGCGCCGCGCGCGGCGTGATGCGGCGGATGACCGGCGCGATGAAGCCGCCGATCATCAGCACGAAGCTCTGCACGAACACCCAGGTCAGGCCGGCCTCCCAGCCTTTGATGGGGTCGCCGGTCTTCAGCGAGATGGGCAGCATGATGACGAACACGACGACGAACATGTGCGGCACGCTGATGCCCGAGGGCAGGGCGCACACGTCGCTGCGGCCGGTGTCCCTGGCCAGCTTCCAGGCGAGATACGCGTAGTAGGCGGTGGACAGGCACATCATCAGCCCGGCCGCCGGCAGGATGCGGCCGAACACGATGTCGTCGGGCATCTTCAGCACGAAGCGCAGCAGCGCCGTCAGCGTCAGCAGGTTGACGAGGATGTTGGTGCCGAAGCCGAACAGGGCGTTCCAGTCGCCGGGCACCCAGAGCCTGGGCGGGGTCGTCGTCGTCATGTGGCGCTCCTTGCGTTGAGGGCCGCAAGCACGCGGCCGGAATCGCTGACCCAGCCGAAGATGCCGCCCTGCGCCTGGATCATGCGCAGCGCGACCGTGTGGAACTCGGGGAAGTAGGAGGCGCAGCAGTCGCCCGGCACGATGCAGCGGTAGCCGCGGTCGTTGGCCTCGCGCACGGTGGTGTGCACGCAGACCTCGGTGGTCACGCCGCACACGATCAGCGCCTCGATGCCGCGGTGCTGCAGGATGGCGCCCAGGTCGGTGGCGTAGAAGGCGCCCTTGCCGGGCTTGTCGACGACGGGCTCGCCGGGCAGCGGCTGCAGCTCGGGGATGAGCGCATGGCCGGGCTCGCCGCGCACGAGGATGCGGCCCATGGGGCCGGGGTCGCCGATGCGCAGCCGGGGCTTGCCGCGCTGCAGCTTGGCGGGCGGCGCGTCGCTGAGGTCCGGGCGGTGGCCCTCGCGCGTGTGGATGACCAGCAGGCCCGCGGCACGGGCGCCGGCCAGCAGCGCCTGGCAGGGCGCGATGGCCGCGCGCAGCAGCGACACGTCGTTGCCCAGGCTGGCACCGAAGCCGTCGGGCTCGATGAAGTCGCGCTGCATGTCGATGAGCACCAGCGCCGTGCGGGCCGGGTCCACGGCCACGGGCTCGGGGGCTGCATCGATGATGACTGGCATGTCCGCACCTCATGGGCCTGGCGTGCAGGCCGGCGTCAAGTTGGCGCGTGGGCGCCCTGGGTTGATGCACGCCGGCCGTCGCTGGTCGGGTGCAGCGGAGATGCTGCAAAAAGCAAGCCAGGCCGGCGTCGATGAAACAATGCCCGCGATGAAGCGCCGCTCTCTGCTCCTGCTTGCCCTGGCTGCCGCCGTCCTGGTGATCACTGCCCTCGCCTGGCGTGCGCTGCGGCCGCCGCTGCTGCCGGCCGTCGTCGTGCAGGCCGGGCCGCTGGAGCGCGCGCTGGTGTTCTCGGCCCGCGTGGCCAGCCGCTCGCGGGTGGACGTGGGCGCCACCGTGACCGGCCGCGTGCAGACCGTGGCGGTGCGCGAGGGCGAGGCGGTGGCGGCCGGCGACGTGCTGCTGACGCTGGAGAGCGACGAGCTGCGCGCCACGCTGGCCCA
>DASWWC010000041.1:0-15931 GCA_036401055.1 Roseateles sp.
CGCTGGAGGGCGCCGGCCGGGTGGCGCATTTCTCCGAGGCGCTCAGCGTGCCGCGCACGTCGGGCGAGGGCAGCTACCTGCTGCAGCTCTCGCGCCTGCCCGTCGGTGGCGGTCGTTTCGGCCCGCTGGAGGCTCAGGCCGGCGAGGCCTGCGTCATCGTCTTCATCACCGACAGCGAGCGCTCGCCGGAGCCCGATGCGCAGGTGCTGATGCGCCTGTACGGCCTCAGCGCCGCCGAGGCGCGCACGGCCCAGGCGCTGGCCGGCGGTGCCCGGCTGGCCGATGCCGCAGCCGCCTTGGACCTCAGCGTCAACACGCTGAAGACGCAGCTCAAGCAGATCTATGCCAAGACGGGGTGCGGCAGCCGGGCGGAGTTGGCGCGGCTGCTGTTGAGCGTGGCAGGCGTGCGTGATCCCGAGCGCGCCAGCCCAGGCTGACGCCGGCGACGCCGCTGGCGCAGGCCCGCGAGCCCAGCAAGTGCCAGCGCCGCCAGCGGCAGGGTCCCTGGCAGAGGCAGTGCGTTGTTCGTGACGGCGGCATCGCGGTACAGCCAGTAGCCTGCCTCGGACGCGCTCTGTGGCCACCAGCTCGTCGAGGCGATGTCCGTACTCGTCGTCCAGTAGTAGTCGATGACAAAGCTCACGTTGTGCCGGCTGGCGTCGGAGGGATGGCTGTCGCGTGTGTATCCAAGCAGCTCTGCGCTGGTCTGGAAGAACCACCCGCTGTCGTAGAAGTAGTCGCCGCCGGTCGCATAGAACGCACCTTTGTAGCCGTTGATTTCGCCCATCACCAGGGCGCTAGCCCAGTGCGAGTCGTGGGGGCCAGTGATGGACGCCTGGGCTCCGATAGCGGCGCCTGCGTCTTCAAGAAGGCTCTTGAAGTCCACGATGCTTGCAAAGTGCCAGCTGTCGAGGTCAATGTTGTTGACCGTTCCAGAGCAAGCGCCGTCGGTGCCTGCGCAGGCCGCTGCCACTGACGAGAAACTCAGACCCCGGGTGCGCGTCACCTGCATCCATTCGCGCCCATCCTGTTCGGTGTAGGCAACCACCGGACCGGCAGCGGCGTTCAGACCGAGCAAGCCTGCCGCGAGGGCGGTGGCAAGTTGGGCGGGGCGGACTTTTCGCAGGAGTTGGCGGATGGCGATTCGCATGAGAGTTCCCTGAGCAAGTCGCGGCGAAGTGCTGCGACCGGCTGGATTCTGAAAACCCCATGCGCCGAGGTCTTCACCCGGCCGGGTGAAGCCGCGGCAACCGGTGCCTTCCGCCCCTCGAATGAGGGGGCGCTTCAGCCGGCGAATCTCGGCGCGGCAGGCGCTCTCAATGCGCCGGCCTGCACCAAGGCCGCCGCGCGCTCGATGTCCGGCGCCAGGTAGTGGTCGGCCGGGCTGCTGGCGCAGTCCTGGCGCAGCCGCGCGTGCAGCGCCTCCACCGGCGCCGAGCTGGTCAGCGGCCGCAGGAAGTCGATGCCCTGCGCCGCCGCCAGCAGCTCGATGGCGACGATGTGGGCCGTGTTGTCGATCATCATGTGCAGGCGGCGCGCGGCGAAGGTGGCCATGGAGACGTGGTCCTCCTGGTTGGCGCTGGTGGGCAGGCTGTCCACGCTGGCCGGGTGGGCCAGGCTCTTGTTCTCGCTGGCCAGCGCCGCCGCCGTCACGTGGGCGATCATGAAGCCGCTGTGCAGGCCGGCATCGGCCGTGAGGAAGGGCGGCAGGCGCGAGATGCCGGGGTCGATCAGCATGGCAATGCGGCGCTCGGCGATGGCGCCCACCTCGGCGATGGCCAGGGCCAGGTTGTCGGCGGCGAAGGCCACCGGCTCGGCGTGGAAGTTGCCGCCCGAGATCATGCAGTCGTCGAACACCAGCGGGTTGTCCGTCACGGCATTGGCCTCGCGCACCAGCACCTGTGCGGCGTGGCGGGCCTGGTCCAGGCAGGCGCCCATGACCTGCGGCTGGCAGCGCAGGCAGTAGGGGTCCTGCACGCGCTCGTCGCCCTCGCGGTGGCTGGCGCGGATGGCACTGCCGGTGGCCAACTCGCGGTACACGGCGGCCACCTCGATCTGGCCGGGCTGGCCGCGCACCGCGTGGATGCGCGCATCGAACGGGCCGTCGCTGCCGCGGGCGGCGTCCAGCGTCATCGCGCCGCTGGCCAGCGCCGTCGCGAACAGGCCTTCGAAGCGCAGCAGCGCATGCAGCGCCAGCGCCGTGCTGGCCTGCGTGCCGTTGATGAGCGCCAGGCCCTCCTTGGCGGCCAGCGTCAGCGGCACCAGCTTCAGGCGCGCGAGCTCGTCGCGGGCCGGGAGACGCTTGCCGTCGACCAGGGCCTCGCCTTCGCCCATCAGCGCCAGCGTCAGGTGGGCCAGCGGTGCCAGGTCGCCGCTGGCGCCCACCGAGCCCTGCGCAGGCACGTAGGGCACGAAGCCGGCGTTCAGCGCGTCCAGCAGTGACTGCACGACCACGCGGCGCACGCCCGAGAAGCCACGCGCCAGGCTGCCGGCCTTGGTGGCCAGCATCAGCCGCACGACCTCCGGTGACATCGGCGCGCCCACACCCACCGCGTGGCTGCGGATCAGGTTGAGCTGCAGCTGGCTGAGCTGGTCCTTGGCGATGCGCGTGCTGGCCAGCTTGCCGAAGCCGGTGTTGACGCCATAGACCGGCGCATCGCCCGCGGCGGCGGCGGCCACCAGCGCGGCGCTCTGGTCGACGGCGCTCCAGTCGTCCAGCTGCAGCGAGCTGCTGCCGGCGGCGATGTCGGCCAGTTGGGCCAGCGTGAGTTGTCCGGGGATCAGTTTCATAGCGAGGGCAGGTTCAGTTCGTTCTTCTCCGCGCAGGCGAGCGCGCTCTCGTAGCCGGCGTCGGCGTGGCGCATGACACCGGTGCCGGGGTCGTTCCACAGCACGCGCGACAGGCGCTGCGCGGCGGCGTCCGTGCCGTCGGCCACGATGACCACGCCAGAGTGCTGCGAGTAGCCCATGCCCACGCCGCCGCCGTGGTGCAGACTGACCCAGGTGGCGCCGCCGGCGGTGTTCAGCAGTGCGTTCAGCAGCGGCCAGTCGGACACGGCGTCAGAGCCATCCTTCATGCCCTCGGTCTCGCGGTTGGGGCTGGCGACGGAGCCACTGTCCAGGTGGTCGCGGCCGATGACGATGGGCGCCTTCAGCTCGCCGTTCTTCACCATCTCGTTGAAGGCCAGGCCTGCGAGGTGGCGCTCGCCCAGGCCCAGCCAGCAGATGCGCGCCGGCAGGCCCTGGAAGGCGATGCGCTCGGCGGCCATGTCCAGCCAGCGGTGCAGCGCCTGATGCTGCGGGAACAGCTCCTTGAGCTTCGCGTCGGTCTTGCGGATGTCTTCCGGGTCGCCCGACAGCGCCACCCAGCGGAACGGCCCCTTGCCCTCGCAGAACAGCGGTCGCACATAGGCGGGCACGAAGCCGGGGAAGTCGAAGGCGTTCTTCACACCCTGGTCCTTGGCGACCTGGCGGATGTTGTTGCCGTAGTCCACCGTCGGGATGCCTTGCGCCTTGAAGGCCAGCATGGCCTGCACGTGCATGGCGCAGCCGGCGGCGGCGGCGGCCTTCAGGTCGGCGTGGCGCGCCGGGTCGGCGGCGGCGGCCTTCCACTGCTCGACCGTCCAGCCCGGCGGGCAGTAGCCGTGGATGAGGTCATGGGCGCTGGTCTGGTCGGTCACCAGGTCGGGTTTCACGCCGCGCTTGACGAGTTCCGGCAGCACGTCGGCCGCGTTGCCCAGCAGCGCGATGGATTTGGCCTCGCCGGCGGCGGTGTACTTCGCGATGCGGGCCAGCGCGTCGTCGAGATCCGTGGCCTGCTCGTCCACGTAGCGGGTCTTCAGCCGGAAATCGATGCGGCTCTGCTGGCACTCGATGTTCAGCGAGCAAAAGCCCGCGAACGTGGCGGCCAGCGGCTGCGCGCCACCCATGCCGCCCAGGCCGGCCGTCAGAATCCAGCGGCCCGCCGCGACGCCACCGTAGTGCTGGCGCGCCGCCTCGGCAAAGGTCTCGTAGGTACCCTGCACGATGCCCTGGCTGCCGATGTAGATCCAGCTGCCGGCCGTCATCTGGCCGTACATCATCAGGCCCTTGCGGTCCAGCTCGTGGAAGTGCTCCCAGGTGGCCCAGGCGGGCACGAGGTTGGAGTTGGCCAGCAGCACGCGCGGCGCGTCGGCATGCGTGCGGAACACGCCCACCGGCTTGCCGGACTGCACCAGCAGCGTCTCGTCGTCGTTCAGCTCGCGCAGCGACTTCAGGATGGTGTCGAAGGCCTCCCAGTTGCGCGCCGCCTTGCCGATGCCGCCATAGACGACCAGCGCGTCCGGGTTCTCGGCCACGGCCGGGTCGAGGTTGTTCTGCAGCAGGCGGTAGGCGGCTTCGGTCAGCCAGCTCTTGCAGCTCAGCTGCGTGCCGGTAGGCGCTTTGACGGGGCGGGGCAGGGCGGTCATCGAGAACTCCTCAAAGTGGTGCGGACTCTAGTTGTCTATACAAGTCAAGTCAACTAGCATGCGGCCATGCCACGCACCGCCACCAGTCCCGAGCCGCAATACCTCAAGGTCAAGAACCATCTGCGCGAGGGCATCGCCAGCGGCCACTGGGTGGCCGGCGACCTGCTGCCCAGCGAGGGGGCGCTGGTGGCGCAGTTCGAGGTCAGCCGCATGACGGTGAACCGCGCGCTGCGCGAGCTGGTGCAGGAGGGCTTGATCGAGCGCGTGCAGGGCGTGGGCAGCTTCGTCGCGCAGCTGCACCGCATCTCGTCCACGCTGAACGTGCGCGACGTGCACGAGGAGATCGTCGAGCGTGGCGGCCAGCACGAGGCGCGCGTGCATGCGCTGGTGAAAGGCAAGGCCACGCCGCAGCAGGCCGCGGAGCTGGGCCTCAAGCGCGGTGCGCCGGTGTTTCTCAGCCTTATCGTGCACCTGGAGAACGGCCAACCCATCCAGTGCGAGGAGCGTGCCGTCAACCCGGCCTGCGCGCCCGACTACCTGGCGCAGGACTTCTCCCGCATCACGCCCACGCACTACCTGTTGGACGTGGCGCCGCTGTCGGAAGCGCGCTACATGATCGAGGCAGCACTGCCGGGCGAGGTGGAGGCCAAGCTGCTGGGCATCAACCGGCGCGACCCCTGCCTGGTCGTGAAGCGCATCACGTACAGCCGCGGCGTGGCGGTCACCAGCGTCAAGCTGACCCATCCCGGTGCGCGTTACCAATTGCAAGGGAGCTTTTCGGCATGACTTTCGGGGCCCGGAGCTGCGGAGAATGACCCGTCCCCGAGTGCGAGGTTAGAACATGAGTTGGAGCAAGGTCAGCGCGGCAGACGTGCAGCCGCAGGCCTGGAAGAACAAGGGCGGCACGACCCGGGAGTTGCTGGCCTGGCCGCACGCCCACGACTGGGCGCTGCGCGTCAGCGTCGCGCACGTGGCGCAGGACGGGCCGTTCTCCGCCTTCCCCGGCGTGCACCGCTGGCTGGCCGTCATCGGCGGCGCCGGCCTGCGCCTGTTCGACTGGCCGCAGAGCATCGGCGACGACCCGCTGCGCTTCGAGGGCGGCCTGGCGCCGTCCGCCGAGCTGATCAAGGGCGCGACCGACGTGCTCAACATCATGGAGCGGCGTGGCAACCTGGAGGTCGAGCCGGCCAGCCACGTGCTGCTGCCGCGCACGCCGTGGGTGGGGCTGTTCACCGTCGAGGGCGGCCTGCTGGAGCACGGCCACCGCGCCATGCCGCTGGCGCCGCTGACGTTGGCCTGGTGCGAGGATCCGGCCGCGCAGAGCTGCGTGTTCACCGGGCCTGACGCCAGCAGCAGCCATGCCTGGTGGCTGACCTGGAGCGCTGAATGAAGTTGTGGCGCGGTGGCCGCCTGGCCACGCTGGCGGGTGAGCGGGGCTGGGGCCTGATCGACGATGGCGCGCTGCTGGTCGATGACGGGCGGCTGGCGTGGGTCGGCCCCAGCGCCGACGCGCCCGCGGCCGACGAGATCGTGGAGCTGCACGGCGCCTTGGTCACGCCGGGCCTGGTGGACTGTCACACCCACCTGGTCTACGGCGGCAACCGCGCGAACGAGTTCGAGCAGCGCCTGCTGGGCGCCAGCTATGCCGACATCGCCAAGGCCGGCGGTGGCATTCGCGCCACCGTGGCCGCGACGCGTGCCGCCAGCGAGGCCCAGCTGCTGGCCGACGCGACCCAACGCGCCCGCGCGCTGATGCGCGAAGGCGTGACCACGCTGGAGGTCAAGAGCGGCTACGGCCTGGACGCCGCCACCGAGGCCCGCATGCTGCGCGTGGCCCGCCAGCTGCAGGGCGTGGACGTGCGCACCACCTACCTGGCCGCCCATGCGCTGCCGCCCGAGTTCGACAGCAGCGACGACTACATCACGGCCGTCTGCGCCTGGCTGCCCGAGCTTCATGCCGCCGGCCTGGTGGACGCGGTGGATGCCTTCTGCGAGCACCTCGCGTTCAGCCCGGCCCAGGTCGCGCGCGTGTTCGACGCGGCCCGGCGCCTGGGTCTGCCCGTCAAGCTGCATGCCGAGCAGCTCAGCGACCAGGGCGGCGCCGCGCTGGCGGCCGGCTATCGCGCGCTGTCCTGCGACCATCTGGAGTACCTGAGCCCGTCGGGCATCGCGGCCATGGCCGAAGCGGGCACCGTGGCCGTGCTGCTGCCCGGCGCCTTCTACGCGCTGCGCGAGACCAAGCTGCCGCCCGTGCAGCAACTGCGCGATGCCGGCGTGCCCATCGCCATCGCGACCGACCACAACCCCGGCAGCTCGCCCACGCTGTCGCTGTTGCTGATGCTGAACATGGCCTGCCTGCTGTTCGGCCTGACGCCCGAGGAGGCGCTGCGCGGGTTGACCGTCAACGGCGCCCGCGCGCTGGGCCTGCTCGACCGCGGCCAGTTGGTGGCCGGCCAGCGCGCCGACTTCTGTCTCTGGGATAGCGGACATCCGCGCGAACTGGCAGCATGCTTCGGCCATAACCCGCTGAAAGAACGGGTATTCCAAGGCGTCCAGGGAGGACCATGAGCGTGTTTCAACTCCGGCAGGGCCGCGTGCCGCTGCTGATCAGCCTGCCGCACGTCGGCACCGAGATACCGGCCGGGCTGGCCGAGCGCTTGGTGCCGCGCGCGCTGGCCAGCGAGGACTGTGACTGGCATCTGGAGCGCCTTTATGCGCCGCTGGCGCAGGCGCTGGGCGCCAGCCTCATCGTGGCGCGCTACAGCCGCTACGTCATCGACCTGAATCGCCCGCCCGACGACCAGCCGTTGTACCCCGGCGCGGCCGGCGGCACCGGCCTGGTGCCCACGCGCTTCTTCTCCAGCGAGCCGCTGTACCGCGAGGGCGCCGAGCCCGATGCGGCGGAAGTCGCGGCCCGCCGCGAGGCCTATTGGCAGCCCTACCACGATGCGCTGGCCGCCGAGCTGGCGCGGCTGGGCGCCGAGCACGGCCGCGCGCTGCTGTTCGACGGCCACAGCATCCGCTCCGAGTTACCCTGGCTGTTCGAGGGCCAGCTGCCGGCGCTCAACCTTGGCACGGCCGACGGTGCCTCGTGCGCGCCGGCCATCACCCAGCGCCTGGGCGCGCTGCTGGCCGGGCAGGGCCGCTACAGCCAGGTCGTCAACGGCCGGTTCAAGGGCGGCTACATCACGCGCCACTACGGTCAGCCGTCGCAGGACCAGCATGCCGTGCAGCTGGAGATGTGCCAACGCTGCTACATGGACGAGGCGCAAGACCCGCGCATGGCCTACGACGAGGCCGCTGCCGCGCAGGTCGCGCCGCTGATCGGTGCGTTGCTGGAGGAGATGCTCGCATGCCGGCCCTGAAGCGCCTTCACGCCCCCATGGCCTGGGTCGACGGCCGCTGGCAGCGCGACGTGCTGCTGACCGTCGATGCGAGCGGCCACTGGTCCGAGATCACCGTCAACCTGCCGGCGCCGGACGATGCCGAGAAGCTTGCCGGCCCGCTGATTCCCAGCCTCGTCAATGCCCACAGCCACGCCTTCCAGCGCGCCTTCGTGGGCTTGGCCGAACGCCGCGAGGCGGGGCAGGACGATTTCTGGAGCTGGCGCGAGCGCATGTACGCGCTGGCGCTGCGCATCTCGCCGCAGCAGCTGCGCGCGGTGGCCGCCCAGCTGTACGCCGAGTTGCTGCGCGGCGGCTACACGCAGGTGTGCGAGTTCCACTACGTGCACCATGCCGCCGACCCTGCCCATGGTGGCCAGCCGTTCGACGACGAGCTCGACATGGCCTGGGCGCTGGCCGAGGCGGCTGCCGATGTGGGCATCGGCCTCACGCTGCTGCCGGTGGTCTACACGCGCAGCGGCTTCGACGCCACGGGCTTGCGGCCCGAGCAGCACCGCTTTGCGGCCGATGCCGACTGGGCCTGGCGCTGCTGCCAGCGCGTCATGGCCGCGGGCTTGCCGCGAGTCAACGCTGGCGTGGCGCTGCACTCGCTGCGCGGCGCTACAGCGGCCGACATTGCCCGCCTGCACGATCTCATCGGCGGGGCCGACCTGCCCATCCACATCCACGTGGCCGAGCAGATGGCCGAGGTCGAGGACTGCCTGGCCGCCACCGGCCTGCGGCCACTGCAGTGGCTGGCCGAGCACGGGCATCTGGACCCACGCTGGCAGCTGGTGCACGCCACGCACGCCGAGTCGGCCGAGATCGAGGCCGTGGCGCGCAGCGGTGCCGGCATCGTCATCTGCCCCGGCACCGAGGCCAACCTGGGCGACGGCCTGACCGATCTGCCTGGCTGGCTGCTGAACGGCGTGCCGCTGACGGTGGGATCGGACAGCCAGGTCACGCGCGGCTGGGTGGAGGAGCTGCGCTGGCTGGAGTACGGCCAGCGGCTGGCGCTGAGGCAGCGCAACATCGCCGCCGTGCCGGGCGTGCAGCCGTCCAGCGCGGCGCGGCTGTTCGACGCGGCCGTGCAAGGCGGCGCCCGCGCGGCGGGCTTCACCGCCTGGGGCCTGACGCCCGGCGCCCGCGCCGACGCGCTGGTGCTGAACCGCGACGCCGACGCGCTGCGCGGCCTGCCCGACGACGCGCTGCTGGATGCGGTGGTCTTCGGCAGCAACGGCTCGCCCTGGCAGTCGGTCTGGGTGGCGGGGCGCGCGCGGCCCTGGCGGGCCCCCGACCGCGTGGGCGACGGCTTCGAGGCCGCCATGCATGAGCTGTGGCGGGTGGACGGTCTGCGGTCAGCCTGAGGCTTGGCGCCGGTTCCTTAAAGGACTAGCCTCCCGTCCACATCCATCAGATGCGGGGGCGGCGATGAAGCTGAGCGACTACACGATCAAGGCGCGGCTGCTGGCCTTGGCCGCACTCGCGGTCCTGGCCATGCTGCTGGTGGGCCTGCAAGGCCTGCGCAGCCTGAGCCAGTCCAAGGCCGAGTTCACGCATTTCGTCGCCAACGGCGTGGAGGCGCTGAGCCAGCTGGCCGGCGTGCGCGCCGGTGTCGGCAACCTGCGCCGCTACGAGAAGGACCTGCTCATCAACCTGGCGGACGCCAAGGCTGTTGAGCGCTACCGCAAGGACTGGAGCGAGACGCTGGACAAGGTCTCGACCAGCCTGGACAAGATCGCGGTGCTGGACGTGCCCGACGACATCAAGCGCATGCCGGTCGAGCTGAAGAAGGCGCTGCAGGATTACCGCAGCGGCTTCGGCGCCCTCATGGAGCGCGTGGCCAAGGGCGAGTTCGCTGACACCGCCGCGGCCAACCAGGCGATGGAGCCGCTCAAGGGCCCGGTGCGCAGCCTGGACAAGGCACTAGCCGAGATGACCGACAGCATCGACAAGCATGCAGCCCAGCAGGTCGCGCTGCTGGACGAGCACGAGAACGCCATCCGCCGCAACCTGACACTGGTGGTCGTTGCCGCGGTGCTGCTGCTGGCGGGCTACACCCTGGTCAACATCCGCTCCATCCTGGCGCCGCTGGCGCTGGCCGTGAAGACCACCGAACGCATCGCCAACCACGACCTCAGCGAGCCCGTGCGGGCCGATGGCCGCGACGAGACGGCCGCGGTGATGCGCGGCGTGCAGGGCATGCAGGACTCGCTGGCCCGCGTGGTCTGCGGCGTGCGCCAGAGCACGGACAGCATCGCCACCGCGTCGCGCGAGGTCGCCGTCGGCAGCCAGGACCTCAGCCTGCGCACCGAGCAGGCCGCGTCCAACCTGCAGGAAACCGCGTCGGCGATGGAGGAGCTGACCGCCAGCGTCACCCACAACGCCGAGTCCGCGCGCCAGGCCAACCAGTTGGCGACCGACGCTGCCGCCGTCGCGCGGCGCGGCGGCAGCGTGGTGGGCGAGGTGGTCACGACGATGGAGCGCATCAGCGCCTCGTCGGCCAAGATCGCCGACATCATCTCGGTCATCGACGGTATCGCGTTCCAGACCAACATCCTGGCGCTGAACGCGGCGGTGGAGGCGGCGCGCGCGGGCGAGCAGGGCCGCGGCTTCGCGGTCGTGGCCGGCGAGGTGCGCACGCTGGCGCAGCGCTCGGCCGAGGCGGCCAAGGAGATCAAGGCGCTGATCACGCACAGCGGCGAGAACGTGCAGAGCGGCGCCGCGCTGGTGGCCCAGGCCGGCCAGACCATGCACGAGATCATCGACGCCATCGCGCGTGTCAGCGGCATCGTGTCCGAGATCAGCACGGCCACCGGCGAGCAGAGCACCGGCATCGGCCAGATCGGCCAGGCCATCGCGGGGCTGGACCAGATGACCCAGCAGAACGCCGCGCTGGTGGAGGAGTCGGCCGCCGCGGCGGTCAGCCTGCAGCAGCAGGCCGACGAGCTGTCGCGTTCGGTGGCCGTCTTCAGATTGAGCTGAGCGCGTCCGTCGGCCGCAGCGACCCGACCTCGGTGCCGCGCCAGTTGCGCAGCACGAGGTGGCTGTAGCCGCGCAGCACCGCGTCCTCGGTCTTCAGCAGCGCTTGTGCGACGGCGGCCATCGCGCCTTCGGCGGCGCGCGCAGCGCCGTCGTCGATCTTCAGCGCCACGCCCAGGCCCACTTCGGGCAAGGCCGCGCAGTACACGCCTTCGGCGCCGATCTTGCAGAACAGCCGTTCGCCGAAGGCCTGCATCACGCGGGTGTCGAAGCGGTCCGTGCCGCCCACCATGAAGGGCGCGGCCGCAGCCGCCTGGCGCAGCCGGCGCGCGGCGCGGGCGTTGCCACTCGACAGCCCCTGGCCCGTGCCGCAGCGCGCGAAGGCCAGCGCCAGCGCGCGCAGCGGCAGCGCAAAGGTCGGGATGGAGCAACCGTCGATGCCGCGTGGTGCGCGCTCGGCGTCCAGGCCGGTCGCCGCCGACAGCGCCGCCGTGACCTCGCGCATGACCGGGTGCTCCGCCGCCACATAGCCGCGGGCGAACTCGGCGGGCTCCGCACCGGCGCCGCGCGCCATCAGGCAGGCGACGCAGACGAAGCCGCTGTGCTTGCCGGAGCAGTTGTTGTGCAGCGGCGTGGCGACCTCGCCGCGCGCCGCCATCGCGCGCAGCACGGGCTCACGGCCGGGCCACTGCGTGCCGCATTCCAGCGCGTCGGCGTCCAGCCCCAGCCTGGCGAGCACGCCGGCCGCCGTGGCCACGTGTTCGGGCTCGCCGCTGTGTGACGCGCAGGCCAGCGCCAGCTCGGCATCGGTCAACCCGAAGGCGTCTGCCGCACCGCTGGCCACCAGCGGCAGCGCCTGCAGCAGCTTGACGGCCGAGCGCGGGAAGATGGGGCGGTCCACGTCGCCCAGCGCGGTGTGGACGGCACCGGACGCATCGACGATGGCTAGCGCACCGGTGTGGCGGGATTCGACGTTGGTGCCGCGCAGAACTTCGATGAGGACAGGATTCATGGCGTGGGCTCAGTCCACATGGACGCGGTTGCGCCCGCCGCGCTTGGCGGCGTAGAGCGCATGGTCGGCGCGGTCTTGCAGCGTGTCGGAGGCCAGCGGTGGCTGGCCGCCGGCAATGCCCACGCTGATGCGCACGACCAGGCCCGGCGTGGTGGCCGCCCAGTCGTGCTCGGCCACGGCCAGCCGCAGGCGCTCGCAGATCTCGGCGGCCTGCTGCGGCGCGATGCCCACCAGCACGGCCAGGAACTCTTCGCCGCCGATGCGCGCCAGCAGGTCGGCGCTGCGCAGCCGGTGGCGCAGCAGCTGGGCGAGCTGCTGCAGCACGGCGTCGCCCACGGCGTGGCCGTGGGTGTCGTTGATGCGCTTGAAATGGTCCACGTCCAGCACGGCGACGCTGATGACCTGGCCCGCCACGCGCGCGCCCTCCACCAGCAGCGGCAACGCGAACTCGGCGTGGCGGCGGTTGTGCAGGCCGGTCAGCACGTCCTCGTGCGCGGCACGGTCCAGCGCCATGGCGTGCTCGCGCAGGCGCTGCTGCTCGCTCTCCAGGTGGGCCGCGCGGGCGCGCTCGCGGCGGGCGTCGGCGGCGGCGCTGTCGGCGCGTGCCTGGGCCTGGGCGACCTGGTCGCGGATCAGGATGACCTCGGTCTGCAGCACCAGGTTGTCGCGCGTGATCTGGCGGTCCAGCCCCACCAGCGCCTCCAGCCAGTTCAGTGCCTCGCGGTGCTGGCCGCAGGCCTTGTGCGTCTGGTACAGCGAGCGCATCAGCAGCCGGCGCAGCGGCGGCGGGGGCTCGACGGCGGCGTTCAGCAGCGCCTCCAGGATGCGCGCGGCCTGCAGCGGTTCGCCCTTCAGGCGCAGGAACAGGGCCCGCTGCGCATCGGCCTCGATGGCCAGCGTGCGGTAGCCATGGTCATGGGCCAGGTGGCCGAACTCGTTCAGCAGCGGCAGGGCCGCCTCATGCTGGCCGCTGGCCAGCAGCGCGTTGACGAGGTTGGACACCGCCACCGCGACCTTGAAGGGGTTGCCCGAGCGGCGTGCCAGCGCGGTGGCCTGCTCGGCCGTGCGGCGCGCGTTGGTGAGTGCGTCGACGCGCGCGACCTCGTCGCCCAGCTCGGCGGCTTCCTCGACACGGCGCAGCCAGAAATAGGCCAGGTTGTTGTGGCACGAGAACAGCACCTCGGCCGAGCCGGCGGCGGTGGCGATCTCCAGCGCCTGCTCGGCCGAGGCACAGGCCTGCGCCGGGTTCTGCAGGCTGCCATAGGCCACGGCGACGCGGTTCAGCGCCCAGGCCTCGCGCACCGCGTCGCCGGCCCGGCGCGCGGCGGCCAGTGCCCGGATGCCGGACTGCAGTGCCTCGCTGCCCATCAGCAGCTGACCGTAGACATAGGCCTGCGAGCTCAGCGCATCGGCGCGCAGCAGGTCGTCGTCCAGCTTTTCGGCCAGGCCGAGCGCCTCGGTGGCGCAGCGTGCGCTGGCGGTCAGGCGGCCCTGGCGCGGGTACTGGTGGGCCAGCAGGGCCAGCAACTCGGCGCGCCGGCGCGCCTCGCCGGCCGGGCAGCGGGCCAGCAGGTCCTCCAGCATCTGGTTCGAGGTCTCGTAGGCTCCCGCGGCGGCGAACTGGCGCGGCGCCGCCAACTCGGCGTCGAAAGCCTCGGCGTCGAAGGCGGCGTCTTCAGCGTCGGAGGGCAGGGCGGGTAGATCGAGCAGGTCGGACATGAGCGAGCTGATTTTGCCCAGCGCCAGAATGCCGCCCATGTCTGACACCATCGTTTTCGGGATCGACTTCACGAGTGCGCCCAGTGCGCGCAAGCCCATCCGCGTCGCCGAGGGCCGCCGTCACGGCGCCGTCATGCGACTGGAGGGGCTGACAGCGCTGGACAGCCTGGACGCCTTTTCTGCCTGGCTGGCCCGGCCCGGGCCCTGGGTGGGCGGCTTCGACCTGCCCTTCGGCCTGCCGCGCGAGCTGGTCGAGGCGCTGGGCTGGCCTTTGGAGTACGTGGCGCTGATGGCGCACTACGCCAACCTGGACCGGGCCGAGATCCGCGACCTCTTCGCCGCCTTCTGCAATGCGCGGCCGGCGGGCGCGAAGTTCGCGCACCGCGCCTGCGACGGCCCGGCCGGTGCCAGCCCGAGCATGAAATGGGTCAACCCGCCGGTGGCCTGGATGCTGCATGCGGGCGTGCCCCGGCTGATCGCGGCGGGTGTGCATCTGCCGGGCCTGCTGGCGGGCGACGAGAGCCGGGTGGCGCTGGAGGCCTATCCGGGCCTGCTGGCGCGGGAGCTGATCGCACGGCGCTCGTACAAGAGCGACAGCAAGGCGGCACAGACGCCCGAGCGGCTGATCGCGCGCTTGGGACTCGTGGACGCGCTGGAGCAGGGCCGCACGCGGCTGGGCCTGCGCCTGAAACTCAGCCCTGCGCAGCGCGACCAGCTGGTGGCCGACGCCAGCGGCGACAGCCTGGACGCGGTGCTGGCCATGCTGCAGGCGGCCTGGGCGGCGCAGCGGCCGGCCTGGGGCTGGCCGGCGGGGGTAGATGCGCTGGAAGGCTGGATCGCGACAGCCTAGGCCTGCCATACGGCGTAACCGGCCTCGCGCAGGCCGATGGCCAGCTCCACCTCCATCTCGCAGGCCGCGTCGTAGGGCATGGGGTTGTAGACCTCGTACAGCTCGGGCACCAGCCGCACGCCGTACTGCTGCACGAAGCGGTTGGCCTGCACGCCGGCCATGTGGCGGTCGAAGCGCAGATCGGGGTCCAGGCCGGTCATGCCGACGTAGAGGCAGGGCTTGGCGATGTCGTGGCCGGGGTTGGCGCGGCGGAACGCCGGCTCGTTCCAGACGCGCTCGGACAGCAGCACCACGTAGACATGGTGATGGTGGCGGCGCGGTCGGCGTGGCATGGGCGGCGGATTGTGCGCCGCCGCTCCGTCACAGGTCCCGGATCACCTCGGGCTCGCCCGCCAGCGCCAGGTGGCTGACCAGCGGCAGGCCCGGCCCCCAGGCGTGCACGAGCCAGCCGGCCGGCTCCAGCGCCAGCGCCAGCGGCGCGCCGGGGCGCAGGTCCAGCTGCAGCTGGTGGGCGGTGGATGGGGCGCTGACGACCGGCGCGTGGGCGATGCGGCCCAGCGTCATCCGGTGCAGGTGGCCGCAGGCGACCAGCTGCACCTGCGGGTGAGCCGCGATCAAGGCGTGCAGCCCGGTCAGGCCCTGCTGCAAGGCCATTGCGTCCATCGCCTCCAGGCCGGTCGCGTGCGGCGGGTGGTGCAGCGCGACGAGGGTCGGCACGTCGGGCCGCTGGGCCAGCAGTGCCTGGGCCTGGGCCAGCCGGGCGTCGTCCAGGCCGCCGGCAGACTGGCCGTCGACCAGGCTGTCCAGCACCACCAGGCGCAGCGGGCCGGGCAGGTCCAGCGCGTACTGGATGGCCGCGGCGCCGGGCTCGCCGCAGTGCACGCCGGGCAGGCCCGACAAGGCTTCCTGCAGCGGCGCACGCGCATCGTGGTTGCCGGGCAGCAGCGCCAGCGGCAGGCCGGCGCCGGCGATGGGGGCGAGCAGCTCGCGCAGCCGTGCGTACTCGGCCGGGTGGCCGGCGTCCACCAGGTCGCCGCTTACGAGCACGGCCACCGGGCGCGGCTGCAGGCGCAGCACGCGGTCCACGGCGTGGCGCAGCGCGGCGGCGGTGTCGATGCGGCCGGAGATCAGCCGGCCCGGGTGGGTGATGTGGGGGTCGCTGAGCTGGACCAGCAGGTAGGGCGTGGCGTCCATGCCTGCCACTCTACTGGCGCAACTGCGCGGTGCGGGCCGCTGCGCCGAGGGGAAAACTCACTTCCGCATCTGGTCGCGTCTGCCATCTGCGCAGCAGGGCGCCGGTTTCAGGCACTGCAGAGCGCCTGGTCCGGTGCGACGGGGTCAGCCGTTTCGGCAACTTGGGCAGCACATCGCCGGTGTGGCATGCGACGACGGCTCAAGGCTGGAGGACTAAACCGCTTACGCGGTAGCCACTCCGGCCGCGGTGTGATGGTTCGTTGCACGGCGGTTTCTGCGAAGTTGATGGGCGAGGCAATCCGCCTCGTTCATCGACGGAGCAGCAACCATGGACTCGACGACC
>DASWWC010000042.1:0-9114 GCA_036401055.1 Roseateles sp.
CTGCCAGTGGCCGGCCCAGACCGTACCGCCGGCGCCCACGCGCAGCGCCAGCACGCGCGCCTCGGGCTGGCCGCCCACCTGCAGCAGCTGCGGCTCGAAACGCCCCGCCGCCGTGCGGTAGCGGTACAGACCCTGGCCCACGCTGCCGACCCACAGGTCGCCCTCGGCATCCTCGGCCAGCGCACGGATGGGCGCGTGCGGCCCGACCTGCGGCGCCGAGCTGCCCAGCGCCTGCACGCGGTCGGCCTGCGGGTCGTAGACGACCAGGCCCAGCGTCTCGGTGCCTATCCAGACCCGGCCGTCGGCGCCCGCGGCCAGCGCGCGCACCCAACCGAGGCTGCGCTGCGTGGTCTGCTCGCGCGCCAGCTCGATGGGGCGCAGCCGGTAGCCGTCATAGCGCGTCAGGCCGCGCGCCGTGGCCACCCACAGGAAGCCGGCCTTGTCCTGCACGAAGGCCGGCACCGAGTTCATGGGCACGGCCACGCTGCGGAACTGCACCTCCAGCGGGCCGGCATCGGGCAACGCCAACGCCGCGCCGGCCAACAGCCAAGCCAGCGGCGCGAGAAGGCCACGAATTAGGGGGTGCATGGGATGGGCATCCTAAGGGCTGCCCACCCGCCTGCCGCCTGGCCGGCGCCGCCGCAACGCCGTCAGCCGTCCAGTAGTTCGCGCAATCTCACCGCAGCTTGCTCGCAAAGTCGATCATGTGGCCGCAACGCCAGGCTTCTTGCCGACCCCCGGACTGGCACGGCATGCCTACGGCGCCAGCACCACCGCAAAGAAGGTGGCCGACTTTGCGTTGTAGAGCTTGAGCAGCAAGCTGTTGCGGCCCGCACGCAGGCTGACGCGCACGCGGCCTTCGACCATGGCGTAGTTGGCCCGCTCGGCGTGCATGTTGAGGTACCACTGGTGGTACCAGGGCTTGTCGACGGCGCTGAACCAGACCAGCTCGTCGTTGAGCCAGAGCTTGGTGTCGTCGTCGGCGCCGATGTCGAGCCAGACATCCATGTCGCGGTCCACCCGCACCTCGGTCGCGGCGTAGTAGAGCGCGTCCATGGCGAGCGGCTCGGGATGAAAGGGGTAGACGCTGCTGTGCAGCGGCGACCAGCGGACCGGGCCGCGCTTGCCGGGGTAGACGGCGTCCAGGTCCACGGCGACCTCGGGCGGGTGGACGGTGTTGATGGCGCGGGCATCGGGCGCGGGGAAGGGGCCGATCACGTGCCAGCGGTCCAGGTAGACGCGGTTGGCGAACGGCGCGCCGGGCCCGAAGCGGCGCGACTCGGCGGCCAGCTGCAGGTCGGTGGCGTCCAGGGGCGGCGGCTTGGCGAAGGTGTCGTAGCGGCGCCGGTAGTCGACGGTGTCGGCGACGTTTCCGTCGGGGTCTTCGACCCACCGGCCGCCGTCGGGCCTGCCCTGATGCGGGCCAGAGCCCTGCTCACCCAGCAGGCCCGCCAGGCCGAGCCCGCCGCGCTCGCGCAGCTCGCGGGCCTGCCGGCGTTCGGCGGCATCGCGGGCACGCTGAACCAGCTGCGCCAGCGCCTGGGCCGCATCGGCGGGCGGCGGCTTCATGCGCTTGGCTTCTTCCAGCCGGACCTGGGCGGCGGCCTTCTCGCGCGGGATCTTCAGCAGGCGGGCGAGCTCCTTGATGCGGGCCTGCCGCTCGACCTCCTCCAGCGCCTTCGTCAGCGCCTGGGCCCGCTCCAGCGGGCTGCTGGCAGGGTTGGCGGCTGCGGCCGGCACACCGGCGCCGAGCTGCTTGCGCAGCTGCTCCAGCTGCTGTTCGTGGCGCCGAACCTGCGCCTGGCGGGCCGCTTGGGCGCTCGTCTCGGCGGCGGCCGCCTGCGCACGCTCAGCCTGAGCGGTGACCTGCACGCCCAGCTGCCACCCCCAGCAGGCGACGAGCACATGCAGCGCCAGGGAGCCGATCAAGAAAGCCTGGCGACGCAGCCCGCCAGCGGCCGCATGCAGCATCGCCACAACCGCGCTGCGGCCCGGCCTCATCGCTTGGTGTGCAAGGACACCTGCGTCAGCCCCTCGAACTGGCACAGGTCCAGCACGTGGACGACGTGCTGGTAGGGCGTGCGACGGTCGCCATCCAGGCGGATCGGGCGGGCGGGGTTGCTGGCGGCCTCGTCGCGCAGCCGGTCGTGCAGGGCCTGCAGCGTCATCCTACGGTTGTCGATGTAGACCGCACCCTGCGCATCCAGCGTCAGCACCAACGGCCCCAGGGGCGCGGCATCGGCTTTCACCAGCGTCGCCGACGAGGTCGGCAGCGTGATGGCGATGTCCTTCTCCTTCTTCGTGTCGTCCTGCTTCTTGAACGACGTGGCGACCATGAAGAACATCAGCAAAAAGAAGATGCAGTCGATCAGCGCGATCAGGCCGATCTCGGGCTCTTCGTCGCGGCCCAGGTCAATGCGCATCGATCAGCACCTCGTCGAACACGCGGTTCACCTCGCGCTCCAGTGCCAGGCCGATCAGCGTGAGGCGGTGCTTGAAGAAGTGGTGCATGCCCAGCGCCGGCAGCGCCACCGCCAGCCCCGCGGCCGTGTTGATCAGCGCCTTGGAAATGCCGCCGGCCAGCAGCGCCGGGTCGCCCAGGCCGCCCGCGGTGGCGATGACGTGGAAGGCCTCGATCATGCCGACCACCGTGCCCAGCAGCCCGACGATGGGCGCCACGGTGGCGACGACGGCCAGCGGGTAGGCGCGCTGCTGCTGCTCGCGCAGCGCGAGCGACGCGATGTCGCCCGCGCGGGTGGAGAGCGCGGCGGCTTCGGCCCGGCGGTGCTGTACCAGGTAGGCCAGCACGCGGCCCAGCGCGCTCGGCCGCTCGGCCAGGCGTGATTCGATGGCCGCGAAGTCGCCCGCCTTCCACAGCGGCAGCACCTCGTCCACCAGCCCCGCCGGCGCCAGGCGCGATTCACGAAAGCGCGCCAGTCGCTCCAGCGTCACCGCCAACGCCAGCACGGACAACGCGCCGATAACCCAGATGCCCGTGCCCCCCCGGGCGAGCTGGTCGAACAGGTTCAAGGTCGTTGACATGGCGGGCGTCAGGCCACCGCTGCCGCCGCATCCACCACCACCCGCCCATCCAGCAGCCGCAGCGTCCGCGACGCCTGCGCCGCATGCTCCAGCGAGTGCGTCACCATCACCAGCGTCGTGCCCTCGGCGTTCAGCTCGCGCAGGATGCGCATGACCTCGGCGCCATGCGCGCTGTCGAGGTTGCCGGTGGGTTCGTCGGCGAGCAGCAGCGCAGGCCGCGCCGCGATGGCGCGCGCGATGGCCACGCGCTGCTGCTGGCCACCGCTGAGCTGGCTGGGCCGGTGGCCGGCACGGTGGCTCAGGCCCAGGCGCTCCATGACCTCGGCGACGCGGTCGCGGCGCGCGCGCGCCGGCAGGTCACCGTACTCCAGCGCCAGGCCGATGTTCTCGGCCACGGTCAGGTCGTCGATGAGGTTGAAGCTCTGGAACACGAAGCCGATGCGGCCGCGGCGCAGCGCATTCAGCTGGCGCTCGTTCCAGCCCGCGATGTTGTGGCCATCGAACCAGTACTCGCCGCCACTGGGCGCATCCAGCAATCCGAGGATGCCCAGCAGCGTGGACTTGCCGCAACCAGAGGGGCCGGTGATGGCGAGGTATTCGCCGGGCTCGATGTCGAGGTCGATGCGGTCCAGCGCGGTGGTCTCGATGTCGCCGGTGCGGAAGGTCTTGGTCAGGTGCTTGAGTTGGAACATGACGGCTCAGTGGAGTTGGAGGGCGGGCGCGTTCGTGAACGCACGGTAGGGAGAGACGACGACCTGCTCGCCGGGTTGCAGGCCGCCCAGCACTTCGACGACGCCGTCGGCGCGGCGGCCGAGCTTGAGTTCGCGGCGCTCGGCATGCCGCCCGTCGGGCCCGAGCACGAAGGCCCAGGCGCCGCCGGTGTCGGCGTAGAAGCCGGCGTCGGGAATCAACAGTGCCGGCGTGGGCTGGCCCAGCGTCAGGCGCACGTCCAGGCCCTGGCCGACCTGCAGCGGCGGCGGGTCGGCATCGAACACCAGCTCGACGCTGAAGCGGCCGTCCTTGACCTGCGGGTCGATGCGGGCGACGTGCAGTGGATGGTCCCGCCCGCCATGCGCCAGCGTGGCGGCCAGGCCCTCGCGCACGCGGCCGAGGTGGAACTCGTCGAGCCGCAGGTCCAGCTTGAAGCGGCCCAGGCTGTCCAGCCGCGCGATGCGCGTGCCAGCGCGCACGCTCTCGCCGACCTGCAGCGTCAGGCCCGTCACGCGGCCGGCCACCGGCGCGCGCACGGCCAGGCCCTCGCTGGCGGTGCGCATGGCGGCCAGGCGCTGGTCCAGGTCGGTTACGGCGCGCTGCATGGCCGCTATGGACTGTTGGCGCGTGGCGAGTTCCTCGCGGCTGTCATGGCGCGCCTGCGTGACGAGGCGCTCGGTCATCACGAGCTTGTCGGCCGAGTCTTCCAGCGCCGCCGGCGACAGGAAGCCGGTGACGGCAAGTTCGCGGTTGCGCTGGTGCAGGCGGCGCACGCGCTCCAGCTCGAACTCGGCTTGCGTCAGCTCACGGCGCAGCTGCGCCTGGGCCTGCATCAGGCCGGCGCGGAAGGTGGCGAGGTTGGCCGTCTGCTGGGCCGCTTCCGCCGAGCGCGCCATCAACTCCTGCGCGCGCTGCGTGCTGCTCAGCACCACCAGCAGCTGGCCGGCCTCGACGCGCGCGCCGTCACCCACCAGCACCTGCTCGACGCGGCCGTCCTCGGTCGCGTCAAGCAGCACGGATTGCAGCGGTTGCGTCGTCGCGCGACCGACGACGACGTCGCGGAAGGGGCCCGTCTTCGCCGCCGCGATCTCCACGTCCGCACGCGCCACCGGCACGCCGCGCGGCCAGTAGTGCACGCCCAGCACGGCCAGCAGCGCCACGGCCACCACCACCAGCGCAAGAGCGCCGTAACGCCGCGGCACCGCCACGTGGCGGTCCATCGCAGCGCCGGAATCCGCACGCGTGGGCCGAGCGCCGGGCCGCTCCCAAGCCGGCCCGTCACGGCGATGTGCGTTCGGCTCGACGCCGGACGCATCGCCGTCCCCCCGGGGGACCGGCTGGGCGGGCCCGCGTTCAGCGGGGCTCGACCGGACGAGGGGCTTCATTGCAAGGCCAGCAACGGGCGCAACGCCAGCGCGGCGCGCAGGTGGCGCGCCACGGCCAGCAGCGTCACCACCGCCAGCAACGCCGCCGACGCCAGCAGCACCCACAGCGAGAACGGCCCCACGGGCGCGCGTTCGACGAAGTCCGCCAGGTAGCGCTGCGACAGCCATGCCGCCACCGGCAGCGCCAGCGCGCAGGCCACCGCCAGCACGCCCGCGAACTCCCGCGCCAGCAAGGCCGCCACGGCGCCCGCGCCGGCGCCATGCAGCTTGCGCAGCACGATCTCGCGCTCGCGCAGCCGCAGCGTGTAGGCCGCCAGCGCGTAGATGCCCACAGCCGCCAGGCTCAGCGCCATCAGCCCGGCAACGCCGATGAGCCGGCCCAGACGGGTATCGTCAGCCACCGTCTGCAGCAGCATGTCGCGCACTGGCAGCGCCTCCAGCGTCACATCGGGGAAGGTGGTCTTGACGAGCGCCGTCAGCTGGCGTGCCGTGGCCTGCGGGTCGCGGCTGTGCACGCCGATGGCGCCGGACTCCCGCGCGGCCAGCGGCGTGATGGCGTGCGGTTGCGGCGGGCTGCGCGGGCCTTCCAGCCGGATGTCGTCGATGACGGCCACGACTGTGACCGGCTTGCCGCCACGAAAGCTGCTCGCCACACCCAGCACCTGGCCGATGGCCGCCTCGGGGCTGGCAAAGCCCAGCGCGCGCACGGCGCTGCGGTCCAGCACGATGGCGGGCTGCGCAGCCTCGGCCACATGGTCGGCCGACAACCGCCCGGCCACGATGCGCATGCCGTAGGCCTGCAGATAGCCGGGCGTGAAGTCCACGCCGGTGCGCAGGTTGACGGGTGTGCCGCCGGGGCCGCGGAACTCGGCGTACCAGCGGGACGCATCGCGCCCCGGCACGTCGTCGGCCGCGCCGGCCGCGATGACCTCGGGCCAGTTGCGCACCTGCGCCAGCAGCGAGCTCACCTGCGCCGGCTGCGTCCACCACGGCAGGTCGATGGCCACGCGGCCTTCCAGCTCGAAGCCGCGCGGCATCTCGCCCGCATGGCGCGCCTGCCACAGCACCGTCAGCGCCAGCGACGCGAACAGCGCGGCGGCGCCGAACTGCAGCGTCGTCATCACGCGGCGCAGCCAGCGGCTGGCAGCACCCTCGCTGTGGCTGCGGCCGGCCAGCGACTCGGCGGGCCGCACGCGCAACGCAATGCTCGTCAGCGGCAGCGCACTGAGTGCCGCGATGACCGCGCACAGCAGGCCGGTCAGCAGCGCCATCACGGGGCTGAGCACCGGGGCGTGGAACTGGCGCTGCATCAGCACCTCGGCCATCGGCGTCACCCACCAGGCGAGGAGCAGACCGCAAGCGCCGGCCAGGCCCGCCACGACCAGCGCCTCGGCAAAGAACTGCCGCGCCAGTTGCCCCGCACCGGCACCCAGCGACTTGCGCAACCCGATCTCGCGCTGGCGACGCAAGGTGCGCACGCTCCACAGGTTGATGAAGTTGATGACGGCCAGCGCCAGCACGCCGGCCGCCGCCACGGCCAGGCTGCCCAGCTGCAGGCGGCGCTGCGGGCTGCCGGCGCCGTGCAGGCCGATGTCCTTCACCGGCAGAGCGCGCAGGTAGGCAGCCTTGCCGCCGCCCTTCAGGAAGTCGGCCGGGAGGCCGGGCGGCAGCGGTTGCTGGTCGAGCAGCCGCTGGCCCAGCACGCCCAGCGCTTCGGCCGTGGCGCCCGGCTGCAGACGGGCGAACAATCGACCCCCGCCCTGGTACCAGTTGTCCGACAGTTTCAGGTAGACCTTGGCCGCCGGCGCGTTGAAGCCCGTCAGCGCATCGAAGACCAGCGTGCCGTTCAGGTTGGGGTTGGGCAGCACGGCCTTCACGGTCAGCGTGAACTGCCCGGCGGGCGAACCGTCGGGCAGCGGAGGCATCGAGATCGTGAACGTGCGGCCCAGCGCCTGCTGCGTGCCGAACAGCTGTTCGGCGGATCGCGCGGTCAGCGCGATCCCCTCGGGCGTCGACAGCGCCGCATGCAGGTCGCCCGCCAGGGGGCGCAGGTCGAACAAGGTCTGCAGGTCGGCATCGGCCAGCGCGATGTGCAGGCGCATGCTGCGGCGCACGCCGGGCGCCTCACCGGCATGGGCCGGCAGCTGCGTGTAGAGCACGCGGCTCATCGGCCCCACCGGCGCGCCGTTGTCGCGCAGCGCGGCGTGCAGCGGCACGGAGGGCACGCGGTCGAACCATTCCGTCGTGATGCCGCCGGGGCCGCGCACCCGCCACTCGAGAGCGACGAGCCGGTCGGCCTCGGGCAGCTCGCCGTCGGGCCGCAGCGTGTCCTGCAGGAAGCTGGCCGTCAGCAGCGTGAGCGCCAGGCCCAGCGCGAGGCCGACGATGACAAGGGCAGCAGGGCCGGGTTCGGCGCGCAGCTGGCGCCAGGCGCTGCGCCAGGTGAGGGAGGGAGAGAAGGCGGTCATGACCTGCCGTTTTGCAAGAGCCGGGCCAGCGGGCCCGCCCTGGGGAGCGCGCCGGCACGGCCACCGAAACGTCCGCTTGCGAACACCGGCACTGTTCGCTTTCGGACACCACCTTGCCCGCTGTACAGAGGCGCGCTTAGAGTCGCGCCCTCCCATGCCCGGCATCCTCATCCTCGACGACGACCCCGACGTGGCGCTGGCCGCGCGGCTGGCGCTGCGCCGGCTGGGCGCCGTGGCCGTGCGCCATGACCCGCGCGACCTGCCGGCGGCGCTCGACGAGATCGCGCCCGACGTGCTGCTGCTGGACATGAACTTCACGCCCGGCGCCAGCGACGGCACGGCGGGCCTGGCGCTGCTGCGCGAGGTGGTGGCGCGCCGCGATGCGTCGGCGGTCATCGTCATGACGGCCTATGCCGAGGTGGACCTGGCCGTGCAGGCGCTCAAAAGTGGCGCGGTGGACTTCATCACCAAACCCTGGGCGAACGACCGCCTCGTCGCCTGCGTGCAGGCCGCGCTGGCGCGGCGCGCCCCAGCGCCCGCGGTCGGTGAACTGCTGGGCGAGTCGATGGCGATGCAATCGCTGCGCGCGCAGATCGCGCAGGTCGGCGCCAGCGAGGCCAGCGTGCTCATCCTCGGCGAGAACGGCGTCGGCAAGGAGCTGGTGGCGCGCGCGCTGCACCGCGCCTCGCCGCGCGCCGCCGGCCCGCTGCTGGCCGTGGACATGGGCTCGCTGCCCGAGGCGCTGGTGGAGAGCGAGCTGTTCGGCCACAAGCGTGGCAGCTTCACCGATGCGCGCGAGTCGCGCCCGGGTCGCTTCGTCGCGGCGGCCGGCGGCACGCTGTTCCTGGACGAGATCGGCAACCTGCCGCTCGCCAGCCAGGCCAAGCTGCTGGCCGCGCTGGAGCGCCGCGAGGTGACGCCGCTCGGCAGCGACCGACCCGTGCCGGTGGACGTGCGCGTGCTGGCCGCCACCAACGTGGCCGAGGCCGAGCTGTTCGACGCACGGCGCTTTCGCCCCGACCTGCTGTACCGGCTGAACACCGTGGTGCTGCGCGTGCCGCCGCTGCGCGAGCGTGGCGCCGGGGACATCGCGCTGCTGCTGCGCCACTACCTCGCGCAGTTCGCCAAGCGCCCGGTCGAGCTGACGCCCGACGCGCTCGCGCGCCTGGCCGCCTACCGCTGGCCCGGCAATGTGCGCGAGCTGCGCCAGGCCTGCGAGCGCGCGACGCTGCTGGCGCGCGGGCCGGTGTTCACCTGGGGCGACTTCGGCCTGAATGCGCCCGCGACGGCCGCGCCCGCCGAGACCACGCTGGACCTGGACCAGCGCGAACGCGAGGCCGTGCAGGCGGCGCTGGCCCAGGCCGACGGCAACATCAGCCAGGCCGCCAAGCTGCTGGGCGTCAGCCGCGCGGCGCTGTACCGGCGGCTGGACAAGCATGGTCTCTGACCCGCTCCGCGCCGCTGTCGCCGCGCTGCTGCTGGCCGCGGGCGCGGCCGGCGCCGTGGCC
>DASWWC010000043.1:0-9480 GCA_036401055.1 Roseateles sp.
GCTGCGCCTAGCGGCCAGCGCGGCCAGCGGGCGCGCATAGGCGCTGACGGCCAGCAGCCGCTGCACCTGCTGGCCACCGCGCTCCAGCGGCGCGCCGAGGTGGGGCGTGCCCAGCGTGACCAGGGCCTGCAGCCGCCGCGGCCAGCGCCTGCGCCCGGCCTGGGCGATGGCGCTGCGCGCGACCAGCCCGCCCATGCTGTGCCCCAGCAGCGTCAGCGGGCCGGGCACTTCGTCCAGCAGCGCGGCCAGCTCGGCGCCATTGCGCCAGATGGCGCGGCCGCTGTTGTAGCGCAGGCCCAGCGGCCGGTAGCCCAGCCGTGCCAGCGCGGCGGGGAAGTCGGCGCCTGCTTCGTCGGTTTGGCGCCGCCATTGCGCCTCGTTCATGCACAGGCCGTGCAGCAGCACCAGGGGCGGGCCGGTCGCGCCGTCTACCAGCGGGTGCAGGCCCATGGGGGTGGCCAGCGGGTTGGCGGTGGCTTCGAGGTAGTCGCCCAGCACGCCGTTCAGCGCGGCCAGTGCCGCGCTGGCGCGTGCGGGGTCGGCCTGGCCCAGCAGTGGCGTCAGCGCGCCCAGGGCCAGGTCCAGCCCGCCGCCGACGATGCCGGTGACGCCGCGCACGCTGCGGTAGACCAGGCCGGTGATGCCCGAGGTGCGCTGGCGCGGCGCCGTCAGCGGCGGCCGGGCAATCTCGGCGTGCATGGCCTCGACCAGGTCGGTGATGCCGGTGACGGCGGCCGTGGCCAGGCGGCCGGCGCCGCGCAGCGGGTGGGTCTTGTTCATGGGTGGGGATGATGCGCCACCGCCGTCCCGTCGTGCGAGGCGTTACAGCGCGCAGGCCCCCGCCGGGCTGGGCACGCCCGTCTGCCGCCCCGTGAACCGCGGCGCCTCGGGCCGGCCCAGGTCGAAGTGGCTGAGCTGGTCGCTGCGCTGGTTGCACACGTACATCTGCGTGCCGGCGATGCACGCGCTGCGCGGGTAGCTGCCGCGCACCCAGTGGTGGTCCAGCAGCCTGGGCGAGCGCGGTGTGCGCAGCGACAGCACGCCGATGCTGTCGTGCAGCCGGTTCAGTGCGTACAGGTGCCGGCCGCCCGGCGCGACCAGCAGGTCGGAGGCGTAGCTGGTGCCGGCGAAGCCCACGGGCAGCACGCTGGTCTCGTCCAGCAGCGTCGGTCCGTCCGCCGTCAGCGCGACGGTGGACAGCGTGGACGACTCTTCCTGCAGCACGTAGACGAGGCCGGCGTCCGCCGGGTGGAAGACGAAGTGGCGCGGGCCCGAGCCGGGGCTCAGCGCCAGCTCGCGGGCCGGGGCGGTGGGCGCGCCGGGCGTCAGCGGCCAGACCAGCAGGCGGTCGCGGCCCAGGTCGGTGCCCAGCAGCCAGCGGCCGTCGGGGCTGGCCTGGATCATGTGGGCATGCGGCGCGTCGTGGCCGCTGTGGGCCTGGCTGCCGGGTGGTGCCTTCTCGGCCTTCGGCGGGCCGGGCCGGCAGTCAGGGCCGGTGCAGCTGGGCCAGCTCTGAGCGGCGCCCAGGCGGCCATTGGCCAGCAGCGGCAGCGCGGCGAAGCGCGCGTCGCCGTAGTGAGCCACCCAGGCGTGGCCGGCGCCCAGCGACAGCTGGCAGGGCGCGCTGCCGCCGCTGGGCACGCGCTGCAGCAGCGTCAGCCGGCCGGCCTCGTCCTGCGTGTAGACGGCGACGTGGTGGCCGCCTTCCTCGGCGGCGTAGACGCGGCCGCCGTCGGCGGCCAGCCAGCTGGGGTTGCCCGCGTTGGGCGTGGCGCCCAGCGGCCGGAGCGCGCCGTCGGCGGCGATGGCGAAGCTGTACAGCCCCAGGCCCAGCGGCGCATAGGTGCCGACGTGCAGGAAGCGGGCAGTCGGGGCGGCCATGGCGGTGGGCATCAGGGCGGACGTTGCGGCGAGCCGGAGCAGGTGGCGGCGTTGCATCAGAGCTTGAGCCTCACGCCCAGGCGCAGCAGCAGCCGCAGCAGCACGAGCACGAGCGCCAGCATCAACACGCCGCGCCCCAGGCCCGGCCAGCCGGCGCCCAGCTCGGCGGGCCAGGTCCAGCCCGCCAGCGCCATCGCCGCGCCGATGACGAAGGGCAGCAGGTAGGCCAGCAGCGGATGGCGGGCGGCGTCGCCCAGAAGCTTCAGCGCACCCCGGCCCAGCGAGGTGCGGGCCAGCGGCAGCACGCACAGGTAGACCAGCAGCGTGGCGCCCGCGCAGACCAGGCCCCAGCTTGGCGTGGCCTGGATCTTGGACAGCGGAAACTGGCTGCGCAGGCTGAAGCCCAGGGCCAGCATCGTGAACGCGGCCAGCAGCGCGACGCGTGCGGCGCGGTCGGGCGCCACGCGGTGCTGGGGGTCGTGCAGCAGCCGCGCCGTGCCCATGCCGGCCAGCACCAGCAGCGCATGCGTGGCGTGCGCGCCGCCGCCCAGGTGCGGTGCGGCCAGCGCATACCAGGCCACGCACAGGGGCAGCGCGCTCACCACGGCGATCAGCCGGCTGTTCTGCGGCGTCTGCAGGAACAGCAGCGCCACCAGGCCGTAGGCCCAGCCGATCAGGCCCAGGATGCCCCACCAGTGCAGGCCCATGCCGCCGGGATAGACCCAGGCCAGCCCGCCCAGCAGCGCGAGGCCTGCCAGGCGCAACGGCCCGGGCAGGGCCGGCCCGCCGCGGAGGCTGCCCCAGGTGAGGAAGATGGCGCCGAAGGCGGCCAGCAGCCAGCCCGACGCATTGAAGCCGGCCGGCGCCATCTCGGCGTTCACCATGAACAGCCCGGCGACGAGCAGCGCCGCCGTGCGTTCGGCGGCCGTGCGCAGCGCCGCGTGGCGACCGATCTTTTCCAGCTGCGGCTGCAGCGCGAACGGCATCGACAGGCCCACGATGAACAAAAAGGCCGGGAACACCATGTCCACGAAGGTCATCGCGTCCGCGTCGGCGGGCGCATGCTTCAGCCACGCCGGCAGGCCGGCCACGCCGGCCCATTCGTTGACGAGGATCATCACGGCGACGGTCAGGCCGCGCAGCAGGTCGATGGCGGTTTCGCGGGGGGCGGTGGCGCTGTCATTCATGGGCCGCGATTACAAAGCAAAAATGGGCGGCCCGCGACGGACCGCCCGAAGTGAGGCAGGAGACTGCCGCCACGAGGGGCCTTGTCGGCCCGTATTGCGGGGGCCGCCCCAAGCCGGCCCGGTTGGCGATGTGCGAGCGGCTCAATGCCGCGAGCATCGCCGTCCCCTCGGGGGCTGAGGCCGGACACATGGCGCCCAGTGGGCGGCATGTGCCTGCCGAAGGGCTGCGGCGCAAGCCGCGGCGCGGTCTGCAAGACCGATCAGGCTCGCCTGCGTTCAGCAGGGCGAGACTGAGCGAGGGGTCAATAGCTATACCGGAGCACCGCCTGGTAGCGCTTGCCGGTGCGGTAGATGCCGCGGGTCAGCAACTCGGTGTTGGCGACGCCGGCCACGTCAGCGTAGTTGCGGTACTCGCTGTCCAGCAGGTTCATCGCGTCCAGACCCAGGCTGAGGCGCTCGGTCAGCTTCACGTTGGCGCTGGCGGCCAGATCCTTGCTGCCGTCGGTGACCAGGAAGTTGCCGCGGTCGGCCTGCGTGTAGTACTTGGAGCGGTAGGTGTAGGTCACGCGGGCGCTGAAGCGGTCGCTTTCATAGAACGGGCTGAGGCTGTACTGATGCTTGGAGTTGAACGGCAGGTGCGAGCCGGCCTGGGCTGATTTGGCGTCCGAGAAGGTGTAGGTGGTCAGCGCGCCGAAGCCCCAGCCGATGTTGGCCTGGAAGGCCAGGCTCGCGCCCTTGATGGTGGCGCTGCCGGCGTTGTTCGGGCGCGAGACGGCGTAGGTCGTGTTCTGGCGTTCGAACTGGTTGTAGTGCGTTTCCGGCTGCGTCGTGACGAGCACGTAGTCGGTGACCTTCTTGTTGAAGATGGTGCCGGCCAGGATGGCGTTCTTGGCGAAGTACCACTCGGCCGAGAAGTCCAGGTTGGTGGACTTGTAGGGTTTGAGGTCGGGGTTGCCGCCGCCGCCGGTCTTGGTCTGGTCGCCGATCCACAGGTAGCTGGACATGTCGCCATAGTTCGGGCGCGACATGACCTTGGCGGCCGAGGCGCGCAGGATCAGGTTGCCGCTCAACTCGTAGGCGACGTTCAGGTTGGGCAGGATGTTCTTGTAGTTCTTGTGCACGACGGTCGCCACGTACTTGTCGGCCGGGCAGGCCTGGCCCGTGGACACCGTGCAGGCCCAGCCGCCGCTGCTGGAGGTGGTGTCCACCACCCGCACGCCGAAGTTGCCGCGCAGCGCGTCGATGGCGTAGTCGGCCTGCACATAGGCGGCGTCCACCACTTCCTTGACCGACCAGGTGTTGGCGACGAAGGACGGATCGTTGAAGGTGGCGGGCTGCGGCATGGTCTGCCACGGAGCCAGCCATTTGCCGCTGGTGATGTAGCCGGCCAGCGCTTCACCGTCGATGGTGTAGCGGTTGTTCAGGTCGCCGACGTTGCCGAAGCCGCTGAGATAGTTGCCCGGCAGCGGCTTGGGCGAGAACTGGCTGGCCCGCGCGTCGCCGTAGGTGCTCACCGAGGCCAGCGACACGCCGCCCATGGTCTGCGTGGTGTTGTGCTCGCGGTGCTTGGCGCCGAAGCGCAGCTGGTAGATGGGGCCGTCGAACTTCAGGCCGCCGTCCACCTGCATGAACTCCTCCTTGTCCACTGTCGGCTTGAAGACGATGTTGCCGCCCCAGCCGGTGTTCCAGGTTTCCTTCTTGGTGGGGTCGGAGCCCCAGCCACCGTCGATCTGGAAGGCGCTCGGTTCCTTCAGCGGGTTCACGCCGGTGATGTTCAGCCTGGGCGTGCCGCTGCTGAGGTCGTAGCTGTAGTCGGACCAGTTCAGGAACTCGCCGTAGACCTGCAGCTTGGTGCCGCCGGTGGCCTTGGAGGAGCCCGCGTGGAAGGAGGCGAACCAGCGGTCGTCCTTGTAGTTGCCCTTGAGGTCGTAGGACTGGGTGTCCACCGTCGCTTTGCGGTCGATCAGGTCATACACCATCAGCGCGTTCTTGAACGTGCCCTTGGTGATGACGCCGCCGGCCACGGCGAGGTCGGTCATCTTCATGAGACCGTTCCAGGCATTGCCCTGGAAGGCGAACATCGAGTGGCTGCGGTTGTCGTAGCCGGCCTTCACATCCAGCGCGTTGAACTCGAAGTCGAGCTTGTCGCTGGCGCGTGCCTGCAGCGACAGCGACAGCGTGTCGCGCTTGCGCGTCTGTTCGAAGTAGTGCGCGCTGATGGAGTTGGGGCCGACGGCGTTCGGGTTGGCCAGCAGCGTGGTGGCACAGCTGCCGACGCAGGAGGCCGGCTTCTTCGGCTGGCTGCCGTCCGGGTTGGGGGGGACGGACCAGTCGGTCGGCAGGTTGTTGATGGAGCCGCCACCGCCGCTGCCGTTGATGTAGTCGCTGCCCTTGACGGTGCCATACGACTCCACGCCGTCGCGGCGGATGCCCTCTTCCGAGCGCTGGGCCGAAAAGATGACGCCGAAGGTCTTGGCCTCGTTGCGCCAGCCGACCAGGCCTGCCACGGTGGGCTTGCCCTTGCCGATGCGATCGTTGTAGAGATAGCCGACCGAGGCCGCCAGCGTGAGCGCCTTTTGTTCCAGCGGCTTGCGGGTGGAGATGTTCACCGTGCCGCCGATGGAGCCTTCGTCGATCCAGGCTTCGGGCGACTTGTAGACCTCGACCTTGTTGATGAGCTGCGGTGCCAGCAGCGAGTAGTTGAAGGTGCGGCCGGGCTGGTCGGCGATGAACCAGTCGGCCGACGCGATGGTCTGGCCGTTGATCAGCGTGCGGTTGAGCGCCGGGTCGGTGCCCAGGATGGACACCTTCTCGCCCTGGCCGAAGGCCTTGTCGATGGTGACGCCGGGGATGGTGGTCAGCGCCTCGGCGACATTGGTGGCGGGCAGCTTGCCCACGTCTTCCGCGGTGATGACGTCGACGATGGCGTCGGCATTGCGCTTGGTCTGCAGGGACTTCTCCATGCTGGCGCGGATGCCGGTGACGACGACGGCGTCCAGGGTCTCCGTCTTCTTGGGGGCCTCCTGCGCCAGCGCGGGCAGCGCGGTCAGCAACATGGCGGCGGCTGCGATGGCCGTCGGGCGGGGGCTTGAATGCTTCCTCATGATTCTCTTTCTCCGGGGTTACAGGGCGCAGGGGCGGGGGTCAGCACCCGAGCGGGTGCAAAAGGGGCACGCCAAACAAATCGCTGGCGTGCTTGTAGAAGTCGGCGCGGCGCGCGTTCTTGCGCTTCGCATCGGGATCGGTCGGCTTGTCGCACTCCAGCGGGCCGTTGATGGCGCGCGTCGTCGCGCCGAAGCCGGCGCCCGCACGGATGGCGGCATGCGACGCCTGAGGCGACTCGCCGGGCTGGGTCATCCAGTACCAGAGCGCCGTGCGCCAGGCCACCGTGGAGTCGCGTGCGACGCGGTCGGGGTCGCTCCACAGGTCCAGCCCCATGAAGTCGCCCGCGGCCTTGTACTGGTAGTTCCAGCTCAGCTGGATGGGGCCGCGGCCGTAGTACTGCTGGCCCTTGGCGCAGCCCAGGCGCGCGTCGTCGCGGCAGTACTTGTCCCAGTTCGCGCGCTTGTACTCGCGCTGGGCGCGCAGCTGGTCGCTCTCGTGCGCGATCTGGCCCAGGAAGGCCGCCATCTCCTGGCGGCGCTGCATGTCGCTGCCCCAGTCGGCAAAGCCGGGCGTCTGACGCACGGCCTCGGTGAAACCCTCATACGTGTAGAACGCGATGCGCTCCGGGAACAGCGCGTCGAACTGCGCGCGGCTGGGCAGGAACGGCGACGGACCGGCGGCGGCCGTCAGTGGCAGCAGCAAGCAGAGGCAGGTGAGGGCTCGGATCATGGGACGAGGCGTTTCAGCGTTGGGCGGACTGTCTTCCCGGGTGCCTATGTGCTGCTTCAATGGCTTGTTAAGGCCGTCTTAACGCGGATGTCACTAAAGTGCGCGGCATGCGCATCTGCCTCCTCGAAGACGACCTGGAGCTCGGCCGCTCGCTGCAGGCCGTGCTGCAGAACGCCGACCACGACGTGATGTGGCTTCGGCGCATCGCGGACGCGCGGCTGTGGATCGCCGAAGGCGGTTTCGACGCGGTGGTGATGGACCTGGGCCTGCCCGACGGCGACGGCATGGAGCTGCTGCGCACGCTGCGCCGCAACCACCGCAAGCTGCCGCTGCTCGTCATCACCGCGCGCGACGCCATCGAGGACCGGCTGGACGGCCTGGACGGCGGCGCCGACGACTACCTCGTCAAGCCCTTTGCCGGCTCCGAGCTGCTGGCGCGGCTGCGCGCCGTCGCGCGCCGCAGCCAGGTGGACGGCGGCGAGCCGCAGCAGGCCGAATGGCAGCTGCGCGACCTCATCCTGGACGAGCCTCGCATGGAAGTGCGCCGCGGCCAGGAGCGCGTGCCGCTGTCGCGCACCGAGTTCTGCATCCTGCTGACGCTGATCAAGCTGCCCGACCGCGTCGTCACGCGCCGCCAGCTGGAGAGCCGCTCGCCCAGCCAGATGGACGGCCGCAGCCTGGACGTGCACATCTCCAACCTGCGCCGCAAGATCGGCGAGGGCTACATCCGCACCGTGCGCGGCGTGGGCTACCTCGTTGAGCGGGGATGATGAGCCCCTCGTCCAAGGAGTACCTTGGCCGGTCTTGCAGACCGCGCTTCGGCTTGCGCCTCAGCCCTTCGCCAGGCACGTCGAGCCCACTGGGCTCAGCGTGTCCGGGCTCAGCCCCCGAGGGGACGGCGATGCTTGCGGCATTGAGCCGCTCGCACATCGCCAGCCGGGCCGGCTTGGGGCGGCCCAGCGCTCGGCCCGGAATGCACCATCGTCATGGCGGCTGACGCCAGCACCGCCCCTCGTTCGCTATTCCGCCGCAGCCTGGGCGCCGTGTTCGCGGTGCTGTTCCTGTGCTGGCTGTTCCTGGTCGCGCGCGAGCTCATCGACATCCGCGTGCTGCAGGTCAAGAACGGCCAGGCCGAGAATCTGCTGTGGGCCGAACTGGCGCTGGAGCGCGTGCGCGACACGCATGCCGACGCACGCCAGCTGCACGACGCGCTGCAGGCGCTGGAAGGCATGCGCGAGCGCGAGTGGCGGCTCAAGGGCCACCGCACGCCGTTCCGCGTGCTGCAGGTGCTGCGCCGCGGCGAGCTGCTGTCCGAACTGCAACCCGACCTCACCGGCCGCGACCGCGTCCTGCCGCAGGAGACCGCGCCCGGCCAGGACGAGCGCTGGCTGTACGCCGAGGTGGGCGACGCCACGCGCGAGCTGGTCGTGCGGCGCTGGCAGGAGCGGCCCGGCGACTGGCACTTCAGCCTGGCGGGCCTGAGCTACTACGCGCGCCCGCTGCTGTACGGCCTGCCGCTGCTGGCGCTGCCGCTGTGGCTGCTGTTCCGCCTCGGCTTCGCGCCGCTCAAGCGCATGGGCGCGGCCATATCGGCCCGCTCCGCGCAAGACCTGACGCCGCTGCCCGCCACGCGCTACGTGGAGCTGGCGCCGCTGGTCAACGCAGTCAACTCGCTGATGGCGCGGCTGCAGCAGCGGCTGGACCGCGAGCACGAGTTCCTGGCCGACGCGGCGCATGAGCTGAAGACGCCGCTGGCCGTCATCCAGCTGAACGCCGAAGGGCTGGACCAGTCCGACCCGCGCGCCCGCGAGGAGGCCCGCGAGCGGCTGCGCCTGGGCGTGCAGCGCGCCACGCACACGGTGCACCAGCTGCTGGCGCTGGCGCGCTCGGGGGCCGACACGCTGGACCTCAGCAAGGTGCGCCACGACCTCGTGGACCTGGTGCGCGAGCGCATCGCGCTGGCCAGCGGGCTGGCCGTTCAGCGCCGCATCGAGCTGGCGCTGGAGGCGCCCGACGAGCTGCCGATGTGGCTGAATCGCGAGTCCTTGTGCAGCCTGGTGGACAACCTGGTCGACAACGCCATCAAGTACTCGCCGGTGGGCGGCCAGGTGACGGTGACGCTGGCCGAGGCGGCCGGCGCGGTCGTGCTGACCGTCAGCGACCAGGGCCCCGGCATCCCGGCCGAACTGCGCGAACGCGTGTTCGAGCGCTTCGTGCGGCTGGAAGGCAGCGCCGGCTGCCACGGCAGCGGCCTGGGCCTGACCATCGTGGAGCGGGCGGCGGCGCAGCACGGCGCCGGCGTGCAACTGCTGGATGGCCCGGGCGGGCGGGGGCTGACGGTGCTGGTCAGCTTTCCGCGGCCAGCGGCTTGAGGTGCGTGGCTGCGGGGGCAGTGATGGGCAGGACGCGGGCGTGCTTGAGAAGGGATGGCGCCTATAGGCTGGAGGACTAAACCGCTTACGCGGTAGCCACTCCGGCCGCGGTGTGATGGTTCGTTGCACGGCGGTTTCTGCGAAGTTGATGGGCGAGGCAATCCGCCTCGTTCATCGACGGAGCAGCAACCATGGACTCGACGACC